>JABDFK010000014.1 GCA_013286585.1 Deltaproteobacteria bacterium
GTTTGGAATGGTCATCATTGATGAGGCCGAAGAAAGTTCCACAGAGCTCAGCAAAAATATCCAAAAGCGTTTCAAAAATCCTCAGATCGCCTGTTATAAAAGTTTCGCCGAATTCCTGATGGATCTAGATCCGAAGCTGGTGGATTTGCAGTCCGCGAAGCAGGCCGTGAAGGCTCTGCCGGCTGACAAAGAGATCGCCTTCGTTTTCGACTCCACCGGACAGCATATTGTGGACATACAGAAGCCCGGCAAAGATGCGGTTTTGGTCTTTGGTCAAAAGGAAGACGTCGTCAAAGGACATCAATTTTGGACCACCGGTTTGGGTCCAGAGATGCTTCAAACCTGGAAAGCCATGGTGGCAACCCCGAGTGACAAGGTGCTCGTATTTAGTTTGCAGGGGAACCGTTTTTTTCTAAGGCCCATCGGATTTGATCGGGATAAGGTTTCCAATCAACTGAGGGTCAAATTTGTTGAGCTCAGCACGGACCAGCGAAACAATTATCTGGTGGCCAATAGCAGAATTCCTGTGGTCACTGATATAGTGCTAGTCAGTCAGCGTTTTATTCAGCCCGGTGATCAAGAGCACTGGACGAAAATCAAAGCCTCGTTGAGAGCCAGGGCAGCCAGAGCGACACCGAACCTGAATGCCTCAGTTTTTGTGCTTGCCTCCAAAGACTATTCCGATTCAGAGCTCAGGCAATATGGCGGATTTGTCAATGACGTTTTTTTCCGACCATTGGACCGAAACTATATTGCCCAAAAAATAAAGATCTACTGTACCGAGTCTGAACCCGCTACGGGAGAGGTTGAATTTCAAACCTTAGCGAAAGCCGAAGACATCAACATCGCAAGCCCAGTATCGATCTCTGAAATTTCAGAGGCAGGGCTTACGCTGCAGTACTATCGCTCGATGAGTCTAGGTGCTTTTCGCGGCTTTGTTCTATGGATGCCTTACGAGGTCAACAAGCCCAAGTTAGTGGGATCATGCAATTACACCGAAGAAACTCTGCAAAAGGGCATCTACAACAATCATTTCGTGTTTTTCGGCATGACGGATTATTTTTTAAAAACCATTCGCATTTGGATCAGGGATCATTACATTTCATCGAAGGATCAAAGCGGTTAATGTCGATCCAGTTTGGTCAATCTTGGAATCAACAGCAGTCCCGGAATCGCCATCAAAGTACAAAGCAAAAAGAAACCGTGCCAGCCTAAGAACTGCGCCATATATCCTGTGGGAGCAGAAATCAGCGTGCGCGGCAATGCCATCAAGCTGGAAAGCAAAGCGTATTGTGTGGCGGTAAACTTCTTGTTGGTGATAGAGGCCATGTAGGCAACGTAGGCAATAGTGCCCATGCCAATAGCTATATTTTCGAAGCAGATCACTCCGGCTAGTACGCCATTATTTTTTCCAGTCCAGGTAAGAACAGCAAATCCGTAAACAGCCGCTCCTTGCAGTAACCCAAACCAAAGCAGCGATCTAAGAATTCCTAACTTTTTCATTAGAATTCCGCCCAACACCTGTCCGAAGACTAAAGCAATCCATCCGACCAGTTTGTTGATGGCGCCGATCTCTGTTTTGGAAAATCCGATGTCTAGATAAAATGGCGTGGTCATCTGTGAGGCCATATTGTCGCCTAATTTGTAGGCCAAGATGAAAATCAAAATAGTGACAGCGCCGGGCTTGGTAAAAAAATCCTTGAAAGGCTCTATCACGGCTTCTTTCAGAGTTTTCGGGGGCGCAGACAAAACAGCGGGTTCCTTGCATAACAACGTTGCGATCACACCCACGAGAAGAGCGCCGGCCATGATCAGGTAAACACTGGACCACGAGATTCGATCGGCCAATATCAAGGCCAGCGATCCAGAGATCATACGGAACGAAAATAAGTACGAAGTGACAAACACGGAGGTGCCAAATCCCAACTGATCGTCTTCCAGTTTTTCCCGGCGCCAGGCATCTAGCACAATGTCTTGGCTGGCGGAAAAAAATGAAACTAAAATCGCTAACCCCGCAACAATGTACAAATTTATTTTCGGTTGCGACATTCCTAATCCAGCCACTGCGGCGATGAGCAGAAGCTGCGTGATCAGCATCCACCCACGCCGGCGTCCCATCTTCAGCGGAGTAAAGCGGTCCATGAATGGTGACCAAAGAAATTTTAGACTCAGGGGCAAGCTGACCGCAGAGAACAGACCGATCGTGCCTAGATCAACACCTTCGCTTTTCATCCAAGCTTGAAGTGTGCCACCCGTAAGGGCCAGTGGAAGGCCAGAAGCAAAGCCCATGGCCAATAAGATGAGCATGTCCTTGCTCAGCAAATCTTTCCAAAAGGATTTATTCGGCCACATTTAGATTTTCATTTTTCTCATCTTCCAAAGAAGATGACTGATGTAAGGACGGCGACTTTCACCGGTGGTCACCATCAGCAATTTAGTGATCTTTAAAGCCTCCGGATCGGTCAGCAGCACGATCATCATTTCGCGAATATAATTGGTGTTCAAGGTCACGTAGTTGTCCGTACCCACGCCCAACTGAACGCCCTTTTTTTCCCACCAAGAAAAAGGATGGTCTTTGTAATCATCAAATTGACCCGTCAATTTATTGTTGGAAGAGGGCAGGGAAATCAGTGTCACACCTTTTTGAATCATGCGATTCAAAACGTCATGCTGGTAAGTTTCCACTTCCCGTGCCGTATGAAACTTGGCTTTGACGAACAGAGTGTGCTCGGCCTCGGTCAGTATCTCTCCTTGAACAATTTTGTCTAGGACAAACTTCTGCGCGCCCCAATCCAATTCAGAGACCTCACGAAAATCAGCATCTTTTTCGCTCAGCGGTTTGCCCGCACGATTTTTTTCCATGGTCCTCTGATACAGACGATGGAAATAGAAGTTGGGGTTAATGCCAAGACTTAAACCGTGCTCTAGCGTGTCGATGTGCCAAATATTCATGGCATTGTCGACCGCTTGAATTCCCTTTTTGAGTGTGTAAAAGGTCTCGCCGTGATGGGAGCGGATTTTAAAACCGCGATACTGCAATTTGCGAAATCCTTTTTGCAGTTCGTTAAAATGCTCCTTACGGTAGAGTTCATTTTCACTGCCCACTGTATCGACATCCGTGACGTGCTCCTGTAAATAGGGGAACTGATCGAGCAGTCGCACGAGTTCATTCACCAAAGCTTCAAAGTTTTCTTTGCGCGAAGCATATTTACTGCTATCGAAAAAACTTTTTTCTTTTCTGAACGAAGGCGAAAGAATAAAGTTGAAATCGGGATGTTTCTTTTGAAAGTCTTTAAAACCTTCATACAGACCCAACAACACATCTTCTGGAGTGACATCATCGGCGCCGGGAATTTGATCCGCAGAAGTGGAGGCTGCGCGTGAAAGTGTGAATTTCAGTCTTACAGTTCCGACATTGTGCTTGTGATAGAGTTCTTGCGCCAAATGATAGGCACTATCCGCATGGGCCTTGCGGTCCACCAAAATCAATTTTGGCAAATACAAGATCTTCAGGTAAGTGGCAAAACCCTCAGTTTCACTGAGCCGGATCAGACGGTCCACGTCTTCGGAACTTTTGATGGGCCAAGCGGAGCTGCCATAGACTTCGGTGATTTTTCTTTGATAGATGTCCTTGTTTTTGCCCTCGATCAGTTTTTTAAGCCGGGGATAAATGAATTCAGCGGTGAGAGCCCCCGTCAGATGGATGTGCTCTTCACGATATTTCAAGGGGAAATGACGAAAAAAATCACAGAAAGCCTCGGTCACCGGATGCTGCAGCAGTTGATGAATGTCGATTTGGTTGATCGAAAATTTGTCCAGCAAGCTGCGGTACTCTTCGACTTGATCGAAGGCTAAAGCATTTTCTTTTTGAAATTCGCCAGAAGCCATCAGCTCCAATGTGTCCCGTAAGGAAATGCCGTTAGTTTCGCTGATCGTGCGAATGATATTGCGAAGCAGGTCTCGGCGCGATTTGTCTTCCAGTCGGAACTCGGTGAGTTTGCCCATCCTCCTAATTTATCGGTTGGCGCAGATACTTGTACATGACTTTGTGGGGACCAGTCCTTGGCACCTCAAAAACCTCACCCCAATATTTGAAACCTAGACTTTCATAGAACGGAAAGGCCACCACGCGGGCGTTGAACCAAAGTAAATTTCCCAATCCAGCCGGCGGTGCACCAGCATTCAGCTGTCGCTGAAGAATCAATTTTTCGCCGGCTTGGACCAGAGCGCGACCGGCCCCCTGTCGACGAACGGAGGGCTCGGTGGCCATGCCTCTCAGTCGATATATTTCACCGTCACCAGGAATTGAAGGGTGTGATTCGATTTCGAAAGACGCCGTTCCTACCAATTCACGGCCGTGAAAAGCGCCCAAATGAAAACTTCCGGCACGCAAATCCCCGGGATTCACATACTCCGCAGGCGGTTGGCCCGATCGCAAAACTCTGGCCCGTAAATCCAAGGTCTGATGATAAGTGATTTCTTCGATTTGAAATTTAGGGAAGGCCATTGAAACTCGCTATCCAACCTCGAAGCGCAAATACTGCAACCACGCCGGAGGTAAGGATGAGTACTTAAAGTTCATTTCCAAAGAAGGCAACCACGACGGTATGATGGGTTGCTTCAAAAGTGGCATGCGCGCACCCTCTGGCGTGCGATTGGCCTTTTTCTGGTTGCACTCGCGACAAGCGGCCACCACATTGGTCCAAGATTTAGGCCCAGCTTTGGAAGCCGGGACCACGTGATCCAGGGTCAAATGTTTCGGCGAAAATTTATCGCCGCAATACTGGCAAGTGAAGTTGTCTCGAATATAGATATTTTCCCGGCAGAAGCGAACGGCGCCATAGCTCCTGGGGCGCACATAGGTCTTCAGGCGCATGACACTGGGGATTTGGTAGCTGTGTCTGACAGAGCGGGCAAAGATGCTGTGGAACTCCACGACCTCGACCTTGCCTTGGAACCAAAGGATAATGGCTTTCTGCCAGCTCACGATTTTCATGGGCTCATAGCTGGAGTTAAGTAGCAAGGATCGATAGCTTACCGTTGGAACGGGGTCTGCCTGCATACCTTAATTATTGCGTCAAAAAGAGGCATTTTCAAGAGCCAAAATGAGAAAATGCCCAAACAAATTTTACTTGCTGAGGACCCATAAGAATGTTTTATGCTTCTCGGAAAGAGATATTTGTGGAGGATCTAAAATGCCCTCGTTCGATATAGTGTCTGAAGTGAATTGGCAGGAGGTCGATAATGGCGTCACTCAGGCGCAGAAGGAAATCATCGGCCGCTATGATTTCAAAGGCAGCAAATCAGAGATCCAGTGGGACAAAAAGCTGATAACTCTCTTAGGCGACGACGAGTATAAGATGAATGCCATGAAGGATATTTTACAAACTAAACTTCACCGCCGAGGTCTAGATATCAAGTCATTGAAGTTCTCTGACCCCGAGCCCGCCGGAGGAAAAATGACCCGGCAAAAGGTCGAGGTCTTGCAAGGTATCGAAAAAGAAGCGGCGAAAGAAATCACCACCTTCATCAAAAATTCCAAGATGAAAGTCCAGGCGCAAATCATGGACGACAAAATCCGCGTCACTTCAAAAAGCATCGATGAATTGCAATCGACCATGAATGCCCTTCGCGCGCAGTCCTTCAAAGTGCCATTGCAATTCAACAACATGCGCCCATAAGCACCCATATATTTTCAATCTTTCCCAGTTCGCAAAATTCAGGCTCTTCCTTTTATATTTTTGAGATGAAATCAAATGCACGCTGTAAAGAGGTAAAAAATACCGAACTGGGAAAGATCGAAATACTCTCCCAAAATACGTTTCAAAAATCCTTGTCTGAGCCCAAATTTCTTGTAACTATTATTTCAACGATTTTGAGAGTTCCGTGTTCCGAATTTTTCCGTGTCCATGGGCCCGAATCGATCCACAACCTGAGGAGGTTCCCATGGGTAAGAAGTTATACGTCGGCAATTTGCCATATTCCATCGACGATCAGTCGCTGGGCGATGCGTTCGCCCAGTACGGTACAGTGACGTCGGCGCGAGTGATCAGTGATCGCGAAACAAATCGCAGCAAAGGTTTTGGTTTCGTCGAGATGGAAGATGACGCCGCCGCGGACGAGGCGATTGAAAAAATGAACGGTCAGCCGTTGGACGGCCGTAATATCAATGTCTCTGAAGCTCGCCCGCAAGAGCCCCGCCAGGGTGGTGGTGGCGGACGTGGTGGCGGCGGAGGATCCCGCGGTCCTCGCTATTAAATTCTTCCCAATTCAAGCATGGGTCGCTATAAGGTCCCATGCTTGTCAATGTCAGTGATGCCGAAAACATTTTGAGGTCAGGGCACGTGGTGGCCATTCCGACAGAGACCGTCTATGGTCTTGCGGCCCGCATTGATTCAGAGTCCGCGGTCGGTGAAATCTTTAGCACTAAGCAGAGACCTTTTTTCGATCCGCTGATCGTGCACGTTCATAGTATTGACCAAGCGAAAAAATTGAGTCGGGACTGGAACCAAGTCGCTGAGGCCTTGGCGCGGAAATTTTGGCCAGGTCCTTTGACCCTCGTTTTGCCCAAGTCAGATTTGGTGAGTGGACTGATCACGTCAGGTTTAGACTCTGTCGGCCTTCGCTGTCCTGATCATCCACTGGCATTGCAACTGATTCGAAAAGTGGGCATCGCCCTAGCCGCGCCCAGCGCCAACCTTTTCGGGAGAACCAGCCCAACTTCTGCCGAACATGTCGAAACTGAATTTGCGTCAAAGGTTCCAGTGTTGGATGGTGGTCATTCGCAGGTTGGAATCGAAAGCACGGTGGTGCTGATTCGCGGCAACTCCGAACTATCAATTTTGCGCGAGGGCCAAATCCTGCAAAGTCAGTTAGAGCACGAGCTTCGTCAGGCGGGAATTACGCACTCTTGGTCGACACAAGTTTCTCGTGTTGAAAGCCCTGGACATTTGAAACATCACTACATGCCAAGTGTGCCACTCATCTACTGTCGGCAGATCCCGCGATGTGAAGAACATTTGCGTTCGGCCATCGAAACCGGGTTAAAAACCGCTCCCAACGAGGTGGAGGGTATTGTTCTTCGCCGACCAAAATCCCTGCGTCGATTCATCGAACTAAGTCTTTCGAGAGACCCACGACTAGCCGCCCGCGAACTCTATCAAAAACTTCGTGAACTCTCAGTGCAAAATGCCGACGTCATCTATTTTGTAGAGCCTGAGGCTTTTCGCAAAGGCCCCGAAACCGAACAGTGGCAGGCGATTCGTGATCGCTTAAGCAAAGCCGCGACCTTGCAATTGGACGAAGAACTTGCCTGAACAAAGTTTTCTTGCTCAAATCTTTTCCATGAATGGACTTTTTGCCTTGATCAAAATGACGGTGCAACTTCTGGTCGTGTCGTCGTTCATTTTGTGTTCCTTTTTAGTCGATATTTTTGTCCGTGATCCTATTCGTCGTCGCCACACCTATTGCCGCCTGACTAACTTTTACGGCGGCGTCTGTTTGCGGGTCATGGGCATTCAATTGACGGTGAAGGGCCAGCACCATCTTCAGGGCAAAAATTATCTGCTGGTTTGCAATCACACCGGTTTCATCGATATTTTCGCCGTGGCCTCACAGTTTCCGTCGCTGTTCATTACTTCTACGGATATGAAGGCCACTCCTGGGCTTGGCCTATTGACCGAGTTTGCCGGCTGCCTTTATGTGGACCGAAAAAATCGTTCCAACATTCACAAAGAAATTTTGGTGATCCGCGAAGCTTTACAGCAGGGCCTCAACGTAGTGCTCTTCCCAGAGGCCGCTGCCCATAGCGGAGAGAAAATTTATCCTTTCAAAAAAACGCTGATGACGGCGGCCGCGGGTACGGGTGTTGAAATTTTACCGGCCGTGATCAATTTCCGAAAAATCAACGGTCAGCCGATGGGACCGCAATGGCGGGATAATGTTTTTTGGTATGGCCCGGCTCCGTTCGTCGGAGCGGCCTGGCGGGCGTTTCAAATTCGCTCTGCCGAAATGGAATTGGAGTTTTTGACCCCGATCATTTGTGCCACCGAGGAGGCTCGGCGCGAAGTTGCAGCTAGGGCCCAACACATGATCGAGTCCAAATACACACCGATTCCCATTTTGAGTGAGATAAAGGTCTAAGTTCACGCATCACTTAAGACCAACGTCTTGTTCAGTTCGATGACGCAAACTCCGATCAGTTCTGTGATGGTTCATGGTAATTCAGTTTCGTTTACAGCTGGTGCTTACATCTTCCGCGAAGGGGATGCGGGGACCTGCGCCTATTTGGTGGAAAAAGGACAAGTTCTTATCACCATTTCCAAAGACGGAGAAAACGTACCAGTGGCCATCATCGGAGTCGGCGAAGTTTTTGGCGAAATGGCCATCATCGACGGCTTGCCCAGATCAGCCTCGGCATTTGCGCTCGACGACTGCGATCTGACAGTGATTTCAGAACGCCTCATGAGCGAGCGTTTCGCGGCGGCTGATCCCATCGTGCAGCTGGTGACCTTTCAGCTCATCAAGCGCATGCGCAGTGTGAACATGAAATTTAAAGGCCACGGAGCCTTGGCCAACCAAGAGTCTGTGAACAAACCTGCGGCCGTGCTAGGCGATGTGGCCCGCAAGCGCTTGAAACTGGAAAATGATTTGTTACGTGGCTTGGCTAAAAAAGAATTCTTTCTAGTCTATCAGGGAATTTTTGATTTGAAAACTCGCGACCTAGTGGGCTTCGAAGCTCTGTGCCGCTGGAAAAATCCAGAGCGCGGTTTAGTTCCACCGAACGAGTTCATCGATGTGGCCGAACAAACTTCCGTGATTTTACCTTTGGGCGATTGGATCATGGAACAAGGTTTTAAAGATCTGCTGATTCTGCAAGAGGCTTTGGGCCGTTCTGACCTCACCATGAGCATCAATGTTTCTTCAAGGCAACTGAACGATCCTGATTTCTGCAACCGGGTTGAAACTTTGCAAAACAAAATTCAAGTCAATCCCAAGAATGTGAAACTAGAAGTGACCGAGCGAATTTTTCAAGAGGGCGAGTTCATCCTTCCGACCATCAAAAGCATCGGCGCAAAGGGATTTTCTTTCGCCATGGATGATTTCGGTACAGGCTATTCTTCATTAACTTCACTGTTCAATATGAAAGTGGCGACCATCAAAGTGGATCGTTCCTTTGTGTCCACGATCATTAAAGACGTGCGCTCCAAAGCCATCGTCCAGGCCGTCGTAGCCATGGGGATCGAACTGGGTGTCGATATCGTCGCCGAGGGCATCGAGCACGAAGACGAGGCTCTTCTTTTAACGGCTCTGGGTTGTCATCATGGTCAGGGCTATCTCTTTGCGAAACCGAAACCTCTCGACGAAGTTCTGGATATTTTCGCTCCTAAAAAGGCTGCCGCTTAAGCGCTGTCGATTTTTTTTACATCCCTGGATTAAATATCTTCCATGCTTCTAAGAATGGATGTCTTTATCATCTTTTGATATAAAGACCGTGCTCAGTATTAACAATTTGAAGAAGGTAGTCCTATGAAAAATTTCGCAATAGTTACACTGTTTGTTTTTGGCACTTCAGCAGCACTGGCGGATGCCATTTCCTTCGAGTGCGGAGCACAGCGCGGACAGGGTTACGATAAAGCACAGGTTGCCCTCACTAGTGAAGATGTTAACCTTAGAGGCGGTTTTCAACTGCAGCTAAGTGGTAAGGCCGTGGCCGATGTAGACGCGAAATTCAGCGCACAAAACAATAGATGGGTCTACGTGGTCAGCGGAAAACACACTGGCAATCGCGGTAACAAATATGTCTTTAGTGGTCCATCGGGCTGCCAAGAC
Organism: Deltaproteobacteria bacterium; assembly: GCA_013286585.1. Taxonomy (GTDB): domain Bacteria; phylum Bdellovibrionota; class Bdellovibrionia; order Bdellovibrionales; family Bdellovibrionaceae; genus CAIYID01. Next base: position 9,832 of record JABDFK010000014.1, read on the forward strand.
GATGGCGACGTTGCCAGCTTAAGCATTTATCAAGCGGGTGTACTGACCCAGACGATTAAATGCGTTTGTTCCTCAGATTAATCTAGGGGTGCCGGTTCCGGATCATTCTTTGCTCTTGATACCTATAGGAATTTCATTGGTCCTATATGGTATTGGAGAGCCCAAAAGTGTTCAAAAGTTGGACAGCCGTGATACATTTTTTGCTTCGTATTTCCGTGCTCTGTCTGGCCGGCATGAATGTCAATGCTGCAGCCACAAGATGTGAGCAAGCCTATCATCCAATGACTTTACAGATTCCCGTGCTCTACCCTAAATCTCCCTTTCAAAACCATTATAATTACCGGAATAGCAACGATCGATTTCCTGTTCCAGCCTATCTTCTCTACACCGCGGATTACTTAGAGGCCGGAGTGTTGAATCACACTCCCTATGTTGCCACGAAGTCGGACGGTGCCAGGGGGCCGGAAGTCGCACGGATCTCTGGCGAGCGCTATTCCAGAAGACCGTGGTCAAATGGTTTCGTAGATTCCAGGGTGAAAATTGCTGTCGACTATGCCGATCGATCATTCTATTACGAGATTGCCTCGGATCAATCCCACGAGAGGTCTGACACAACAATTGGAGTGACGTATTCCTCATTCACTCAAGCTGACTTCGAAGCTAGAAGTGTGACCGCGATCCTACAAAAACCTCCCGAACAATTAACAGCCGAAGATCGTCGATTTCTTTTGCCTCAAGAAGAATCTCTTGGAGTGGCAGTGACTCGTTACTATGACAAATCGGGCAGGGGAATTATTTTAGAGTTCCGCTCTAACTCAAAGGAAAAAGGCTCACCAAAATTATTTGGCGACCAAATGCTCGTGGAAGAGATTCGAATGGCCTTTGAGATTGTCAAAGATTACCCAGATTTATATGACCAGCCGATCATCTACACCTACGGTGACGAGGTCAGCCTAAAGATGTATCATGCTCTGGGATTTGAGGTTCAGACCCACATTACGCCTTTGGATCAGCCCATAGAAAAAGACGGCACTAAGTGGTGGGTGATCGCTGTCACGCCGAAGAGATTCGAAGCCAATCTGTTCAAAATTCGGTACGGAATTTTTGGTCACAACATCGATGGTGTGAACCAGCCGTTTCCCCTTCATCTGGTCGACGGACGTATTGTGACTGCGGCAGCCCACACGAATATTTCCTTCGATAGGGATGGCCATGTCACGGAATTGACCCTTGATCATGACGCTGAGGTCGCACCGGATGTCTGGGCCAGCGCCGGTTCCCGAGTTCACTGGCTGGATGGAAAAATTGACTACGTCCAAAAAACAGCGAAGTCATTGATGGCTAATGTCGCGGGACCTAGCTTCGAAATACCAGCCGGCTCGGAAGTTAAATTTATTGAAAATGAAAGTTCTGGATATAGGGTTGAACAGATAAGAAATAATGAGCGGGAAATTTTTATTGATGGCTCGGGTCTGTCAATCGCGCCAAACTCCATTGCCAAATGGGATTTGCACTTACTGACGATTCAAAAACTTGGCCGAACTATAAAATTTCGAGATGGTGTGGTCGTGTCGGCCGGCGCTGGATTGCAGGTAAAATGGAAGGGCGACCATTATGACTGGACATATATTGACGGCCGTACCCCAAGAATAAAATAATTAAGTCACCAAACTCATGCAGTGACGGGTGACAGAACCCAGTAAGGCTTCCTTCTGGGACTGACCAATATCTTCAGTGAGCATTGCCACTAAGGCTCCGCTAATGACAATCTGTATTAGCCTTGCGGTTTCTTCGGCCGAGCGAAAAGAAAATAATTTTTGAGACCTGCCCAGATTTAACAGCGCAGTGATTCGTGCATGACCCATGTTTACCAGGTCGGTGTTAGTAGCTCTTTGCCCCTTTTTAATACTGCAGTTGAAGAAAAAAAGCATCCAAACCCGGCCATGATCTCTGTAATCATCAACCCAATCAAAGGTGGACTTAATGTAGGCGACCAGCTGATCAGTGGGCGTATGCTTGGAACGAATGGCCTCAACGGCCACTCGTTGAAAGTTAACCCGAATGTATTTTGCGACCATTTCGAAAAGCTCATCAGGATCAGGGAAATAGTGTTTTGTGAGGGCAAAGCTGCACTTGGAAAGTTTGGCTATCTTTTGATAGGTGGTTTGGTTAGCGCCGTGACGAATGTAGCATTGGATAGTCCCATTGATGATTCTGAGTTTCGTCGCCTGGGACTTAGTTAGCCCCTCGGCCTCAAATATTTCGTCAAATAGGACCTTTTGTATGTCCATCTTTTTTACATCCATGAAATAAGTATAAGCTCATTTCATAAAAATTGATATTAATATCAAAAAAATTGATAAAAATATCAATTATGGTACAAATGCACTGCGCAATACAGCGCCAAATAGAAAGGATCGATTATGAAAACCGACAAACAAGTAAAAACGATATTAATGGGGTTGTTATTGATAGCCAGTCTGACCGGAGTGAAAGCCCAGGCTTTCAATGAGCCCGTTCTGTTGATTGCCACAGTTAAAGTGAAGCCCGGCGCTGAAGAGGCGTTCAAAAATGCAGCAGTGAAGATTCTGGCGCCGACTCGGGCAGAGGAGGGCAGCTTGAGTTACTCCTTCAATCAATCACCCCAAGACCCCACTGAATTTGCGACAGTCGAGATCTGGCGCTCCCAGGCTGACATCGATAAGCACATGAAGTTGAGTCACATACAGACTTTCTTCTCAGAAGTCGGAAGCCTATTCGCGCCGGGATACCCAATTTTAAAGGAATATCAGCAATTTGAAAAATAGACAGACTAAGTGAGTAACAACAACCAAAGAAAAGGAAGACAATATGAAGAAAGTAGGAATGTTTTTAGTGGCATTGGCAATAACGTCATCAGCATTGGCTGGAAGTAAGATTCTTTCTTGTGTTAACGGTGATGGCACGGACAGTGTGGATCTATATCAAAATGAAAATGGCACGGTGGTGGCTGTGGTCACACAAGAATCTTTTGGGGGTTCAGCTCCTCAGTTCAAATATCTGGTGGGAGTGAGCCCTCTTTCGCCGGGAGGTTCGCGAGTGATCTTGGACTCCAATAAAAAATTTGCACTGAGCCTTCAGGTCAATCACAAAGATTTTTTGAGTGTACCTGAAATTCGTATCAATGAACCAGTGAGCTGCAAATAAGATCGTCATATGACGGCAGATACTGCTGCGGGACCAAAGACGGAACCGCAGCATTTTGAGATATATTACAGTTTTTCCCTCGTTACGCCGTAGCGTGATAGCTACATTAAAAAACCAACCAAGAATTCGAAAGGAACCCCCATGAAAAATTTATTGTTCGGCTTAATTATGTTCTCCGGCGTATTCGCCAGCGCTGCAGGCACGTTCAAATTGACTAGCAATTTAAAAGCAGGTCAGCCAATTCCAGCTGACTATTACGGCAATCAATTTGGCTGCACAGCCAAAGGTGAGTCTCCGGAACTAGAGTGGAGCAACATCCCTGAAGGCACAAAATCTTTCGGGATCACACTGTACGATCAAGATGCACCGACAGGCTCAGGATTTTGGCATTACGTCGTTTTTGACATACCTGCCGATGTTCACAAAATCGATTTGGGCGCTTTGGCAAAAGGTGCCATTCCAAAAGGCGCTGTAGAGTCCAACACGGACGCCGGCAAACCTGGATTCTTCGGTCCATGCCCACCCGTGGGAAGAAAGCACACTTATATCTACACAGTTCATGCGTTGAAAGTGGATAAATTAGGTGTGCCACCAACATCAACTGCCGCTTATGTGGGATTTAACATGTGGGGCAACTCGCTTGGTAAAGCTTCATTCACGGTGACTGCTGGTCCTAGGAAATAGAAGTGTGCATGGTTGCTGAGGGTATGAGTGCCTCAGCAACCTCGGTCAGTAGCGGAAAAACCCTTTTCGCTTTGACGTTGATCACGGAATTTCTTCTTTCAACGGTTCCCCAAATTTCTAAAAGACTAGAGCCATAAATCGCCAGACGATCTTTCTGATAGACGTCTGGCGGTATCACGATGTTGATAAATCCGAACTCGTCCTCCAAAGTGATAAAACACATGCCTTTAGCCGTGGGTGGTCGCTGCGTGAGGCTGATCATACCTGCAATACGAATTTTTTGTCCGTCCCCAGCAACACGAACTTTTTTGCCATCAGAAAAAGGCACCTGCTGCTTTTGCAAAAGAGCCTCGTTCCTCTGATCCAAAGTGCTGCGCAAGATCGACATGGGATGCAGGTGCAGAGAAAAACCTTTGTGTGCGTACTCCCGCTGCATTTCTTCCCACTGGGATTCGAAGGGGAGCTCAGAATTTTTTTCTTGAAAATTTTCTCGCGGCAATCCCCACAGAAAACTATTTTGATCCAAGGACATGGATTCGATCTCCCATAAGATCTTTCGTGGCTGGTCGCTGAAGCACTGGAAAGCCCCAGCTGCGGCCAGTTTCAGCAAGTGGGGACGCGAAAATCCAGTGCGCTTGGCGAAGTCACTGACGTCAAAAAAGGGGCGCAGGTTTTCGATTTCTCGCAATAGTTTGGTGGGAATCCCGTGAACTGAGCGAAAACCCACACGCAGATCCAAAAGCTCGGCTTGCGGCGAGGGCTCTAAGCTGTAATCATAGTTCGAGTGTTGTACATCCAGTGGCCGCATTTTCACCTGGTGCCTTTGCGCATCCGCAATCAAATTTCTAGGAGAGTAAAACCCCATCGGCTGCGAATTCAAAAGCGCGCAGGTAAAAACATCCGGATGACGAATGTGCAAATAGGCACTGGCGTAAGTGAGCAGCGCAAAACTGGCCGCATGACTTTCAGGAAATCCGTAATTGGCAAAGCCTTCGATGGTTTTATAAATCTGCTCGCAATCCTTGTCCGAAATTCCATTTTCTTTCAGGCCCTGGAAAATGCGTGTGCGTACTCCTTCCATGGTGCCTTTTTTCTTCCAAGCCAAGGACATGACCCGGCGAAGTTCATTGGCTTCCCCGGGTGAAAATCCGGCGGCGGCCACGGCGATCTTCATGACCTGCTCTTGAAAGATGGGAACTCCCATAGTTTTTTTCAGAACCGGCTCAAGGCTAGGATGAGGATACCGAACTTTTTCAAGACCGGCACGACGCTGAAGATACGGGTGCACCATGCCCCCTTGCAAAGGCCCCGGTCGCACCAAGGCGACCTCTACCACCAAGTCATAAAAGCACTTGGGTTTCAGTCTGGGCAGAGTCTGCATCTGCGCCCGGGATTCAATTTGAAAAACCCCGACAGTGTCGGCCTCTTGAATTTTTTCGTAGGTGAGGGGATCTTCGGGAGGAATCTGCGCTAAATTCCAGTGGATGTTTTTATGCTTGCGTAAAAGCAGCAAAGACTTCTGAATGGCCGTCAGCATGCCCAGACTTAAAACATCGATCTTCATCAGTCTTAAAAAATTCACGTCATCCTTATTCCACTGAATGACGTACCTGCCATTCATGCTGGCTTTTTCCACTGGAACGATTTCAGTGATAGGATTGTGCGAAATCAAAAATCCACCAGTATGAATTCCCAGGTGCCTGGGAAACCCTTGCAGAGACTGGCCGACAGCCAAGAATAATCTCCAGCGGTGCTCATCAATGCCGAAACGCTCATGCATGCACTCTTCGCGCAGCCGCCGAAAACCATCACGGCCAATGAATTTGATCATGGCGTTCACAGTCTTGAGCGGAATTCCTAAGACCTTGGCACTCTCGCGAATCGCCATGCGCGTTTTGTAGCGAATCACAGTGCAAACCATAGCTGCATGTTCGGCGTCGTACTTCTGGTAGATGTGCTGGATCACTTCTTCGCGGCGCTCGTGTTCAAAATCGATGTCAATGTCCGGCGGCTCGGCACGCTCTAAAGAAATGAAGCGTTCAAAGAGCAAATCAATTTTGGTGGGATCCACGGAAGTGATGCCGATACAAAAACAAACCACGGAATTGGCGGCAGAGCCCCGCCCTTGAAATAAAATTCCCTGCGCCCGAGCGAATTGACAGATTTCTTCTAGGGTAAGAAAATAATCCTCGTACTCGAGCTTGCGAATGATTTCCAATTCATGACTCAGCATTTGCACCACCGATTCGGGTGGGCCCTCTGGATATCGCCAAGCAAGTCCTTTAAGGCTGAGGCTACGAAGTCGATCACTGGTGGTTTCGCCGGCTTCCAGCGCTGCTTGCGGATAGCGATAGCGAATTTCGCTCAGCGAAAACTGAATTCGCCGAGCAATTTCCAATGTCACCTCGATGAGGTCAATGCGATCCTGCCAAAGCGCGCTCAGCTCTGGAAGTGTGTGCAAGTGTCGCTCGGCATTTTGGATCAGAATATCCTTGGCCTCAGTCAAAGTGGTGTGATGCAAAATGCAAGTCAAGGTGTCGAACACCACCTTGCGCTCAGCCGTGTGCATGAATGGTCTTTGTGTCACAAAAAGTTTAGCGCCCTGTTCTTTCTCTAAGCGAAAAGCTTCTTGCCCCAGCAGTATGGATTCCCAAGTGAGATCCCGATGAATCGGAATATAAATGCGATCAGCGAAAGCTTTCTGAAAAGCCAAGAAATTCTGCGGGTGAGCGAACAGCAGAAGATCTTCACCATGTTCGATGATCTCAGCACTAGTGACTTTCGAATAGCCTTTCTGAGCATTGCGCTTGCCCAAAGTCAGAATTCGACAAAGATTGAAATACCCCTTCTGCGTGAGCGGAATCAGAGTCACGGAATGACCCTGATCTGCGAGAGTCAGCTCCGTACCAAAGACGGAAATAAATCCCTTCTTAGGATTGGGCGAAGCCGTGAATAACTCCGGCGCCGTGGCCGTTTGAAAAGCGCGCACGACGCCGTAGAGTCCATTCAAATCTGTGATGGCAATACCATCGTAGCCCAGACGAATGGATTCCTCGACCATTTCTTCGGGGTGAGAAGCCCCCTGCAGAAAAGAAAAATTACTGCGCGCGCAGAGTTCGACAAAAGATCGTGCAACAGAAATCGGCGCCGAGTGTTTCAATCAAAATAACCATGCAGATAATACTGCTGTTCCTCCAGGTCCTGATAGATCCATAGCAACTGCCCTTCGGTGGAAATGGCAAAATAGTAATCCCGTGCACGATGATTTTCCTTAGGCGAGCGACGGAAGTACTCCCACCAAGCGGATTCAATGCGCTCACTGGGAAGCTGCGAAAAAAACTTCAGCTGCTCGATAAAGTGCGGGGAAAGGGCCAAGGGCTCCTGCAAAATGAGGGAAGGACGGGGGCTTTTTACAAGGCCCTTGGCATAAACGGACTTCACTTGAATGGAATCATCCAAGCGAGAAATAAAATCTTCAGGTGAAAGAGTCTTGGGCCAATCCGAAATCAGCCGATAACTGCGCTCGGGGAAATGCGAAGGTTCGGGCTGCAGAAATCCCATCTCTACATCCGCTTGTTTGGCAAAACTGATCAAGCGCTGCCAGCGGTCCTGGCCGGTGTCGCAAGTTTCAAACATATCCAGCTGTTGAATTTTTTCCGGAGAGTCAAAAATCGTGATTTCAAATTCCGAAACAGGATTTTGCAGATCGATCTGGTCTAGTTTATTTTCCAACAGATCAATGAACAGGCTAAAATTGCGATTGGGTGAAACAGGCTCTATTTTAAGCACGTGCTGCTGCTTGGAATATTCACAGTGCAAAATAATTTCGATTTGTGTGGCAAAACGCTGCAGTCCTTCCAGACGCAGAAACAACAGATCCAAGCAAGGCTCTAACTTCTGCATCAGCACTTCGCTGAGCGAAACAGGATCATCAAAGTGGCCGTAACTAGTGAGCGGATCCAAGGGAATAAAAGGAGTGATGGGTTGATCCTCCCGTAGGTGCAGTCTTTTCCACAGAGTTGTCCCCTGAGTTCCCCAGCGTTCACGAAAAGAGGGCAGATCAAAATGCATCATCTGGTCCAAGTGACGAAAGCCCAGAGTTTGAAAAAACGAAATAATATGCTGCAAGCGCGCAGGATGCTCCCACGGCGAGAGTCCTTCTAAATGCAGCAGCGCCGACAAAGGCAATTGCGATAAAGTCTTCTGATCTTCACCCACCGGAGAAACGGTCGGTGCCCCCGGCGTCAGCGCCAAGGCTTGCGCCGTGTACGGATGATCTGCAATCGCCGCGCGTACTGAGTCGGAATCTTGAACAGTGAGGCTCAACCGCTGTGCTAGCTCTAAAGCTTTAGCTAGTACCCGATCGTCGCCCCCCAGCAACCCAGCGGTCGACTCAATATCAGCAAAAATAAGACCAGGATCACGAAACTGAACTCGAGGAGAGAGGGGTAAGAATATTTCAGCATAAAACGCCTCCAGTTTGGAATTGTGGTTGGTGTTGAATTTCAAAGCTAAGGTCCGCATGAATCATACTCCCTGCAATAGTGAATGGTGTTGGACGGTGAAGGGCTCTGCGTACGGTGTAAAACTCACGATGACATTCAATGATGAGGGCAAATAGCGGGTTCACCACCACTTGTTTTAGGTGCGAGATCAAAACCAGTGCGACTTGATGAATACGAGCTAATTTTTTCAATTTCTGAATCTGATGATTTTTCAAAAATGCTTGGGTCCAATGACAACCGATCATTTCAAAAATTCCACTGCTGATCATTTCCTGCAGAGTCCAAAAAAGCTGCGATGCTTGTGCCGGTTGTTTCACCACCAGCAGGCGACGCAGATCAATCTTCCTCTGTAAGAGGGGGCCGGGCATTAGCTCCGATTCTGAATTCACCCAAGCCACCCATTTCTTGCCATTTTCTTGGCATTTGTGAATCTGGGCAGCGGTCTGCAGCCACAGGCTGGTGGCCCCCGTTCCGGGTTTGCCATGCAGGAGCGTGAGGTCGCCTTTCGGAAGTCCCCTCCACAGAAAAAAGTCATCAAAGACGCCAATTCCTGTGGCCACTCCTTCAGGAGGCCGAAGTTGATCGAGCGAGAGAAGGCTGTGGCCCATTCTCTCTTTCAACTCTTCAATAATGTTTTTTCCCAAAGCCTCTGCGGCTGGGACCTGTTCGAACGGGATTTCAGTTTTCGGTGTTTTGGACATGGTTTTCCCCTTCCTTGGATGAAAATCCAAAGTTAAACGTTGTTGTTTGAACTTTTTCTTTTTTCGGGAATCCTTTTGGCAAAAGACTCCGATTAAAGCCCTTGAAGGGCCTTAAACTTTATTTTTATTTTTTGAGCGTTGGGTGGGACCTAGAATTTTCGCAGCAGACCCACTAGGACACCTTGGATGTCGACCTTCTCTGGCTGGTACCACATGGAGTTCATGGTGGAGTTCGCCGGTCGAAGCTCGATCATCTTTTCTTTTATTTCTGGATGAGGCCGCAGAAAATATCTTTTGACGGTGGATTCATTCTCGATGGAAGCCACCACGATTTCGCCATTGCTGGCGTTAGCTTGTTTTTGAACTAAAATAATGTCTCCGTCATGAATTCCATCTTCAATCATGGAAGAGCCCGAAACTTTCAAAGCGAAAGTTTTATTCGCATTGCGAACCATCGAAGGTGGCACGTCCACAGTTTCATCATGAGTGTAAGCTTCCAAAGGACGACCAGCGGCGACTTTACCTAATAAAGGTAAGGACAAAACTTCTTCCCGCATGGGTGTCACAGAATTTTCGGATTCATCAGAAAATTCGGCGGCTTTTTGGACCATCTTCAAAACCGTCTGTTGCACAGAATTGGAAGAATGCAAAATCTGAATGGCGCGTTTTTGATTCGAGGGAATGGCGATGTAACCTTTTTGAATCAACTGCTTCAAATAATTCTGAACCGAATTAAAAGAGGCGAAACCAAAATGATCTTTGATCTCCTGATAAGAAGGGGAGATGCCTCGCTCGCTTAGACTTTGCTCAACATAAGTGAGCACGGTCTTTTCTTTCTCTGTCAGTGTAGGAAGCTGGTTCATAATCCACCTCATTGATATACACACAACTTACAGTGTAAATTATATGTAAGTCAAGAGCTGCTTCGGGAACTAGACGCAAGTCAAAAAAGTTTTTAACTAGCTAAAATTACAAGAAAAATTTTAACTCATGACTGCTCGATGCATCAGAATTTTTGTTCAGTTTCAGGTTCTCCGTTCACAGTTCCCGGTTCACCGTTGCAGTTTGGGGAGTAAATCGAATTCCAACGGCAGCCGTGAACCGGGAACTGTGAACGGAGAGCTTGAAACTGAATAATTAAAGTTCAAACCCGCGATTCCCACCGCTGCCAAGCAATGGTCTCAATCTCTTTCGCCAAGATCAGATGATTCGAAAGAATCGTATAAAACTCCTGCATATCGATACGAAGTAAAATCGAATCGCGCTGAGCCTGGGCAGTGGCGGTGCGCTTGCCTCCGCTCACCATCAAAGCCACTTCGCCGAAAATTCCGCCTTGGGATAACGCTCGCAGTGATTTTCCTTTTTGTGAGAAGGCGATATTTCCTTGCACAATGATGTACATGCAATCGCCGGGATCGCCTTCTTTCGCCAGAATCGCACCTTCTTTGGCGCGAACAATCTTTCCAGCGAAAACTAGGCTGTCCAAAGTTTCCGACGGCATGTGCGAGAAAACTTCCGAAGCCAGCAGTCCTTGCAGCACCCAAAAGCGCTGCTGCAAAACTTCCGCTTTGCCAGAATCAATGACCTCTGCCAACGCAGCATCATGCTGAATCACTGCCAGCGTTGTCGGAGCCAAAGTGATCACGTCAGCACTGCGCGGTCGACCCAAGAGAAAACCACCCTCGCCAAACATCGAACCAGCGGGAACGGTGCTCATCAACTGTCTTTTGCCGTCGCCAAAAATTCGGTACACCCCCACGGTTCCATCAATGGTGGCGAACATCTCTCGGGATGTGTCGCCCGTTTTGCAAACGCGAGTGTTGGCGGGCACGCTTTGAATGCGAGTGTTTTTTAGAAACAGCTGCACGACCTCTTTGGGCAAGGTGCGGAAGAAGGGCAGGTGCCTGATCAAATCCGGGTTGGCCACGACTTGGCCCTTCGAGGTCATCGCCAAGTCTTTCACCCCAGTCGCACTATTCGCTTTAGCCAGAGTGAAATAAGAAAGATATTCCGGATTCGTGATCCAGCCGATTTTCGTCATCGACTCCAAAAGATTGTACAGCTCACGAAAGGAAACCAACCAGCCCTTGGCGATAAAATCCATCACGGTCTTGTGCACGCTGGAACCATGGATCAGCTGATCGAAGTACTGATATTGCCTGGCCGAGATTTCCATTTTATGGCCGCCGCACTCAAGCACGTAATGCTCGCCTTTTTGCTTCACTTGAATGAGGGCAAACATGATCGGACGCTGTTCAATCCACATGGAATAATCCTAAGGTATCAAGTTCTACTAGTCGCTGATTTTCGTGACCCTCGGAAGATTTTCCTGATTGGTTTTCAAGGTCGAACAGTTTTGATAAAGCAGCAGCAAAAGCGGAAGCAGAAATGTGAGCAGCAGAAATCGTCTTTCTAACTTTTGATTGAACAAACCCACCCCAGCGTCTGCGACCAATTGCGTTACACCACTCTCAGTGTGACCCTGTTCCTCCGAATACGCTGCAATTATATTCGTGGTGTATCGTCTTGAGACACAGCTCTTGCCACAGAGCTGAAATCAGCTTACTAATTTCCTTTAGCCGGAGGTGACCCATGGGAGAATTCAGTCTTACACACATTTTATTGTTAGCCGTGATCGTTTTGATATTCTTCGGTCCAAGCCGACTGCCAGCACTGGGTCAGTCCTTAGGCAAAGCCATCCGCGGCTTCAAAAGCGGTTTGAACGAGATCGATGCTGAAGCGAAAAACGTGGTCGATCCTAAACCGACTCAGAATCAAACACAGGCTCAGTTGAAATCTGGAACCACGACCGAGCACACAGTGACCACTTCGACCACCGAAAAAGACAAAGCCTAATCCGGCTGAGACTTTTACGTTTTATCCACTGGCACTTTCAATTCTTGTAGGGCTTTCTTTGCGGGGAGTGGCTGATGAAAAAGTGCTGCCACCGCCGTCTGCGGCCAGCATTAAAGATCTTTGCGTAAAAACCCTGAGTGGCTTCGCAAGTCCTGCGGATAAGGACAAAAAGAAATCCGACACGCATTTACTGGCCGATGTCTGCGCGCAAATGCAGGTGATGCCAGACTGTGAAAGCGTCGAAAAAGTTCCCATCTATCATTTTGAAAAACTGAGCAGTAAAAAAAACAGTCAAAGAATTTTGGTTTTCTCACTGATTCACGGGGATGAAACTCCCGCAGGCAGTGTGGGCCGATTTTGGCTGGAGCGCCTGCAGGGCATCGATCCGCGCAACTCCTGGCGAGTGATTCCGGTCCTGAACCCTGACGGGCTTAAACGCAAGACACGGACGAACGCCAACGGCGTCGACGTGAATCGCAATTTTCCGACGAAGGATTGGGATGCCAAGGCGGTGGAGTATTGGAAAAAAGAAGCCAAATCCAACCCGCGCCGTTTTCCTGGGCCGTCAGCAGGCAGTGAACCCGAAACACGCTGCGCGCTCAAACACATCGAAGAGTTCAAGCCAGACTTGATCGTTTCCATCCACACGCCGCTGAAAGTTCTAGATTTCGATGGTCCGAAAGTGAAGCCACCCAAATTCGAATATTTGCCGTGGAAGAGTTTGGGAAATTATCCGGGAAGCCTTGGCCGCTACATGTGGTTCGAACGCAAGAAGCCCGTGCTGACCATGGAGATGAAAGAGGATCTTCCCAGTAGTCCGAAGCCCTTCGTTGAGCTTCAGGATATTATCGGATTTCTAGTGAGTCTTGAGTTTGGGCAGGAGAAGAAATAGCAAAAGCAGTTTTAGGTTTGACCCAGCTATAGTGATTCTCCTTTGGTGGAATCGGTGGTTTTGATTTGACCAACACGTCCATTGGAAGAGGTTACGCCGCCACTAGGTCAGATACAATTGTGGTTTATGCGCAGATTTCTGTTTTCGGGGTTATTGAGTTTTGATCGGCCATGGAGGCAAAAATAAGGACCAGCCTTGCAACAAAGGCCCCTAATTCTTTAAATCAGCGACATGACAATGCACGATCACTTTACCATCATCGAAATTAACTGGCTCTTTTGTAGAGGCAAGAAACATAGAAAAAGGTAGGTCATGCGTCGACATGTCTGTGATGGTGACGAACAGATCCTGATTGGATGATGGGTCTTGAACTTGAACTTGAACTTTCATAAATGTGACTATAGACAGTTGCCGCATTTGTTTTGCTACGGGAGAGTCTGGCGAAATAATAATGGCCTCGGACCCTCTGACAGGTCCATTGGCAGTCATATAAAATCCATCCACCTTGTGGGAGTCAGAAATATCAACAGTACCGTTGAATTCATATCCATGCAGGTCTGTTATATGGCAAAAAAGTTCCTCAGCGTTGGCGAAGGATGGGTTCATCAAATAAATTAAGCAGATTAAGATTGAATATTTCATAAAATTCTCCGTTAAGTTTTAGAGATCAGTTATTTAATTTCAGTGAACCAAGAACTAATATAGTTATCTGTGCCAGGAAGCTGCTCACCAATGGATAGAGACGAAGGCTTGTCTTCCTCGATATACACTCGCAAGAGCAGCGTACTTCCAGGCTGCGTGGAAAATGGCATACTGACTGTGCTACAGGAACCCTCGGATTCGTTCTCTAGAAATGTTATTTTCATAGATTTATCGTCCAAGGGCTCTACATTCCATTTAATTGTTATCGTTCCGGTATCGCATTTTTCAACGTGTAGGATTTGATGACCTTGAAAGACTATATATCCAGGGCTAGAGGTCTCTTCCCATTTTTTATTGGCAAGATCGCTGAGTCCACCGATTCTAGGGGCCAGCGAACAGGTGACCTTGGTCACGTTTTCTTTCGCCATTAATTTCAAAGCTTTAAGTTCGGCATCAGCTTTATCTTGTGCTGTGATGCTAGTCACCGTCATCAGGGGCGGAGTCTTTTCATCCTTCGCAATACATTGATACTCATTGGTCGTTTGGGCCATAGAGGTTGAGGTCAGAGCAAAGACGGTAGTAAGTAAAAGCATTTTCATAAAGTTCTCCAAATATTAAGTGAGTTAAATTTCAAAAATTGTCTTGTACGGATTTAAGCATCGTCTGGATATCTACAATTTCTTTTTCCAGGGTGTTCATGTCACCGGGAACGAGCTTGCGGATCGTGATTGATGGAACCGGAAGTGCATTGCTAGAGTTAAAGCCCGTCATCGCAGCAGCTTCAAATTCTGACAACGGCATTTCACTTTTTGATCCAAAGGCCGAAGTGACTTGTTTCATTTTATCTGGAGCACAGAGGCTCATCAGATTCATGCTCTTTAGAAATGCCCCTGTCAGAGCCGAAACTTCTTTTGGCGCCGAGAATATGATCCCGTTACCGCCAGAGCTGACCCAAGAGTGCCAATTCTCTAGCATGACAACATTGATGGATGCTCCGATGAAGCCGATGCCAACACAGATCTCTGGAGCCTGGTAGCTCGCCAACCCTGCATGGAAGGAATCAACGTTCGCGACTGCATCGGAAAGATCTGAACGATAACGCTTAACCAGTTCGGGAATTTTATCCAATGAATCACTGCTCAAGCTGGACTTCACCATGGACTGAAGAAGGACGGCCTCATCCTCTGTCGCTCCCATGGTATGAGACATTTCATGAACGACGAGGGCCAAAACTTCAGCCTGTGCGGAATCATGACCTAACTTGGCTGAAAGTCGTTCTAGGCTAAAGCAGATCTCTGGGGAATCTTTGGCGCTCGCATCCTTATCATCCCATTGAGTGTCATGGCAGGGCCCAGTCTCTATCGAATTGAAGCGGACTTCTTTCAATGACTGGTAGACTGTTTTCGGACCAAGAAAAAGTTTCTGATAGACAGAGGCTATGGCTCCCAGATCGCTCTTCCGTCCAAAGGCACCGATGAGCTCGATCCTTCGAAGGACGTAGACCGCGGAATCTTTTGACTGATTGATCAGGTCCTTTATTTCGCCTTTGCTCAGCGGTGATGACCCGATCGTATTTCCGCCGCCACTTCCATTACCCCCAGCGTTTAGGCTCGAAGGGGTCATCGCTCCAGCGGCCGATTCTTTGGATTTGTCGACCATATCCTTCGGGCTTACAGCCGTTGGTTTGGAGGGATCACGTTGGAGTTGATCAACAAGATCCTTTGTCGTGGGCTTGCTAACAACGGGTTGTGGCGAAGCATTTCCGGTGCCATTGGCGCCATCGGCAAAACAGGGCGCTGTCGAACCAATGGTCAGGATGACAAAAGTGAGTAAAAATATGGGCCTCATTATTGGATAACCTCGTAATTCATTGGCTACAAGTGCACTGGGTTTCGAGAGTGCAGATTGCGTACCGCTTCGCGTTTTTAAAGTCATATGACCTCCTAGTTGCACCATTTATAAAGTACTTGTTGCTGCCACGCAGCATTAATGTTATAAATTACAGTATGAACAATTGATTAGGAATTAATAGATTATGGAAAATAACAATATATTTAGCTATATAGATTATCTAGCATTTATAAGAAAAATGCTAGATATGAACGCTCGCACCTACGGATACAAGGCCAAGTTAGCGGCAGCAGCGGGTTGCCAGAGATCCTTTCTTTCCCAAGTCCTGAGTGGTTCAACACACCTTACGGTAGAGCATGCAGAAGGGCTTGGAAATTTTTGGCAACTCCGAAAGATCGAGAAAGAATATTTTCTAAATCTAGTTCTGCTGGCGCGCGCGGGAAGTAAATCTCTCAAAGAATTCTTGCGACAAAAAATCAACGACATGCGAAGAGATCAAGAAAATCTAGCGAAAAGAATCACAGAGAAAACAATTCTGCCGGATGAGAATGCGGCAATTTTTTACTCCAACTGGCAATATCTTGCCGTTGTTATCTTATTAACTATTCCCGAATTTCGCACGGTCGAGTCCATCGCACGAAGGCTTAATCTTAAGAACGATATCATTAAAAAAACGCTGCAGGATCTTGAAGCGCTAGGCCTTGCTGTTCGCTCGGATGATATTTGGCTGGCGACAAGTACGACTATTCACGTTCCGCGAGACTCCAAATTCAATTCGTTGAACCACACGCACTGGCGCAACCAGGCGGTACAAAACTCATTTCTTGGCGACGAAGAATCGGTTCATTACACATCGGTTTGTTCACTCAGCAGAGCTGATGCTGAAAAAATGAAGCAACTCATGTTTCAATTGATCGATGAGAGCCGCAAGCTGGTTGCGCCCTCCAAGGAAGAGGAACTTTTTTGTCTGACCTGCGACTGGTTCAAAGTTTAAAAAATTCGTCAGACCATAATGCTCTCGGCGAGCCATTCAATGACTCAAAAAAAGCATCAAACCCAAACTTCCGATAACATGGGTGAAGATAGGAACGAATATTGATTTTGTGGAAACCCGTGAAATTCCTAAGAGGATACCCAAGCTGACCAAAAGAACTTGATAAGTCCATGGGAAGCTAAAATGAGAAAATCCAAAAATAACTCCGGACAATAATACTGCTTTGGTTCTTGAACAGGAGTCTTCTAATGCTTGAAGAAGGAATCCTCGGAACAGAAATTCATTTAAAACCAGCAAAAAAATGGCTGGAACGGTGACTTTGTGACCGAGAACTCCCGGAAAGTAGTTGGGAAACCAATAAAGTAACCCGATTCTCACTAGGCTCCATAAAACACCAACAATTCCCCATGTTATGAAAGCTCTGATACTGGCTGGATGTATGCCGAAAAAACTTCGGATGTCCTTGGCGTAGGTCTTCCGACAAACGATAACTAGAAAAAGTGATGCCACCAAATAGGAAAAAAATTTCAGGCCGAAGCCGTTGAACAGTGATCCAGACCATCTATAAATTAATGGGTAGCCTAAATTTAGGAAAAGCTCAGCAAGTCCAAAATAAAAGAGGGAAGTAAAGACCGAAAAGCGCTTGTCCGGTTGCAAAACCAACTCTTCGTCCGCATCTTCGTTGATCGGTTCTGATTCTATCTGTTGGTTCAGCCAGTTCCTTAGATCAGTCTGCAGCTGTTCGTCGACGACTCCATCAACGATGACTTCATAACTGGGCATTCCGTAAATTGCGGCCACGATATTCTGTCGAACCGAAAAATCTTTTTGTGCAAAGAACGATTCAACAAGGCTGGCCTCAGCAGGATTCGATGTTTGATAAACATAAGACAAAGTCGAGATTCTCCTGAATTACAGAAAAACCGACAAATGGAATAACAAACTGATATTGCTGCTTTGATATGGATCATAGCCACCACTATTTCGCATAGAATATTCCGTGTAACTGAGAGATGGTCCGAAGGCCACCGACGCGTCCACGAAATAATTGAGGCCCACTTTTGCAGTCACAGACAAATTTGAGTAGGCGTTATAAGAAGAAGCATAGTTATTGTTGTATAATCCACTGCCGCCGGCAAATGCCGCCCATTGGGCTTTTTGCATGAAATAGTAAGTGAAGCTGGGGCCAGCTCCGTAAGTTTGATAATCGGCGCTGGTATACAAATTGACCGTTCCGCCAACAGATAGTTTATCCATAACAAAATATTCGACAGCGGGATTTAGTGTTACTCCAAATCCAGTGGCCGAGCCATACCCCAATGCGAACGAGCCTCCCACTTCAATGTTGGATTTCAGAATATTCGCCGGCCGACTCAAATCGCTTGAAGCGGTCAGAGGCTGGGAAGAACTCTGGACAGATTCTTGAGCCAAAGAAAAATGAAAAGACAGGGTCGCCAAGACGAAGATGGATATAATGCGCATGTAAAGCCCCTTTTTTTAGAAGCTTTAGCTAGCTCAGTGGAACATGTCAATCGCTTCGATCAGTGAACCTCGCACCAGCGGCCCATGGCTTGCAGTCCGAAGCCCTTTGTTGAGCTTCGGGACATTATTGGTTTCTTAGTGAGTCGAATTAGGGCAGGTTCAGGTTCTCAGCTCAATCAGCTATCGGCGCCCGAATATTTGGCAACTGTGCTCAAGAGTGTGGCGATTTCGATAGGTTTGGTCAAATGAGCATTCGCTCCTGCGAATCGTGTCTTTTCTCGCTCTTCGTTCATGGCATGCGCGGTTAAAGCGACGATGGGCTTTTTATATCCTCGTTTACGCAATTCGGCGGTCGCCTGAAGGCCGTCGAGAACGGGCATTTGAATATCCATAAGAATGATATCATAGGTCTTGCCGAGCGCCATATCGACGCCCATCCGTCCGTTGTCGGCGGTCTCCACAATGATTCCTTTGCGCCTTAAAATAGACTCGATGAGAAGTCTGTTATCTGCAGAGTCATCGACGACCAACACACGAAGGCCCGCGAGGTGCGGAGTCGGCGTCGCTGGCCGATTTTCCTCGATGAGGTTTTGCTGCTTTGAGGTACTGGACGTCTCTGTTGCTGCGTCGATCGAGATTGAGATGACGAATTTTGTGCCAGTGGGGCCCGACGAGACAAGCTCTAGGTCACCACCTAAGGCCCGAGCGAATTTCCGCGACAGGGCTAATCCCAAACCGGTGCCGCCAAATTTTCTCGTGGTCGACGCGTCCGCTTGCGTGAACCATTCAAAAAGTCTATTGCCGGATTCCGGCTCTATTCCGAGGCCCGTGTCCTCGACGGCGATAAAGATTTTTCCAGGCATATCGCTCTCGATTTTCAATGAAACTTTGACGCTGCCTCTATCAGTAAACTTAATTGCATTACCTATAATGTTGAGCAAGATCTGTCGGAGACGAGTCGGGTCGGTATAAATGAGATCGGGAATCGGTGAATCCGAAATGACAGAATAGCCAAGGCCCTTGTTGGTCGCTCGCACTTTCATAACGGTCGAAACGTCCGATAAAACATTTGCAAGTGAGACCGGTAATCTTTCGACGCCGAAATGACCGGCTTCAACTTTCGAAAGATCGAGAATGTCGTCAATCAATTGGGTCAAGAGAGTTCCATTTCGGTTGATAATCTCAGCATATTTCATTCGATCTGACGAGCTCAGCGAGGGCTCGATTAAAAGATCGGTGAAGCCGAGAATAACGCCTAATGGAGTTCGGATTTCATGAGACATGTTGGCCAGAAAAAGACTTTTCGTTTGATTGGCCGACTCCGCCTCTTGCACTAACTTTTCGACTTTTTGCAAAGCTTCATTACTTTTATTTTTTTCTTGCTCGGCCTCGGCAAACAGTCGCGCATTGTCGATTCCGACTCCGGCGCGTCTAGCAAGTTCTTCAGCAAAGCCTAGGTCCGCTTCAGAGAAGCGGCGTCCAGACTCTGCGGCGATAAATGTAATGGCTCCGAATGTAGAGCCCCGTGAGCTGAGCGGTACAATCATCGCCGACTTTAAACCTAACTCTAAGGCTTCGCGAAAGTGCTCTTCACTCTGGCTGCCTTTTCTCAGAAGTTCTTCGGGAATCTCGGTATAAATCTCCGAGACACCGGTGCGAATGACGTTTGGAACTCCAGTGGGCGCGGTCCAATCTGGAGGATATCTCTCTTGGAATTTTTTCGCGAGATCTAATTTTTCCGGATCTGAGTGCTCAACAGCTAACGTGCGGGGAAAGGGACTTCCAGGATCTAAAATAGTGATTGAGCACCAGTCGGCGATCTTTGGCACCGCGAGCTTCGCAAGTTGCGCCAACGTCTGTTCATAATCGAGAGAGGCGCTCAAGATGCGACTCGCCATATCCATGTACCTAATTGCGTCTTCTGTTCTTTTTCGATCTGTGAAATCCTTGAAAATGCTAACGGCCATTCGGACTTTTCGCGTTTGATCGAAAATGGGAGACGCTCTAACGATAGACCATCGTTCCTCCCCGGTGTCTTTGATTCGAAAGCGAACGATCACTTCGGGAGGATTCTCGACTCCTGTTAAGGCTAGGCGGCCAGGGAGGTCGGAAACAGGAAAGGGTTTTCCAAGCTCGTCCATGATCTCAAACTTTTGCATGATCTCGACGGCTGGCGTATTGAGAAACTCTTGGACACTGGAAAATCCAGACATCCTTGCGCCGGTTTCATTGGCGTAAATAAATTGGCCGTTTTCGTCAATGACTGTAATGCCGTCACTGATTCCTTTGAGAATAATATCAAGCTGATCTCGCGACTGCGCTAAATCCTTGGTTTTTTCTTCGACCCTGACAATGAGTTCCTCACTCATTCTTCGCAAACGATCTTCGCTCTTTTTCAGTTCGTCTTCAGCTTTTTTTCTTTGATAAAATGATCCAATGCGAGAGCCGAAATCGGTCGCGGTTTCAAGAAACAACGCTTCTGATGCCACTGGAGACTGACTCAAAAATTCGATGATACCGATAAATTCGTCGCCGGTGCGAACAGGAAACGCGAGTCCACCTCGAAGCCCAGCTATCGCCGCGGGAGCGGATCTAAGGAAGTTCGGGTCAGTCAATAGGTCGTCGAATAAAAGAGCCTTCTGCGAATCCCAAATGCGGCCGAGAAGTCCTTGCCCGCGCCTGAGAGAAAGTTTTCGACTTTCAGCCTCAAAGCGTGCGAACTCGGGTTTGTCTATGTGCCACACAATATCTGTGCGCAAAGTTTGAGTCGGTTGGTCAACGAGCCATAGGGCTCCAAAATGCCATCCCAATCCCGCACACATCACTTTCAAGGAATCTTGGATTCCATCGTTCAGTGTCATCGCATCGGCAAGAACGCGCGTCACTTGAAGCTGAACGGCTTGCACATTTTCAGCTCTCTTGCGTTCAGAAATATCTCGAAGAAACGCAGTAAAACTATAACTTTCCCCGACTCGAATCGCAGAAATCGTGAGTTCCACCGGAATTTCTTTTCCCGCGCGATTGAGCGCCGGCATCTCGATTTGCTTGCCGATCACCGGTCCTTGGCCTGTGATAAGGAAATGCGCGAAACCTTTTTCGTGAGCGGCTTTAAATCGAGGGGGAATGATCAAGCTAGAAAGTAGCTTGCCGAGGACCTCTTCCTTTTTCCAACCGAAAAGCGTCTCGGCGCGCGGATTCCAATCGGTGACAAAGCCGCGGTCGTCAATAGAGACGAAGGCATCGTACACCGATTGCAAAATAGATTTTGTATAGTTGACTTGGATTTCGAGCTGCTTCGTTTTTAAAAAACGATCGACATGGAACTTTAATTTTTTGAGAAGAATTTCAGAATCAAACGGTTTGCTAATGTAGTCGACAGCGCCCAGCTCATATCCTTGACGAACATAAGAGTCGTCTAGCGACATGGCTGTCAGAAATATAATTGGAATATCTTTTTGCGGAAAACGTCGTTGAATTTCACGAGCCGTCCCATAGCCATCGAGGATTGGCATCATGGCACCGAGAAGGAGCACGGCAATATCATTGGTCTCGACAATTTTGATGGCCTCGGCACCGTTGGCCGCCTCTAAGATCTCGAAGTCTTCGGACCGAAGTACAGCCTGTAAAGCCGTGAGATTTGCAGGCAAATCATCGCATATTAAAATTTTTGGTCGTTGCTGGTTTATCAGATCCACCCCTCGGACAGCCAGAAAGTTTTATTCGTAGCTGCTCATTATTTCAAGGAATGACGGAGGCAAAAATCAAAATAGATAGACTCAACACGCAAGTTCGCGACGATTCTAAGTCATCGTAAAAACTAATAATTTATCGATACTTAGCATAAACGACTGAGAACTGTTAAGTTCAGTGAACTTCGCCACCAGCGGCCATGGCTTGCCGAATCTGCACATAGCGATCCTGATTGCTCACGATATCATCATGAATCTGCTGAAGGGCCGCCACAAGATGATCCTTGGCCAGGCGAATGGCATCGTAGATATTTTCGTGAATGGCTTCGGACTCAATTTTTTGGCCGTCCTCGGTCAGTGAAATCGCAATTCGATACATTTTCTTGAGCACGGTCTTTTTAGGCAAATCCGTACGATCAAATGCGAGCGTCACATTTTCGGACTCTTCCTCAACTTGAGACAATAGCTCCAGTGGGTTTTTAGCGACCACGGCAATCACTGTTTCTGGCGTAGAGAAGGGCTCAAAATCCAGAATGGCCTGGTAGATAAAGGATTTAACCTCTGGGCCGAGATTTTGCAGTAATACTTCGGGATTGAAGGTCTTAGACATATGCTCCTCCCTCTGGTGGTCCTTCTACCATTGTAACAGTGGGGACGATTTATTTCAGGTCAAGGCTGGTCCAGTTCTTGAATTTAGACCCAAATGCAATTAGGACTTTATAGAAAGAATCAACGTCTTATAGTGAGACGAAACCAAATTTTTATAGCAGGCATTGAATTTAATGATAACAAGCGACCAAAATCAGCCTTCCGTCCAAATCGAGTCCAGCTGGCTAAAGCGCCTAGGTGGCGAGTTTGAGAAGCCTTACATGAATGACCTGCGCCGCTTTTTGAAGACACAGTACGCGGCGAAAAAAACAATTTATCCTGCGAAATCGAAATATTTTTCGGCGTTCAATCTGACTCCGTTTGAAAAAGTAAAAGTGGTTATCCTGGGACAAGATCCTTATCACGGAGTGGGCCAAGCTCATGGCTTGTGTTTCTCTGTTCCCGCCAATCAAAAAATTCCGCCGTCTTTGGTGAATATTTATAAAGAGCTAAAATCAGATCTTGGAGTTCAGCCGGTCAGTCACGGCAACTTAGAGCGTTGGGCCGAACAAGGTGTGTTGCTGTTGAACTCGGTGTTGACCGTAGAAGACAGCCGCGCGGCTTCCCATCAAGGAAAAGGTTGGGAATCTTTTACGGACCAAGTGGTGCGCGAACTGAATGAGGGTCGTGAGCACCTGGTGTTTATTTTGTGGGGAAGTTACGCGCAGAAAAAAGCGGCCTTCGTTGATCGTAAAAAACATCTGGTGATTGAGTCCCCACATCCTTCTCCGCTTTCGGCGCACAGAGGATTCTTAGGATCAAAACCCTTTTCAAAAGCCAACGCTTATTTGCAAGCTCAGGGCTTGAAGCCGATCGATTGGCAGCTGAAGTGAACTCTTTCGGCCGAGCTCATTTTTCTGACCAGCTTCCCACCTCTTTGGATCGCAAAAACTGCGTGCTGATCTATGATCAAATTTTAAGTCGGCAGCACGGGTCTTGGATCCGAAAATTTCCAAATCGCTTAGCCGTGAAATCCGGAGAAACACTCAAAGACGTCAAAATCTTACCGCGACATCTGACCGCGATTCTTAATCTGAGCGCGGACATTCCGCGAACGCAGTTGACCGTGGTCGCCTTTGGGGGCGGCTCTGTGGGGGACTTTGCCGGGTTCGTCGCGAGTGTTCTTAAACGCGGGGTGAAGCTGATTCACATTCCTAGCACCTGGCTGGCGGCGATGGACTCTGCCCATGGAGGAAAAACGGCGCTCAATGTTGGGCAGGCCAAGAATCAAATCGGAAGTATTTATTTTGCCCAAGACACTTATTTGGTCAAAAAAGTTTTGCTGAAGGTTCCCCGCACACAAGTTCAAGATGCACTGGGTGAATTTTATAAAATGGCGCTCATCTCTGGCGGGGCGATCTGGAAAGCGGCCGTGAACGAAGCTTCACCGGATGGCGATTTTTTATGGAGACACCTACGCCTGGTGATTCGCGGAAAAATGCAAATCGTCAAAAAGGATCCATTTGAAACCAAGGGAATTCGTCATCTTTTGAACCTGGGTCACACGGTCGGACATGTTTTGGAGACGGAGCTTGGTCTGTCGCATGGTCGGGCCGTGCACTTGGGAACTCTGTTCAGTCTGAACTGGAGCTGTCAGCAGGGATTTTTCAAATTCATGCTGGTGCCAGCGCTTTGGCCATCGCAAAGTGAGTTGAAGCGATCCTTGAAGGCCGTGAAAAATCCTAGGCAAAAATTGCGATTAGATAAGAAAACTTCCGATGGTGATGCGATCCAATTTGTGTTCGTCCGTAAGCCCGGACGGGTTTTCGTCAGAAAGATGAAAATGAAAGACCTGCTGAAAGAGTGGAAGCGGCAATGTCAGTAGTGGGCGGGGCCCTGGGGAAATTCCACTATTCGGGCCCGGTCTCTTCGTCGAAGTCGCTTTATAATCGAGCGCTGATAGTGAATTCATTTTTTCCGCAGTTGCAGCTCAATGCTCACTCGGAATGTGATGACGTACAAAAGATGATCGCAGCGATGAAAGATTTGTCCGCTGGAAAAAAAGAATTGGACTGTGGTGATGCAGGAACAGTGCTTAGATTTTTGAGTTTTCGTGTCTCCAGGGAAGAGGGGGTCTTCCGATTGCGTGGAACACCCAGGCTGTTTCAACGCCCGCAAAAAGAATTGCTCTTCATCTTGAATCAACTGGGCGTGAGCGCTGAACTTTTACCCACAGAGTTGGTGATTCGCAGTCAAGGCTGGAAGCGGCCGCTGATGCCGATCCAAATCAACCGTGAAAATTCCAGTCAGTTCGCCACCGGCGTTTTGATGAGCGCCTGGAAAATGGATTTTGATCTTGAAATTCAACTTTATCCCAATGGCTTGAACGATGCCTATTGGAATATGTCCTTCCACTTCGCCAAGCAGCTGGGGATGGAAATTCAGCAAAAAGAGAAAGACAGTTTCTTTATTCCACGCCGGCAAGAAATCAATCAAAGCGAAGTTTCTGTGGAGCCCGACTATTCCTCCGTATTTGCGGTCGCAGCTACGGCGGCCATTGTTGGCGAAGCCCACATCACCGGAGTTCGCGGACGAAGCTTGCAGCCGGATCATGCCTCGATTCAAATTTTAAAAGACCTTCGTATTCCGGTGGATTTAGAAAATCAGACTCTGAGCGTGATGAGGGCTGGAAAAATTTCGCCGATACAACTCATGATTGGTGAAACACCGGATTTATTTCCGGTGTTAGCGATCCTCTGCGCTTTCAGTCATGGAGAGTGCCAGCTAACGGGAGCACCACGATTGGTTCACAAAGAAAGCAATCGCATCAAGAAGACCGCAGAACTCTTGCGTTTGATGGGAGTTAAAACCAAAACTAGCGACGACGGAATCATCATCTGGGGAAAAGGTGATGAGCTAAAACCCCAGACCTTTGAATTCAACCCTGATCATGATCATCGCATGGCCATGGCTGCAGGAATCCTCATGCGTGCGGGATGGCCAATTCGGCTAAAGACTCCCGAAGTTGTGAAAAAAAGTTTCCCCGAGTTCTGGCAGATTTTAGGAATCAAGCCATGAAGCGAATTCTGATCGGCCATCGCGGAGTGGGTAAGAGCTCTCTCGCACAGCGTTTGTCCATTTATCAAAATTTGTACGGCGAACCCGTACCGGTCTATGACTTGGATCGCGAAATTGAAAAAATGTCAGGCACTTCCATCACTGAAATTTTCGCCTTGATGGGCGAAAAAGCCTTTCGCGATATGGAAGCCAAAACCCTGACCCTACTATTGCGGCAAAAAAACTATATCGTGGCACTTGGGGCCGGATTTCCTCTGGATTCCTTTTTCACTCCAAGACCTTTCGACAAGGATTTAGAGATCATCTGGGTGCGCAGACCTTCCGATGAGTTGGGACGTATTTTTCTGGACCGGCCAAGGCTCAACCCCGAACTGTCGGCGATGCAAGAGTTTCACCAGCGCTCCGAAGAGCGCAATCAGGTCTATAAGGATTGGGCTCACTGGATTTACGATCTTCCCGAGGGGCAAAGTTTTCCCTCAGAAGTAGAGCGCGCGATTTTTTCTAACTCCATCAATGGACTGACCGGCGGAATGACGATCCTACCAGAACATGCCAGCCATTTTGAGAGCTTCAAATCCCGCCAGTGGCGATGGGATCTGGATTTTTTCGAATTACGGGACGATCTGCTCACTGACGAAGAGCTGCAAAAATTTTTCGTACTGCTGGAAAAAAATCAAATTTTAATCTCTTTCCGAAGAAAATCGGATTCGACCATGTTTCGTGAGGCTTTGGCCGAAGGCTATCGCGCTGACTGGCCTCTCGAAATGGCTCAACCCGCGCCTGCGGGGATTCAGATCATCTCGGTTCATGACCGCGGCGAAAATGAAACACTTTTTTCTGTGATGGATCGATTGGAAAAAGCGACTAGTGGCACACAAATGTTAAAGCTCGCAGTCGAAATAAATGACTATGTGGAGCTTGAGGCCGGCTTGCACTGGCAAGGTATGGATCCCGCCCGTCGTAGCTTTTTACCGCGCTCAAAAAATGGAAAATGGTCTTGGGTTAGAGCTTGGCTCAAGGATCGTCAGTACATCAATTTTATTCGCGAGGGCTCGGGAAGTTCCAGCGATCAACCGACTCTCACAGAGTGGATGGCGGCACCGACCAAATCGACAGCTTTTGCAGCGGTCTTGGGCTCTCCGGTGATTCACAGCTTTTCACCAGTCGAACATCGTGAGTGTTTTAGAAAATGGAATCTTCCGTTTTTCGCCATAGACATTCAAGAGAACGAATGGCCAACGGCCCTGCCACTTTTGACAAAGCTGGGACTTTCTGCAGCGGCGGTCACCTCACCGCTGAAAAAATTGGCCTTTGTCACCTGCGCGCAAAAATCAGCGCTGTCAGAAAGTTTTGGGGCGCTCAATACCATCTGGCGAAATGCCGAAGGATGGAGCGGTGACAATACCGACTATGTTGGGTTCAGAACTTTGCTGGAAAGCCTTGGTGGTTCGCCTGCGGATTTGGATCCCATCGTGATTTGGGGCGGGGGCGGTACGCTGCCAGTTTTGAAAGCTTGCCTGCCTACGGCTCATGCCTACTCGGTAACAAAGGGCCAGCCTCGCAGTGGGGAAAGTCCCACGTTCCCGAAGACCTTGATTTGGGCTGGATCCCCGACGGGTTCGCTACCTCCGACGGAATGGCGGCCACGACTGGTGATTGATTTGAATTATAGAGATGACTCTCTTGCAAAAGAATATGGACAGAGGGTGGGCGCTCGATATATCTCAGGTCTACCCATGTTCAAATCGCAGGCGTCGGCTCAACAAGCGATTTGGCAGAAGGAATTTAAATGAGCGGCAATAGTTTCGGACAGCGCTTCGTGATGACCAGCTTCGGTGAAAGCCACGGCCCTGCCATGGGAGTCATCATCGACGGATGTCCCGCTGGCTTAGAGTTTGATGAAGCTTTATTAGTGGCCGAACTGCGACGTCGTCGACCCGGTCAAGAAGGCATCCAGCAGCAAGTGGTCACGCAACGATCCGAATCTGATAGCCCAGAAATTTTAAGCGGAGTGCATCAGGGAAAAACTTTGGGAACACCCATTGCCATAGTGGTTCGTAACGCCAACCAAAAAAGTTCTGACTATGACCACGTCAAAGACCGAGCCGGGCACGCGGACGATGTCTGGCGGAAAAAATTCTTACACTCTGATCCTAGAGGTGGTGGTCGATCTTCGGGCCGCGAAACTGTTTCTAGAGTGATGGCGGGGGCTGTGGCGCAAATGCTGTTGAAGCAAGTGTCGCCCGCAACGAAGATCATCGGCTATGCCTCTCAGGTGGGGCCACTGCAGTTGTCTGTGGAAGAGGAACAGAAATTTCTGTCCCGGCAAACACGTGCCGATGAATTCGTCGCACGATTTCCTTCGGTGGATCAAGATGCGGTAAAAAATCTTTTGTTGCAGGCCAGAGAACAAGGACAGAGTTACGGCGGACTAGCGAAGCTGACTATTTTAGCTCCTCCGGCGAATTTGGGACAGCCAGTATTTCACAAACTGAAGTCCGATCTTGCCGGCGCCATCATGGGCGTCGGCGCAGTGGCTGGGGTTGAGATCGGCGATGGTTTTGACTCTGCCCAAAAACTAGGAACTGATTTTCATCAGAGTGCGTCTTCGGTCTACGGAGGAATTCGCGGCGGAATCAGTACAGGAGAGACGATCACTCTCAAAGTAGCCTTCAAGCCTACGTCCTCGATTTTGGATGTTAGCAAAAATGGACGTCACGATCCGTGCATCGTGACCAGAGCGATTCCCGTGTTGGAAGCAATGATAGCTCTAGTTCTTGCCGATCATCTTTTGTGGAGTCGGCAAGACCGACTATAGTGTCTTGCATTGAGACTCATCAAAAAATAGCGCCAGAAAAAAAGATCTCAGAATGAGAATTGGCTGTAAGGCGAATTTACAGATGATCAATAAACCCCGTCAGCTCTGGTATTGTCCTCGTCTGTATTTAGCTATTTAGCCGTCGGCGGTGGTGGCACGGCCGATGCAGTAGGAACCACATAAGGAATTTTATCCAAAGGGGAGTTTGTGAAAAACATTTCGCTCACTAAAGCGTTCATCTCTATATTGGCTGTCATCAGCATGTACAGCACGGCCTCAGTTGCCGACACTTGGACACCGAACTCACTGGACTGTATTCCAGATGCTAAGTCCCCGCCCAGCATCACTATCAAATTGACCTATTTAGAGTCAGTGGTATCCCATGGGTTATCGGGAGACTTGAATGGCTGGGCTTCGGAAATGCAAAATGTTCGTCTTAAGGTCTCTGGCCCGGGAGTTACTCCATATGAGGGGGCTGCCGTTGGCTATAAATTCTATTCAGTGCCGACAGATCAGGGGCAGATGCCTCCTCGGTTCTGGACAATCAACCTTTCGACTCCGGCGGATCTATTCGTCACTAATCCGATCGATTTGAAGATCAATTGGGCGATGACTGCTGGTGGACCAATAGATGCAACGGTCGTTTATGCTGGGAAAACATACTACTGCGCGCCGCACGACTTCGATTGATCGATTCAGTGGAATAGAAATCTTTTATTTTATCAATTGTTAAAAGGAGAATTTGTGAAAAAGCAACTGGTCAACACGATGATCTTTTCAATACTGGCAACCATGAATTTATACAGCGGTGCCGCGGGTGCCGTCACTTGGACGCATAGAACTTTTACTTGCAAACCGGGAGCATTCCAACAGCCTTCAGTGTACATCAGAATGACTTATCTTGAGTCTGTTGCCGACACCAACTATTCACCAACCTTGCATGACACTCTCAATCTGTCGGACATTCACGTTCATATCGCGGGACCAGGCATTGCGACTTATGATGGTGCTGCTCTGGGTGCCAAATTCTACAGTGTCGGTGAAGGTCAGGTGCCGGATCAATTGACCCTATGGAATTTGGCCACGGTTGCCGACGGTGTGAAGAAAGCTACGCTAAAAATCTCCATGATGAATCCAGGCGCCGTCACACCTTATTCGACTCCGGTGAATGTGATGTACGCGGCAAAATCCTATCAGTGCAATCCACAGGCGGATGACTGATCATCCTATTTGATCTTAGAAACTTTTTTGACCCAGTCTTCGAGTGCCAGGAATGCACGGTCTTTTTCGACCTCATTGAAGACCTCATGATACCAATTCGGAAAGCTAGTGAGGCTTTTGACCGTTCCGGTTTTCATTTTGACGTGGTCGTAGAACTGGTAGCTAGCTTTCCAATCCACCACTTGATCACCCAAAGGTACGATCATAAATAAGTTGTAAGGAAATTCTGAACTCAAGTTCAGCATCTCGGACATTTCTTTTTTCATGTTCACATAGGTGCGCGGACTGACAAAAGAATGGTTGAGCGGGTTTCCCGCATAGGTCTTGATCACGCTAGGATCGTGAGAAAGCGAATTCAAATTAATTTCATTCTTGAGCGGAATCTTTCCGATCAAAGGCTCTAGCAACGTGCCGAAAAATTCCTTCAGCCAGGGCACTTTCACCGCAATACCAAACTGAGGCTCTGCCAAGCTGACAGAGGCCAACGGTAGATGCGGAAACTTCACCATTGTCCGCGCCACGATCAAGCCACCCATGCTGCAGCCAAGCCAGTGCATTTCTTGCGGATTGCCAAAGGCGTCCGCCATTTTACTGGAAAAATATTTAAATCCGGTCACACATGCGTCGGAAAATTGATCGAAGTTCTCTACATGTCCGCGTAAGCCGCTGCTTTTCCCATGCCCAGGCAGATCAATGAGGCCAATGGCATCGAAGCAAGTGTGCAGATAGTGAGGATAGTGCATGAAGCGATCGCTTTGTTCACCAATTCCATGGGTGACGAAAAGAACACGTCCGGTCCTGGGCGAATTCTTTTTCAGAAAACGAAAAAATATCTGCGAGGGGTAGTTTGGTAAAAAACCAGTTTCTTCTGTCCAATCCGAGGGCAACTTTGGAAAAAGAGGTGAGGCGCTCATGACGTTTTTTTAGTGCCTCGATAAATATACGCCACACCACCAGTGAGTGGAAAATATTCGCTGGATGAAAACTGCGAAGTCTGTTGCATCAGCTGAATGAAACTCTCCCGGCAGGGAAAATTCGCCGATGATTTTTGCAGGTAATCGTAGGCTTGTCGCTGGCCGGTCACCAACCCGCCAATGATGGGTAGAACTTGCGTGGAATAAAAAGAATAAAGCCTGTCGAAACCAGGCAGAGTCACTTGGCCGAACTCTAGAACCATGACTCGACCGCCGGGTTTGGTCACGCGAGCCATCTCTTGCAGGGCTTTCAGGGGATCGGCGACATTGCGAATGCCGAAAGAGATACTGACCACGTCGAAGCTGTTGTCTGGATATTGAAGCGCGGTCACATCAGCAGTCTCAAAACGAATGTCCAATTTGCGATCGCGAGCTTTGCACGGCGCCGGTCGCAACATCTCTTCGCAAAAATCAGTTCCGGTCACCTGGCCAGAAGAGCCGACGTGGCGTTTGAACTCAATGGCTAGGTCTCCGGTGCCGGTAGCGCAGTCAAGAACGGAGTCTCCGGGCTGTGCCCCCGATTTACGAACCAAATTTTTTCGCCATAAGTGGTGCACTCCCAATGACAGTACAGAATTCGCTAGATCATAGTTGGCGGCTACTTTAGCAAACATGCTGCGAATTTTTTCTGGTTGTGGGGATTGCACGGGTTCCGAAGCTTGCATGGTCATACTTTCAGGAGTGGGCGATCAGTCGCTTCCAGAATACGCTCGATGGTTTTCATCATTTGCTTGAAGTCGGGAATCGTCAAAGACTGTTTTCCATCGGAAAGCGCCTCGGCGGGACGAGGATGCACTTCCACAATCACGCCGTCAGCTCCGACCGCCGCAGCGGCAAAAGCCACTGGGGCCACCATGTCGCGGATACCAATGGCATGTGACGGATCGACGATCACAGGAAAATGCGAATTCTGTTTCGCCCAAATCACGGCATTCAAATCAAAAGTGTAGCGAGTTTTGGTTTCAAAAGTGCGGATGCCACGTTCACAGAGAATGATATTTTCATTTCCGCCATGGGCGACATAATCAGCAGCTTTGATCCACTCGTCAATGAGCGCCGAAAAAGAGCGTTTGAGCAAAACTGGTTTGCGAGTTTGGCCCAGCTCTTTCAGCAAAGAATAATTGAACATGTTGCGGGCGCCGACTTGGTACATGACCACATAGTCATCCAACATTTCGATTTGTCGGGGATCCGTGACTTCAGAAACCAAGCCCAAGCCGGTTTCATTCAAAACTTGGTGCATGAATTGGAAGGCCTCGCTGCCCAAGCCCTGAAAGGCTTTGACGTCGGTGCGCATTTTCCAAACTCCGCCGCGAAGCAGGCAGGCTCCGGCGGCTTTGACGGCTGTGGCAGTTTCAGAGAACTGGGAATGGCTTTCAATCGAGCAGGGGCCCGCGATGACCGCGAACTCAGGGCCACCAATGCGGACATTGCCCACCATCACGGCGCGGGTCGACCTAGGAGTTTTGACTTCCGGTTTCATGATGGCCGTACTTGTTGATTTCAGTTCCAAATCTGTCATTTTCCTCATAGTACTTTGTGCGGGTCCCGACTTAGACCGTGTTCAAGAAGTGCTGCGTTGATCGAGGTCGAGGGAAAAAGACAAGAGCGAGGCGGGAGGAGAAGCTGTAGCAGAGCTACAGCGCCGACAACCAACGAAGCTATTGGCTTTTGCAGCCGACCGCAGACAATGCACCACTTCTTGAACACGGTCTTATACCATCAATTTTGTTGGGTGGAATAGAAAAGCGCAGGCAGGAATATTATGCAAAGCACCAAAAGCCACGTGTGGTGGACTGAATTCTTCAAAGCGGGCGCTTTCCTGAGGTTATCGGACGGCCAAATGCTCTTATGGAGCGGGCCCTTCGAAACCTGTGCCGAACCCCCCATCGGCGAAAAAACACCCAAATTTTCAGTGGCTTATATGAATTTTTTTGGCTCGGCCATGGAGTTCAAACTGTCCTTTGCCAAGCCCGTGGGGGTATCGGTCACCGAGGTTCAAGCCGACCTTTCCCGTTTTCAAGCGAGTTTGAACCCACAGCCCTCTGAGCTTCTGAAAGCCTCTGATTTCCAAAACCAAGGCTACGAGGACTTTGAAAAAACTATCCAGTCACTGATGGGCAAGATTCACCGGGGAGAGCTTGAAAAAGCCGTGCCGGTGATTTTTTCACGGTCCAAGCGCGCAGCGACCGTGGCCAACTTGGCCCAATGGATGAAGAATCTGTTGCAGACACCGGACACTTTGCATGCCTTTGGGTTCTGGGAAAACGGAGTGGGGATCATGGGCGCCACTCCAGAAATTCTTTTTCACAGGCAAGAGGGAAAAATTTCCACGATGGCCTTGGCCGGTACCATGCCTCGAAGTGAAGTCGGAAAAAGAAATTCTCTGCTGAAAGACGCTAAGGAGCTGCACGAGCATCAGCTGGTCGTCGTCGATATCCAGCGCCAGCTGGGCAAATGGGGTGCCGTGAGAAAATCGGATCCTAAAATTTTGGAGCTTCCGACATTGCTGCACTTACAGACCCTCTTAGAAATTGAAAATGTGAACTGCGGATTGCGCGAGTTAGTGCAGCAATTGCATCCAACCCCGGCATTGGGTGTGTCACCGCGGGCCTATGGATATCACTGGCTGGGCTCCACTTCTGACCAAGAGGGTCGTCGACTTTTCGGAGCTCCGATTTTATTTTCCACTCCTGTTTCTGAAGTATGCCTAGTCGCTATTCGAAATATTCAGTGGGATCAACAGGGCTGTCGCGTGGGCGCCGGCTGCGGAGTCGTAAAAGAAAGCCAGCCAGAGCAAGAATGGCAAGAGTTGCAGCAGAAAGCCAATTCAGTTCTGCTGATGTTGGGAATGACGGAGCTAACTCCGTGAATATCAGTTTAGCGCGCCAAACTATCGAAGCTTTGATGAAGAATGGCGTGCGCGAATTCTGTATCTGCGCAGGCGCACGGAACTCTCCTTTCGTGATGAGCCTTGAGGCCGGTGAAAACTTAACCGTACATCGTTTTTTTGAAGAGCGTTCAGCCGCATTCTTTGCGCTGGGACGCATTCATAGGGACGGGGCGCCGGTGGCTGTGATCACGACCTCGGGAACCGCCGTGGCAGAGCTTTTACCGGCGGCCGTGGAGGCCACATATTCACAGCTGCCGTTGATTCTGGTGACCGCGGATCGGCCGCAGCGATATCGCGGCAGTGGTGCACCACAAACCATCGATCAGATCGGTATTTTTTCCCACTACGTGGAAAAGGTTTTTGATATTTCGCAGGAATCACAGGTGCAGGATTTTGCCGTTTGGAGTACAGACTGGACGCGAGCGAGGCCGGTGCAGCTGAATGTTTGTTTCGAAGAGCCGCTTCTGGATGAACCTGTTCTGCCGATAGCAATCCCCAGTGGGCAAAAATCCCATCCCAAATCCCATTCTCCAGACATGAAGTCGATCGAGGCTAAGAATCCGCTAGTGATCGTGGGCGCGTTGAAACAAGGTGAGCACAAAGCCGTGATTTCGACTCTACTGCGATGGCAGATT
>JABDFK010000015.1:0-4407 GCA_013286585.1 Deltaproteobacteria bacterium
GAATGTCCAACCGGGAAAAAGCGCTGAACATTGAATTGGAAAATTTCTGCGAACTGGGCGTCACCGATATCTCTAAAAATCTGATTCATGTTTTTTACCTCACTGAAATGGTCAAAAAGCAGACGGGTGTGGCCAACGCCAACATCCGTGGCAGAGACGTCAAGCACCTAGGAATCCTCGGTGCCGGAACCATGGGTGGCGGCATTGCCTATGTGGCTGCGGACAAAGGTGTCGACACACGCATGAAAGACATCAACATGGACGCGGTCGGCAAGGGAGTGAAACACGCGAGCGACCTCTGGCGCAAACTAGTGAAAAGAAAAACCATCACAGAGTATGATTACCGACAAAAAATGTCGTTGGTCACCGGTGGGGTGGACTATGCTGGCTTCGGTCAGTCCGATGTTGTCGTCGAAGCCATCGTCGAGGACATGGAGATCAAAAAGAAAGTCATCGCTGAAACGGCGAAACACATGCGCCCTGACGCCGTGATTGCGACGAATACCTCGTCGTTGTCAGTGACAGAAATGGCCAACGGCCATCCAAGGCCTGAATATTTCGCGGGCATGCACTTTTTCAATCCGGTTCATAAAATGCCACTGGTGGAGGTCATTCGCGGAGCCAGATCCAGTGACGAAACCATCGCTACCATTTTCGAGCTGTCGAAAAAAATGGGAAAAATGCCAGTCGTGGTGAAAGACGGCCCAGGATTTCTAGTCAATCGCTTGCTACTTCCTTATATGGCTGAAGCTGCCTTCCTGATGCAAGAGGGAATGGACATCGACAAAGTCGACAGAGCCTTCGTCAAAGAATTCGGCATGCCCATGGGACCTTTCGCGCTTATGGACGAAGTGGGCTTAGACGTGTGTCTCAAGGTTTTGAAAATTTTCAAAAAAGCTTTTGGAGCTAGAGTCGACATCGCCCCCTGTATGGAAAAAATCGAAAAATCCGGAAGACTGGGCAAGAAAAACGGAAAAGGCTTTTACAAATACGATGCCAGCGGAAAGCGCCTAGAAGTGGATCCAGAAATCTACTCGGCGCTGGGATTGCCCTCTCCGACGAACAAGCTGACGACCAAAGAGTGCCTAGAGCGCGGAGTCTTTGCCATGGTCAACGAGTGCGCCCTAGCCCTGATCGAAGACCGGATCGTGGAAACCGCCGGAGAAGTCGACTTGGCCATGATTATGGGAACAGGCTTTCCACCATTCCGAGGCGGACTGCTCAGATACGCAGATTCTCTTGGTTGCAAGTACATTTGCGAGCAGCTGGATATCTACGGCTCCAAAGGCGCAGCACGCCTGAAGCCAACGACACCACTCTTAAACTTGGCCAAAAATAATTTGAAGTTCTACAAATGACATCACGCTTCGCAGGGGCTGGAGTCACCTGTCGCGCGACAGGTGAATTTCAACCAGGCTAGAGCGTGACTGCACTTACTGCCCAATCTTTTTTTCGAAGATAGCAGTCTCAGAATGAGACATGCCTAGCATCTATTCACCCGTTGCCCCTAAACGGCGTTTTCCCGCCAAATGTCTCAACCTGAGTCAACCTTCGCCAAATTACTGGGGTTTTCGTTGGCACCCTCCTTGCCTTACCTAGTGTTGTATCAACAATTTGGACCTGGAGGGTTTATGAAGAACAGTCAAATATGGAAAAGCATTTTGGTGACGACCCTGGCAATGCTGACAATGGTGGGTTGCGCGAAGAGTGACTCCAACAACGGCGCTCGTTTAGGAGCACGCGGTGGCAATGGTGCGATTCCAACTGGTGCTGTCAACATGAGCACAGCTCCAGGAACCATGACCTATGTCAGTTCCAGTGGAGGCGGTGTGAACTCAGCGGTGTCAGCTCTGTTGGCAGAAAGTAATCCCAATGGAACTGGTGTCGGCACAGTGGATCCTAACACAGGCATTACCTTTGCTGGTCAGGTTCATGTGGATTCGGCTTCGCCGGTGCAGAACATGATCTCTGCCTCTAGCTATCTTGAAATTCAGATCAGAGACAGCCTCTCTATTAGCAGTCCCACGCAATACAGTCCATTTTTGATCGCCATTGGAATGAACTCCACTGGAAAAGGTCAGGTGCAGAGTTACGGTAGTTACGATGTGGCCAACCTGGTTTTTCAAGATCAATTCGGCTGGATCCTGCTTTCCGGAGATTTCAATGGCTCAGTCTACCAAGGAACGGCCTACTTCGGAGAGGGCTCTTACACGGGAACTTCTGGGACATATTTGGCTAATTTCAGCATTCCGACATGCTCCTTCTTTTCTTGCCAATAAGCGCGCGGGATATATAATACGGGGCTAGAATGCCCCATCGTTTTAATTTCAATGATTCAGTTTTAAGATCAGTTGTCGGCGGCAAGTCCGCCCTCGATTTGCCCAGGCTTAATATCCAGAGTCCGTCAGAGGCCTCGGCCTTCTTGCACGGTTATGGTTTCGACATCGAAAATAAAAAAGACCTCGAGCGACTCTGGTACTACCATCGACGAGCCCTAGTCTTCTTGGAAGAAAAGTTGGGATTTTCGCCGACCGAAATCCCGGATCTGTTGCGCGATCCCAAACAGTTGGGTGATGTGCGACAGCTACTGCTATTGGCGTCCAGCACCAATGCTGCTGAGCACAGTCTGCGGCGCTGGTCCTGTGCGATGTTACGAGTGATGCACGTTTTCGTGCACACAGAGAACGATCTGTTCTCTAACTTCAGTGAAGAGATTCAAAAGCAAATTCTATCGCCATTTCAGGCCTGTATCACTCACGATGGAATGAATGGAAAGATTCTTCTCAAAAAAGCTTCAGCGACAGCCTCTGAAGTGGGCTCATTGGAACTTTTGGGATTTGAAATCAAACCCTTCAAAACCAGCACTAGCTCTGTGACCAAACTGCTGGCCAAGCCAGATGCATTAGCCATGAGTGTTTACGACAAGCTGGGAGTGCGCTTCATCACTCATTCCATGTTCGATGCCTACCGGGTCGTACGTTTTCTAGTGGAAGAGAATCTGGTCAGTTTTCCTCATATCATGCCTGATCAATCTTCCAACAATCTATATCCCGTCGACCTGTTCAGCGTGATCGCCAGAGATTTGCATAAATCAGGATTCGCTGGCAGTGATTTGGAACTAGAAAAACATTTCAAGACCAAGCTAGAAGAAAACAAGGGCTCGGCGGAATATCTGCGCAAAGAAAATTTCTTTTCTGGGCCAGACTATCGATTCATCAAATTTATTTCGCGCAAGTTGATTCATTTGAATTTGTCGGACAAAAAGGGACAGTTTTCTTTCTTTTTTCCTTTTGAAGTTCAGATCATGGATCACGAATCCCGACAGCGAATCTTGTCCGGTCCCGCGGAACATCAGGCCTACAAAGAGCGACAGCGGCAGGCGGCAAGGCTGCGAGTTCTTCCCGACGAGGAAAATCTTCCGTGAAGCTTTTCTATTTTCTAAGAGCGGTCGTCTTTACTTTTTTTGTCTTTCCGTTGGTGACTGCATTTCTGAGTGCTCTGGGAGCGATCGTCTTTCAAGTCACCAGAAATCGACGCATGGTCGATTGGTGCGGCAATGCCTGGGCCCGGTCGGTGATTTTTTTTATGGGCGTAGAGGTCGAAGCCAAAGGCCGCGAAAATATTCCCAAGGGCGGTTGTCTTTTTCTGTTCAACCACACCAGTTTTTTCGACATCTTCGTGATGGTGCAAGACATTTACGGAATTCGGTTCGGTGCTAAGATCGAATTTTTTTCGATCCCCATTTTTCGCTTGGCGCTGAAGTCCGCAGGTGTGTTACCCATCGCGCGCAACAATCGCGAAAAAGCCATCCAAGTATTGTTGGATGCGGAAGAGCGCGCCCGCCAAGGCGAAAGATTTGCCCTGGCCCCCGAAGGCGGCCGAAACAGTGAAGAAATACTCTTGCCGTTCAAGTCAGGCCCCTTCATTTTCGCTATCAAGGCCGGAGTCCCAGTGGTGCCAGTGATCATCAAGGGCGCTCATGCAGCTTGGCCCAAGAATTCCTTTTTACCGTGCCTGCGACACACCCACGAAAAAATCACCGTGGAATATTTGCCACCCATCGAAACCAAAGAATACACCGTCGAGCGCCGGGGCGATCTTTCACAGCGAGTGCGAGAGTTAATGCTGCCATTTTTCCCCGGATCTAATCCTTAGGTAAAACCTGCACTCAGAAAGCCGTATCCCTCTAGGGCAGCAACTTTCTGAGTGCGATATTTACAGCAAGTGCCAGGAATTCATTTGAGCGGGGCGCCCGTGGACTTCGACGGTGTGGGCGCCGACATCGATGAACATTTTCAATTCATCATTGGACAAAAATCCCACACTTTTAATCTGCAAATTCGCTAACGACTTTTTGGTCGTGGTTTCGATCAGCCTTGTCAGTTGCTCCCAGCGCAGGAAGGGCTC
>JABDFK010000015.1:4417-43138 GCA_013286585.1 Deltaproteobacteria bacterium
TCGAAATGCCGATCGAAATTTTTGCTGAGGTAACTGCCGACGACAATGTCGCCCTTGTCGCTGACGGCCACCGGGAAATCATGTTTAGCGAACGTTTTGACTGGATACCAGCGGGCTCCGTCGGTGGTGATGAAAATCCCTTGGCTAGAGATCACTCCCCATCGGGGATTGTGCGGGTGAAATGCCACGGACGTAATTTCGC
This sequence comes from Deltaproteobacteria bacterium, assembly GCA_013286585.1. Classification (GTDB taxonomy): domain Bacteria; phylum Bdellovibrionota; class Bdellovibrionia; order Bdellovibrionales; family Bdellovibrionaceae; genus CAIYID01. Next base: position 4,620 of record JABDFK010000015.1, read on the forward strand.
GGGTGAGTAACTGATCGGTCGTCAGACTTCCTTCTTCGTCCTGAGGTTGCCAGGCTTCCGGAGGTTCATCGTGCCAATAGACCGGACCGTGACCCTTGAGTTCACTGACATTCCATTCTCCGGCCTCTTGGCTGTGGATGTGCACGTGATTTTTCAAGCTCAGTGAAAGCTGATCATTTCGGCGAATGACAATTCCTAAATCGGGTTTGGTGATTAAGCCTTTGACCTCGGTCAGTAAAATTCGTTCATTCTGATCGAGGACTAAATGTGAAAGCTCGCGGTAAAGGACTGGCCGCCATTGATTTTTTTTGGTGAGGGCAAACGCCGCAAAGTCAGCCTTCAGCACCAGGTTGTTGAGATCCAAATATCCACGCAGGGGCTCGTCGTGAAATTTGAACTCCACCAAGGCCCAGCCCGATTCAATATCCAACAGTTTCAGGGCAGAGAGTGCAGGAATGGATTGCACGATGTCCGAGGTCCACTCAGGCCGGAGTCGTAGAGCACAGGGAATCAGATTTTTAGCTAGGCCCAGGTCATCCATTTTGGGTAGACCCTCGGTGGTCAAAGAGATGGAAAGATCTACGTCACGAGCGATAAAGTCCGAGGAAATCCACATCTGCCGATGGTCTTTGTCGATCAAATAAGTTTTGTCCTTCTCGTGGCGAAGAACATTGTGCTCTAGATCTTTGCGGCCCGCTTGGCCCGAGGGAAACAAGCTCTGCGGACTGCGATAGAAAAAAAGACCGCGTTCGACGATCGCCGAATACGATTGGCAGGACCAAAAGCTCAAGGTCCAGGTGAGAAGAAGAATAAATCTTTGAAGGCGCATTGGTTTCATTATCAATGAAGAAAATTTGAATGTCCAAGACGAGCCACGCGTGTTAGGCTTTTTGTGTGACCACCTCAAAGCGAACGCTTTTCATTCTGTGGATTTTGTGGCTGGCGACCTCGACTTCAGTCAAGGCAGAGGTCAGTGAAACCCTGGGCACCTTTAGATTCTCTGAATTTTCTTTGAAACCACTTTTGCATGTGCAGGAAGAAACAGGCAGCGCCTTTTCTCTGCAAACCACTTATTTAGGATTTGAATGGAAGCGCGATGAAAATCTGCGGGGACAATTGCTGCTGGGAAGCAGTGACATGATTCAGCCGGCGGTATGGTTCAGTCCGACGACGACTCCGGCTTTTGGAATCATCGAAGCCTATCTTGAGGGCAAGAGTCTGTTCGGGGATTTTCGCGCGGGCTTAGTCAATTTACAAATGGGCTATGAGGGTGCTGTACCAGAGTGGGCATGGGTACTACCACAGACCCACTTTCATCAGCTGGGCTGGATGATTCACCGGGATTTTGGTTTTCAATTCCATTTTGCCACCTATCCGTTCACCACCGTCATGACCGTATCGAACGGCGAGTCCACGATGACCAATCCGGACAATCAGTTCTGGTACAGTGCCTTGTGGGAAGTCAAAAACTCTAGCGGCTTGGGAATTCTAGCGACGGGACAAGTAGGGCAGACGACCTCATTGTCCACGGGCGGCAGCACTCCTTCGCTGGCGGCCAGCAAGTATAATTTTGTCTTCAATCCTGCACTCAATGCGAAGATCCGTGTGGGTTCTGTTTCAGTGTTTAAAGACGACGGAAAATCTTTATATTTGCTAGAGGCGGGCTCTGGCGATATCGTCCAGAACTCATTTTCCAATTCCTTTGCCTTTGCCCACCTAGATTTAGCCTTCCACTTGGGCGGCGATTTGCAGCTGCTGATGCGCTACGAGCAGGATCAGCCCAATATGTCCGATTACACATCGGTGATTAAATCTTCATCACTGGGTTTGATGGCGACCTCGAAAGATCGTCTGCAGAGTTTCACCTTGTTTGGCACCGTGAATCAGCTTTATTCTCAGTTTCCAGACAATGAGGTGCAGTTGATCTTCCGGCTGAACTCGAGATATTTAGACTAAGGAAAATAGTATGGCGAAAATCAAAGTGGGAATTATTTTTGGTGGCAAGTCCGGCGAACACGAGGTCAGCATCGTTTCCGCCACTTCTGTTTTTCGTGCTTTGGATAAATCCAAGTACGAAGTGACCATGATCGGAATCGACAAAACCGGCCGTTGGACACTGCCGGATCCCAAGTCGCTGCTAGAGCATCAAAGTGTTCCGCGCCTGTTGAAGCTCAACAAAGAGCAACAGACCGTCAGTTTCCTTCCCTTCGAAGCTAAAAATCAGTTGTTGCCGATGACGGGTGCAGCGAATCCCTTGCAGCAGGTTCAAGGCCAGAGTTTCGACGTGATCCTTCCCATTCTGCACGGAACCTACGGAGAGGACGGCACGATACAAGGTCTGTTCGAGCTAGCCAACATTCCGTATGTGGGCTCGGGTGTTTTGGGCTCTTCCTTGGGGATGGATAAAGATGCTTCGAAAAGATTATTTCAATCGGCCGGAATTCCTGTCGTGCCGTGGAAAACTTTGCGCAAGCATGAGTACAAAAGCTCCAAAAAAACCATCTTGGACCAGTTAGAAAAAGAATTTTCCTATCCCTATTTTGTGAAACCCGCCAATATGGGATCCTCTGTGGGAGTTCACAAAGTCAAATCCAGAGAAGAAGCCCAGGGCAAATTGGATGATGCCTTTTCTTACGATTTGAAAATCTTGGTCGAAAAAGCTGTGGCTGCTCGTGAGCTGGAAGTCTCTATTTTGGGAAACCACCACCCCAAAGCTAGCATCGTCGGTGAAATCGTTCCCACCCACGAATTTTATTCCTACCAAGCCAAATATCTGGACGAAAACGGAGCCGAACTTAAAATTCCGGCAGTGGGACTGTCTCCGCAGCAGATCACGCAAGTGCAAGAACTGGCAGTGAGGGCATTTTTATCCCTAGAGTGTCGCGGGCTCGCGCGGGTGGATTTCTTTTTGGACAAAAATACCAATGAATTGTATCTCAACGAGATCAACACCATTCCCGGCTTTACCAGCATCAGCATGTATCCCAAGCTCTGGGAGGCCAGTGGTTTGCCCTACAATCAACTGCTGGACGAGCTCATTCGTTTGGCCATCGAATATCACCAAGAAAAGAACGAACTTAAGACCTCTTTTGAGGCCTAAGGCGACACATATAGCCGTGACTCAGCACGTTCCCTATGGGAAAAATTAGATCCTATAAGGAGAGTCATAATGTCATCATCTGCAGAGAAAATTCGTCTGGTGGGAGTGGTCGGTTCGGGTCAGATGGGCAATGGTATTGCCCAAGTGGCCGCCAGTTTCGGCTTTGACGTGGTGATGACCGATATCTCTGAGACTGCCGTGCAAAAAGGTCTGCAGACCATCAGCGGAAGCCTGGATCGTCTGATCAAAAAAGCCACCATCACTGAAGATCAAAAACGCCAAGTGCTTTCGCGCATCAAAACCTCCGTCGGTGCTTCAGGCCTAAAAGATGCTGATATCGTGATTGAAGCCGCCACCGAAAATTTGGATCTGAAACTGAAAATCTTCGCAGAGCTAGATCAAGTGGCGAAGCCTTCAGCGATTCTAGCCAGCAACACATCATCTATTTCTATCACCAAGATTGCGTCGGTGACGAAGCGACCAACACAAGTGGTGGGCATGCACTTTATGAATCCAGTGCCATTGATGAAATTGGTCGAAGGCATTCGCGGTCTGCAAACCTCCGACGAAACTTTTCAAGCGACCAAAGCCATGGCCGAAAAAATGGAAAAAGTTTTTGTCGAAAGTGTTAAGGACATGCCTGGTTTTATCGTCAATCGCATCCTGATGCCGATGATCAACGAGGCCGTGTACACTCTTCATGAGGGCATCGCCAGTGTGGAGTCCATCGACAACGCCATGAAGCTGGGCACTAACCAACCCATGGGTCCGCTGACCTTGGCCGACTTCATCGGTCTTGATACCTGCTTGGCCATCATGAATGTTTTGCACGACGGTCTGGGTGATTCGAAATATCGTCCGTGTCCCTTATTGACTAAATATGTTGAGGCCGGTTGGCTGGGACGCAAATCGGGCCGCGGATTTTACAAATATTAATTTCGGGAGTTGTCCGTGAATTTTCAAACCATCGAACTAAAAAATGAAGCCGCCGTCTGGTTGATCACCATCCACCGACCGCAGGCGATGAATGCGCTGAATTCACAGGTGCTCAAAGAGCTGGGTGAAGCTCTGGATCTTTTGTCGGCGAAAAATTTTTCCGAATGCCGCTGTGTCGTGCTCACCGGTGCCGGAGAAAAATCTTTTGTCGCTGGCGCTGATATTAAGGAACTCAATACTCTGAATGCGGTTTCCGGAAAAGAATTCGCGCTGTCGGGACAAAATTTATTTCGTCGATTTGAAAAACTGCAAGTTCCGGTCATCGCCGCCGTCAATGGATTTTGTCTAGGCGGTGGTTTGGAATTGGCGCTAGCCTGCGATTTTATTTTCGCCTCTGAAAATGCTAGGCTTGGCCTTCCTGAAGTCACCCTTGGTTTGATTCCAGGTTTTGGCGGCACCGTGCGCTTGAGCCGCCGAGTGGGAATGGCGAAGGCTAAAGAAATGATTTTCTCTGGTGATTTTGTCGATGCTAAGGAAGCTTTGGCCATCGGCCTTGCCAACAAAGTGACTTCCTTGGCAGAGCTCATGCCAGCGACATTGAAACTGGCAAACACTATTGCCAGTCGCGGTTCGATTGCCGTGCAAAAAGCAAAATCCTCGGTCATGCTAGCGTACGACCAAACGCTGGACGAAGGCATGCGCACCGAGGCTGAACATTTCTCTGAACTATTTGCGACCCACGATTTCAAAGAGGGCACTTCGGCCTTCGTTGAAAAACGAAAACCCAACTTCAAGGGGCAGTAGGTGAGACACAAACCCAAGCATCCCATTCGAGTGGTCACCGCAGCATCGCTGTTCGATGGACACGACGCCAGCATCAACATGATCCGGCGTCTGTTACAAGAGGCTGGCGCCGAGGTCATTCACTTGGGCCACAATCGCTCGGTGGCGGACGTGGTTCGCGCCGTTCTTCAAGAGGGAGCACAAGGTGTGTGCGTGTCGTCCTACCAGGGCGGCCATATGGAATATTTCAAGTACATGCGCGACCTGCTCAATGAGGTGGGCGCCAAAGACGTGAAAATTTTCGGCGGTGGCGGTGGCGTCATCATTCACGAAGAAAAGAAAGAACTGGAAAACTACGGAATCTCGCAGATCTTTCATCCGGATGACGGCCGAAGATTGGGCCTAGAGGGCATGATCGATATGATCATGGTGGCCTGTGACTTTGATCCGGTAGAAAACAAGGGCAAAGTACTTCCGACATCTTCGGAAATTCCCGACCGAGAACTGGGACTTTTAATTTCTAAGGTGGAAAACAGCAGCGAGCCCGCGGGAGAACAGTCCGCAGTGGAATTCGCCAATAAATTAAATCTGGAAACCTTCGGACTTAGCAGTTTTTTGAATCAGCGAAAACAAGCGCCGCTAGTGCTAGGAATTACTGGAACGGGCGGGGCAGGCAAATCGTCCCTGATCGACGAGTTGATCCAAAGATTTCTGAACGCCTACCCTGGGAAAAAAGCAGCGGTGGTCTGTGTGGATCCGTCCAAACGTAAAACTGGCGGCTCTCTGCTGGGCGATCGCATTCGTATGAACAGCTTATCCAGGTCCCGAGTGTTCATGCGTTCTTTAGCTTCGCGTGGAAGCGGCAAAGAGATCGCTGAAAAGCTGCCGGTGGTCTTGGAAGTTTTGAAAAAATTGGATTTTGACCTGATCATCGCAGAGACCTCGGGTATCGGTCAGGGCAATGTGGCCATCACAGAAGTCAGTGATCTAGCGATGTACGTGATGACCTCTGATTTCGGAGCCCAATCACAGTTAGAGAAAATCGATATGATCGATTTTGCCGACTTGATCGCCGTCAACAAAGCGGATCGCCGTGGTGCACAGGATGCCATTCGCGATGTTTCCAAGCAGTACCGCCGCTCGCGCAAGATCTTCGATCAGAATGTTCCGGTGCCTGTGTTTTTAACTCAGGCCAGCCAGTTCAATGATTTGGGTGTGAATCAGTTATTTTTCAAATTGACCGAAACTCTAGAAGCCAAAGAGCCAAAGGTTTGGGCCCTCAGTGACGAGTACCGCAAGTCAGTGCTGTCGGCGGAAGAGCACATCATCATTCCTACCGATCGACAAAACTATCTGGCAGAGATCACGGCTTCCGTGCGCAAATACAAAAAACGTTCTGAAGATCTGGCTGAAAAGGCCTCACAAATTAGCGCCATCAGAAAAATCCGTCAGATTTTAAAGTCCAGTTCCGCAGAGCTCACTGAAATCGAACAAAAATTAGCGGCAGAATTCACGGCGGCGGAATTACAAGATTTGGAAAAATTTGAAGATTTGCAGAAGCGATATTCCGGCGATGATTTGGTTTTCAATGTTCGAGGCAAAGAGAATCGCCAAACACTGACCAGGCAAAGTCTAAGCGGCACCAAAATTCGTCGAGTGGTCGTGCCCAAGTTCAAGGACTGGGGTGATCGCTTTCGCTATCTGAAGTTGGAAAACGTTCCCGGAGAATTCCCCTACACCGCGGGAGTTTTCCCGCTCAAGCGCCAAGATGAAGACCCTAAGCGCATGTTCGCCGGCGAAGGCCCACCCGAACGCACCAATCAACGATTCCATTATCTCTGCAAGGGTGAGCCCGCGCAACGACTGTCCACAGCCTTTGACAGCGTGACCTTATATGGGCAGGATCCCAACCTGCGGCCGGATATTTTCGGTAAGGTCGGCGAATCGGGCGTCAGCGTATGCACGCTGGAAGACATGAAAAAACTCTACGCGGGATTTGATTTGTGCTCTCCGAACACCTCAGTCAGCATGACCATCAATGGCCCTGCACCCATGATTCTGGCCTTCTTCTTCAACACGGCCATCGATCAGCAATTGGCGAAGAAAGAAAAAGAGCTGGGCCGAAAACTAACGGCCCAAGAACAGGAAGAAATAAAAGCCTGGACCATGCAACAGGTGCGCGGCACCGTGCAAGCCGATATTTTGAAAGAGGATCAGGGACAGAACACCTGCATTTTCTCTATACAGTTTGCGCTCAAAATGATGGGTGACATTCAAAAGTATTTCACCGATCACGGAGTGCGCAATTTCTATTCGGTGTCGATCTCTGGCTATCATATCGCAGAAGCTGGAGCCAATCCCATCAGTCAATTGGCCTTCACTCTTTCAAACGGTTTCACCTTCGTCGAATATTACTTAGCACGTGGCATGAAGATCGACGAGTTCGCAGCCAATCTGTCCTTCTTTTTCTCCAACGGTTTGGATCCCGAATATTCAGCACTGGGCCGAGTGGCCAGACGCATTTGGGCCATTGCGGTTCGCGATCTCTACAAAGGCAACGAGCGCTCACAGAAATTGAAGTATCACATCCAAACCAGCGGTCGTTCACTGCACGCACAGGAAATAGACTTCAATGATATTCGCACAACGCTGCAAGCGTTGATCGCGATCTACGACAACTGCAACAGCCTGCACACCAACGCTTACGATGAGGCCATCACGACTCCCACGGAAGAGTCCGTGCGCCGAGCGATGGCGATTCAGCTGATCATCAATAAAGAGTTTGGCATGACCATGAATGAAAACCCCATGCAGGGATCTTATTTCATGGAAGAGCTCACAGATCTTCTCGAAGAAGCGGTGCTGGAAGTGTTCCTGCGCCTCAATGAACGGGGCGGGGTGCTTGGAGCCATGGAAACCCAATATCAGCGCTCTAAAATCCAAGAAGAGTCCATGCAATACGAACATCTGAAACACAGCGGAGCTTTGCCGGTGATCGGTGTGAACACCTACATCAACCCCAAGACGTTGGCCCAGGATTATGTACCACCAAAAATCGAAATGGCCCGCGCCAGTTACGAAGAGAAAAATTTCCAACTGAAAAACTGCGAAGTCTTCAAGGGTCAGAATTCCAAACAGTCCGCTGAAGAATTGCGAAAACTGAAGTTGGCAGCCCTGCAAGGCAAGAATATTTTCGAAGCCCTGATGTCGGCGGCTAGACACTGCACTCTGGGACAGATGAGTGAAGCACTCTACGAAGTCGGCGGCCAGTACCGCCGGAATTTGTAGATTATTTCAGGATCGAAGTTAAGATCGGCGCCTTACCTAGAGAAGGCGCGACACTACCAGGATCAACGCCCAAAGTTTTAAATAGAGTTGCGACGACACTTTCTGGTCGCAAGATAAAGGCATTTTCTAAGGTGTTCACTGGCTGAAAAGTCACGGTGTCCAAGGGCGTGGCTGCTAGGAACGGAGTTCCCGAGGGGCTGGTTTTTCGATCAACGAGATGAGCCGCGCCAATCACGCCGGGCTTCATATGAGGGCTGATGACAATGACCGAGTTGGATTTTGGATTGTGGTCCTTGCCTTGGGAGGTATTCAGCGCTGGGGTGCGGGTGAACTCAGAGGTGATATAAACCGTGGTGCTATCTAAAACGGAAGTTCCATTTCCATTCGAAGTGGATGCCATCACATCCAAGATCTGAGAGATCTTTTCAAAGGTGCTGGTCAATGCGCTCAGATGATTCTTAGGATGGGAGGTGTGGGTGTCCAAATTAAGTCCGTCCAGAGAGATATAGCCGGAGTGTGAAACTCCACTGGCGAAAGCGGCCGCCATGATTTCCTGGTCGGTCAGAGGGCCTCCGCTCGGTCTTGAGCTAAGTATTTGGTCCAATTTAGTATTGAAAGCGGCGATCATATCCTGATTGTTGTTCAACTGAAGCTTGTCATTCATGAGATCTGTGGACTGTGCATCTGGAGTGATCCAGAATTTTTGCGGGGTCATCCGTTGAAACGAACGGGTGTTGACGATCATCGGTTTTTCCGTACCGACTTGAATGGTGCTATTGGCGAAAATTCCAAAAACGGAATTTTTTAATTTTTTGTCGATCTCCACATTCATCTCGCCCAATTTTCCCTGACCATTTCCTGAGGCGACATAAAGGCCGGCAGAATCGTGACCGGGTTCACTGACGTTGACCAGTAATCCGTTGATCACAGTCATAGAGTTCAAATATTTTTTGATGGAACTCATTCCTGGTCCATAAAGTGCGCCATTGGAGGAAATTAAATCCGATTTTCTGTACTCGACAAAGTAGTCGGTGGGATCAGGAAGTGCATCTTGGGTCCACGGATCCATACATAGTGACGTATCCCATCCACCGTGAACACGAATCAGTAAGAAATTTTCCGGAGTTGTGGCCTGTGCCATCGCTTTTTGCAGCAAGAAAGGATGAATCATGCTTCCGGCAAGGGTCCAGCCACCCAGTTTCAGCGATGAAGTGATAAAATTTCTTCGATCCATGTGGCTCTCTTTTCTAATAGCTTAAAAATTCATCTCGCGTCATTAGGTTTATCGTCAGTGATTCCAGAGCTTCATACAGTGATATATTGGGATTTTTGTCGATTTCAGCCATCAGAGAAGTTCGGAAATCATCGACATTGGGGATCAGGCCAAAATCCTTGATCTCGGCATCAGGTCCCAAAATATCCATGACCATGTTGGCAATCAGGGACTGCTTGAACTGTGGACTCTGTTTTGACCACAAGGCCTTCTGATCGGTGAGCAAAATTTGATAGAGCTCTGGCCGCGAACCGCCAAAGAGCTCATCGCCAGAGCCAACGCTGGCTATGCCGTAAGGAGCGCTGACAAATTGCGCATAGCTACCGCGTATACAGGTTGTAATCTTTAAAATGGTCATGGCTGACGGTGTAGGACTGATCGAGGAGCCTGTAGCTACCGAATCAAATCCCAGTACGGAACGATCCTCATCCAGAATTTGGGTGCAGTAGTTCGGCAGATACCGGGACAAGTATTGATATATATCTTGGTTGGAGGCATATCGGCGCGAGGTCTGTTCGAATTCGGCGTCGGCCATTGAATTGAAAACAAATATCATAGAAAGAAAAATGGCGATGGTTCTCATTGGGTCACCTGTGGCATGCCAGTGAAATCTGGAGCCCCTTTTTCAATCCATCGCTTGAGTAGCAGATAATCATCATCACTCAACTTATAGGTAGAATCGGGAGGCGGCATTTTTTGTTTCAAATTTCCGGCGCCAACACCCAGAGCCTTACTGATTTTTCGAATGGCTTTAGTCTTGTCTTCCGGCGTATTTCCGTAAGGCATCTCCGTCAGATCCCAGGTATCCATGCCATTCATGTCATCTTTGGTCGGCAATTGGTGGCAGCTATTGCAGTTCTTAAATATCGGTACAACCCGACGGGCCAGGATTTGCGCCTCTGATAAAATCTGTGGACGTTCTTTGAAGATATCAAGACTAACCAAATAACTGATAAAGTCTTTAGGCCGGCGGCCCACTTCATTGAATTTCTGTGCTAGATCATTTTCCATTTTTTGATTCATGGGCGCATCAGTGCCAACGTACCAGTCCCAAAAGTGTTTGACCTGGCAGTGAACGTAATCGTCCTGTTGGGTGATGTTTTTGGCCAGTTCGCCAACTCCCGCGACTGGCATATTGATGTCTTTAAGACTGATCATGCTCTTGAACGTCAAAGCTCCCGGAGAAGGAAAGGGCGACATCGCGCCTGCGGATAAGGCGAAGGTTTGTCCCATAGGATCCAATTTGTAGTGACAGGCCCGACAGTCCGCCTGAGCGCCGTGAAGATCAGCATTTCCCATGGCGCCCGGATCCATTCCAGCTCCATGGCTTTGGTTGTTCCCTGGGAAAAGAACATTGAAATCAGTTTTTTCTGAATCCTCCGTTTTTGCCGGAATTGCCGGAACCATAGAGTCACAAAGAAAAACTCTAAAGACGGCGGATGCCCGTCGACGGTTCTTGTTCAGTGCCGTGTCCACATACCGAGTGAGGAATCTTGGGGTGGTCAGTACTCCCGCCATTCGAAGGTCACTATCATCGAAGTTAAAATTGAGTAATGTATCGCTGACAGATCCATGGTCATATCGATGGATCTGTTCACTCAGAGTTGTTGCGGCATCAGGTATCGCTGGCACTTGATTGGTCAACATATGATAAAAATCTAGCTCAGTGAGCGAATAGCGATATCTGACGCTATCGTTGGAGTTCACTTTGTACTTTTTATTTAACAGCAACTGATCCCAACTTTGATTATTGTGAATAAGATCTTGAACCAGATAGTCGTAGGAAGAGTGGCCTGCAAAATACTGGGACTCGGTGCTCTTTTCGGCAGTGAAACGAAAGAGTTCGTCAATTTTGTCTTTGAACTTCAGTTCAAAGGAGGGGCTTTGCAAATATTCAGAGATTCGTCCCTTCATATAGGTATCAATATCGCTGGCAGAGGAAAGTTTCTCTAAGGCTTGCCGCTCGGCCAGAGTGGGCGGAATGCCCTTAATGGACTTCGAAAGCTTGGTCAAATAAGTCTGGGGATCAGCAGCCACGGCCATAACTAATGATGGTAGCAATAGCAAAAATAAGAGAAGTGATTTCATTCAGTTCACCTCAGCCTGGTAATTGCCATCAGATGTCTTCAGTTGTGGGATTTTGTATATAACGTTATTCAGGAGTGAAAAGATGGCCGATGACTCTTTGATCGGACCGTAGGTGCTCATATCCATTTTTCTAAAATTGGGATCATTGACGGCCGCCGCGGCCATATCAGAGCTGGTTTGAAAGGCCACTTGGCAAATATTGCCGTTCACTGACGTATAGGTCATATTGAGAACCGAATTGCTCAAGTAGGGCGGAAGAAAAAAGTGAATGGGATAAGTAGAGCCCATATGGAAGAACTCTAAAGTGTGAGCATCCTTTTGGTTGAAGGTGACATCATAAACACCTGCATCAGTTTGATTCTCGTTCAATCCTGTTTCTTCGGTCATATCCATATTTTCGGAGGTGATTTCATCAACATGAACTTGAGTTCCGGTTTTGACCATTTTCTTGGTCCAGTCAAAATTGTCGCAGCGGATATTGTCTAATAGAAAATTCATCTTGTCGTACTTCGGAAAAAAATGAGCATAATAGCCGGTCAGAACGGGGATAGTTTCATCTTTCAAATCCACTTCTTCAATGGTCGGCATTCCGCCATCGTGTTTCGTGGTGAATTTGGCGTGAAGAACTGCACCGACTTTAGCTGGATCCGGATGTGCAATCCACTTCACCCATCCACTATAGGCAGCCAAGGAAATGCCCAATTTACATTTAACTAGCTTCAAATCTGGATCGCAGGTGTTTTCGGTCTGATCGAGACTGAGTGGGACTTGAATTGGATTTCCTATCGCCTCAAAAAATGCGGCTTTGCGACCATCGTGAAAATCCAAGACGACACCATAGACCGGGTCCGCCACTGTATCGTAGAGCAGTTTAGGTTGTGGGTTGACGGTCACAGTGCCATCCACTGCGACAGCAACAACCGACATCCCACAAATTAGACAAAAGAGTAAATTTTTCAACAGCCTACGTCCTGGTTAAGTTCTGTTTTCCGTTGTGCAAGGCACATGCCTTCCATCGGCCGGATCAGATCCCAATATTTCGGCGTTGGACGAAGTGGGGGACATTCTTCGCCGGCAACAACCGTCGAACTCTTGGGCAATCTGAAAACCCAAAGCAGGATTCGTTTAGAAAGGCCTCATCTGTCAAAAAAATGGACAACATGTTTGGCTCAAGTCGAATCTGGGAAACGCCAGGCGACCTGTCTTTTGCACTCTCTAGTATATATGATGAAGTTCGTTCTCTGTCTGACATTGATTTTCTGTACGCTTCATAGCTGGGCCGCTGATCGCTGCTCAGAGGCTTACGATCGAAAAGACATTTTTCCGGACAACGTCATCACCGGCTTTCACTCGACCATGCCAGATATAATGGCTTCGATTCAGTCCTTCCAAATTCGTCCGCGGACCATGGACCTATCCGGCATTCAGATTGATCTTCTGGAAGCGCCGACCATTGTCAGCGTCAAAGACCATCGACTGGAATACTACAAAAATTTGGTAGCATGGAAAACTCGAAGTCTGAAATTTCAGGCCATTCGGATTGAGGCTGTCGATCAGAGTATGGTGGTCAGATCCTATTCTGATTTCGTCGTGGAAGAGAGCCTTGCCCTATTCCAACTTTACTTCGACCATTATGCCAGCACCGGGGAAGACTACCCTTCTACGAATGGTCTTATGCCGACAGCGACTTTAGCGACTGATTTTCAAACCACGCAGTTGGACACTAATTCCAATTCGCTGGCGCGCTCTCTTTGTGGCGCACTAAAAAAACAGTTGGACTATCTGCGGGCTCAAGGTCTGCAGCCCGCATTGCCAGAGATCAAAGAGCTTCGCCTGGCTATGTACCAAATGTTATGGACTTCGATGACACCTTAGTAGGGCAATTTCTCAAGTCCGGGAATCAGCGCTTCCGCGATCCGCTCGGCAATACGAATTCCATCACAAGCTGCGGAAGTAATTCCACCGGCGTAACCAGCGCCTTCACCGCAGGGGTAAAGACCCTGATGACTCAGTGATTGCAGCGTGGTCTCATCGCGGGTCACGCGAATGGGACAGCTGGTGCGCGATTCGACTCCGTAGAGCTGTGCCCGCTCGGAAATAAATCCGGACATTTTGCCTTCGAATTCCTCAAGACCCCGACGAAAATACTGCGACATAAATTTTGGCAGCAGTTCGTCTAAACGCACCGGCTTTTCACCAGACGGAGACGAACCTTTGCTGACCGGACCCAGCTTCCCAGCCATGAAATCCGACAGTCTTTGCGTCGGCAATTGCTTCGTGCCACCGGCAGCGCGAACCGCGGAATAAGCTTGGCGCTCTAAGGACTCGCGAAATTTCAGCCCTCCCATCAGATCGCCAGCGAAATTTTGTTCGTGATCGACAGTGACCACGATGGCCGAGTTGGCGAAAGGGGAGTTTCGATTGAAATTGCTCATGCCGTTACAGACGACTCCGTCGGCTTCGGTGCCGCTCGACAAAACGTAGCCACCCGGACACATGCAGAAGGAGTAAACTCCGGTCTTGGTTTTTTCATCATGGTAAGTCAGGCGGTAGTTGGCAGATCCTAACTTTGGATGGCCAGCGAATTCGCGGTACTGAATTTGATTGATCTCGGCCTGAGGATGCTCGATGCGAACACCCATGGCGAAGGATTTTCCCTCGAGATGCACGCCGATCTGGTGCAAGTGTTCGAGCATGTCAGTGGACGAGTGACCGGTGGCCAGCACCACGTGATCGCTTTCGTAAATAGAGCCATTTTCGGTTTTTACACCGGTGATTTGCTGGCCGCGGACGACTAGCTCTGTGACCTGCTCGTTGAATTTGATTTCGCAACCTTGGCTGCGCAGGTATTCGCGCATCTTCGGAATCAAGCGGCGGATTTTGTCAGAGCCCACATGCGGATTAGAGATGAACTGAATCTCTGCCGGTGCACCGAATTTCACTAGGCGCTGCAAAACGTAGGGGATGTGAGGACTCTTAATTCGCGTGATTAATTTTCCATCCGAATACAGTCCCGCGCCGCCCTCGCCAAAGCAGACGTTGTTACGGCGATCGAGTTCTCCGTAACGCCAGTAGCGATTGATGCCGCGAATTCGATCTTCGGCGGGGCCGCCGCGCTCAAGAAGTAGGCAGGGAATTCCGCGTTCGACCAGTCTTAGCGCCGCAAATAGTCCCGCGGGTCCGGATCCAATGATGATGGGTCGTGCGCCTGATTTCTGGGTCGCACGGGGCACCAGATACTGTTTTTCTTCCAGAGTTTCGCCGGGCTCTGCCACTTCCAGGGAATAGACGAACTTAGGGGAGTGGCGCCTGCGGGCGTCCACGCTCTGACGAAGGATGCGATAGGGGCCATGCTCTGGGAACATCCACTGCAGGCGTTCGGCCAGGTCCTCGTCGATACCGATTTCTAAGTTCTGAATGATTCGGGACATGGCATTGTTCATAGCATACGCCCGCAGGCTTTGATAGTTTCTTTCAGATGCTTTGGCTTCTAAAATATTTACCACAAAATTATCTGAGCACCCTCACCGGCCATCTGATGCATTGGCAGTTGCCAGGCGCACTTCGCAGTTTGTCCGTACGGGTCTTTGCGAACATGTACTCCATCAATATCGACGAGGCTGAAAAGCCTTTGAAAGAGTACCTTAGCATCGGCGACTTCTTTGTTCGTCGCCTAAAACCTAGCGTGCGACCGCTGGCGGCTGCCAGGGTCGTGAATCCAGCAGACGCGGTGGTGAACGCCGCTGGAAGTATCACCGACGGAAAAATGCTTCAGGTGAAACACCGGCCCTATTCGGTGGCGCAGATACTCACTAGCCCGCAGAGAGCCAAAGATCTGGAAGGCGGATTTTTCGCCACCTATTATCTTTGCCCAACGGACTATCACCGAGTGCATTCCCCAGTGAGCGGAAAAATCACTTCGGTGGATCATGTTCCAGGAAAGCTGTGGCCCGTCTATAAAAAAAGCGTTGAGGGCATCGCCGATCTTTTCGCCGTGAACGAGCGCATGGTCGTCAGTATCGAAACGGACCTGGGCTTGGTGTCAGTGGTTTTCGTCGGAGCTATGAACGTGGGAAAGATCGAACTGGCATTCGACTCCCACTTCCAAAGCCAAATGCCCGACATCGATGAAAAACGAAGCAAGAATTACACTCCACCAATCGCGATCAAGGCGGGCGATGAGTTGGGATTATTCCGAATGGGCAGTACCGTCGTGGTGTTTTATCCTAAGTCATATTCGCAAGAAATTTCTTTGAGCCGATTGCAAGCACTCGTAGGCCAAGCCACGAAGGTTCGCGCCGCTCTCTAAGCCGGATAAGAACAATCCGTCGTAGAAGTTTCAGAAATACTCACCCGTGAAATCACCGGCAGCATGGCGTGAGATTTTTCGTAGATCCAAATGCACAAATTCTCTGTGGTCGGATTTTGCAGGCCTGGCACGTCATTTAGAACCTTGTGATCCAATTCTGCCAGTAAGGGCTTCATGATTTTAAGCACGTCATTGTAGTCGATCAGCCAGCCCAGTTCGGGATGAACCTCACCGGTCAGGGTCAGCGTGATTTTAAACGAATGCCCGTGCATATGGTGGCAGGGATGCGTGGCTGGCAGCCGGGGTAAAAACCTGGCGCTCTCAATCTGAAATTGCTGTTTTAACTCTATTTTCATGATATGTGCCTTCGCATGACGAATACTACACTTCATCTGCATAAGCAAAATTTCAAGTTCTCGAGCGCCCATTTCCTCATTTTTGACGAGCACAGAGCGGAAAAACTTCACGGTCATAACTATCAGGTGGCCGTGGATCTGAAGGTGCCACCCGAGGCCGAGCTGGCTCAAAACGGTTATTTCATCGATTTCAACGTGTTTAAAGAATTCATCAAGGCCGAAGTCGATCGCTGGGACGAGATGGTGCTCTTGCCAAGGAATCACAAGGACATGAAGATTTCCGCGAGCGGCGAATCATTGGAAGTTCGCTTCCGAGAACGATTTTATGTTTTCCCTAAGGACGAGGTGATTCTGTTGCCGGTGACCAACACCAGCGTCGAGCAGCTATCGCGAATCTTAGCAGAAAACTTTCAGCGAGAATTTAAGAAGTACGGGGTCCAACAAGTGCGCGTCAGAGTCGAAGAGACTCGGGGTCAAGGTGCCTCCACGATAGCTACTTGATTTCTACTGTGCCACTTCTTCAGGTCGAAGCTCTCGGGTGATCTTGTAGTTCCAAAAGCAGATACTGCCCTGATTGCCGATCCAGTCCCTGAGATTGTCCTCTACCAGTGCCGGAGTGCCATCACAGGCTTGACTGCCAATACTGCCGAATTCGAAAACTTCGCTGACGTGCCAAGACCAGGCATTGCGCAGAGGATTTATCAGATCGCGGTTGCAGTTGTCGTGGCCATAGTCAATTTTCGCCACCAGAATTTTTCGCTGTTCAGGATGCGCCAGTTGAAATCTAGATTCGCGCACAATGCCGGCGTCGTGCGAATGAAAAACAAAACTCTGATCATTGCTGGAGTTACTCATCAGAAAATAGACTTCCTGAGGATCAGGGTTGAAAGCCTGCTCAGAAACACTGGGCTGCAAAAACTGAGGATGACCATCTGACCAATAAGCCGAGAGCGGATACTGACCTTGTATGCGGAGTTGATCAAACACTCCAAGATGAATCGGGTAGTTTCCTTGAGCGAAAGCGGTGAGCCGAATCTCTTGCACGCCGGCAGTCGTTATCAGAGAAATATTTTGTGCATTGGCCGAAAGATTCACTAGGTGTAGCGATACCTGTTGTTCGCTAAAAATCCACGGTGACTTCAGAGTTTCCGAGCGGCCAGAGCCCACTGAAATATTTTGCGCGCCAACACGGGCCACAGCTGAAACCGGTAGCGAGACATAAGAGTGAATCTGAAACCACTTGGAATTTTTCACCGCAGACAAATCAATGGATTTTTCTTCACGGGGACTGAGGGAAATATTGGATTCTTGGATGTCAGGGGCATTCAGCCAGAGTGTCTGTGGTTGATCTGAATTATTCTGAAGAAAAACGGAGTCCACCCCTTCCGTGGGGAGGTACCATGGCTGGGCCAGTGCTCGACCAACTGGGAGTAACGAAGCAGTGAGAACGACCAGCACTGCTAAGATCAGAGTTCGGAGTAGCAATCCAGACTCTCTCTTTCGTCGAGTTTTGCTCATGGTAGCCCTCCTTACGGCGGGTAGAGGAAAGTCCTAAAGGCCCTTCTCAAGTCGAGTCACAAAACTAGACCTTCTCTGGACATTGGGACTGAAAAGCGGTTTTTCACTTCGTTTGCAATACCAAGTTCTAGGAGTTTTTCCTTACCAAAGTAGGGCTGCATCGACTAAGAGTGAGTCTATGTCTAGTTCACCAACTTCACTTTTAGATCTCTCGACCAATAGCTTGGGCAGCGCAGGTGAAACTCGCGCGCGCATCACTGGTTTCGCCGGCGAAGTGTCCATCGTCGAGCGCCTGCAAGAGATGGGAATGCATCATGGGATGATCGTGCAGTGCCTAGGACGGACTCCGTTCAAGGGTCCGCTGCTGTATCGAATGGGCGCCACGGTCGTCGCTCTACGAAATGGAGAGGCTCAATGCATACTAATTCAAACCCTCTAGAGATCGTCGCTCTTGTTGGCGCGCCCAACACTGGAAAAACCACCCTCTACAATTGGCTGACCAACTCCAAATTCAAAACCGTCAACTATCCGGGTGCCACAGTGGAGTACGCCATCGGCGCCGCTGCCGAACGCTTGAAGGCTGACTACCTATTTATGGACACGCCGGGCACCTACAGCCTATTCCCAAAAAGTTCGGATGAAGAGGTCACCCTTCGTGCGCTCTACGAACATCATCGTCACCAAAAGGTAAAAAAAGTCATCTGTGTCGTGGACGGCTCCCAGTTGGAAAGAAATCTGATGCTGGCTGAACAAATCCATGCCGCGGGATTTTCTATGGTGTTGGTCGTGACCATGTCGGATCTGCTGCGGAAAAATGGAATGAAGCTGGATGTGGCCGCACTAAAAAACAAATTCAATTCACCGGTGGTTCTCTTTGACGGAGTCTTGGGCGAAGGCCTAATGAAAATCGTCGATGAATTGAAGTTGCTCAAAGTTGAAGAAAAGGATCCGAAGCATCTCAAAACCTGGAGCGCTGAAAAAATCCAGCAGCAAAGTGAAATACTGCGTGATCTGGCCGCACAGGCTTACGGTCATGTGGACGCCGCCAAAATTTATGATCCCACGGCGCGCATCGATCGCTGGCTTTTGCATCGGTTTTTAGGGTTACTTTTTTTCTTCTTGATCATGTCGACATTGTTTAGCTCTATTTTTTGGCTGGCCAAACCATTTATGGATATGATCGACAAAGGATTCACCTGGACTGCCAGCGAAATTTTGCTGTTGATGCCGAACTCATTGTTCTCTGAATTTTTGGCCCACGGCCTGGTCGCAAGCTTAGGAGCGGTTTCTGTTTTCGCCCCCCAGATTTTTATTTTGTTCTTCGGTATCGGCATTCTAGAGAGCAGTGGCTACTTAGCCCGAGCCGCCACGCTGATCGATCGTCCCTTTTCCAAAGTGGGATTAAGCGGGCGAAGTTTCGTTCCGATTCTCTCTGGATTTGCCTGTGCTGTGCCGGCAATGATGGCCACTAGAAATATTTCTTCGAAGCGGGATCGCTGGATCACTAATTTTATTATTCCGCTGATGACTTGCTCGGCCCGATTGCCAGTTTATGCCTTGCTACTCAGTTTCCTGTTCAAAGATCAACCAGCGTGGAAGCCTGGCGTGATTCTAGCCCTACTTTATATGGGATCTCTGGGCATCGGTGCCGTTGTCGCAGCCATGCTCAACAAAATTTTGGCCAAATCAGAGATCAGCATGTTCATGATGGAGTTACCGCTGTACCGCTTCCCTCGTTGGAGAGTGTTGTTGCAACAAAGTTTCGCGCGCAGCAAAGGCTACCTCTTCCGCGCAGGTCCCTTCATCTTTGTTTTTGCCGTGATTATCTGGGCTGGCACCACTTTCCCGAACTACTCTGAAGAGAACGGAGCGGTGAAAATGGAAACCAGTTACCTCGGCCGCATCGGCCACGCGGTAGAACCAGCCTTCGAACCCATGGGTGTCGATTGGCGGGTGGGCGTAGGCCTCTTGTCCGCGTTCGCAGCCCGCGAGGTCTTCGTGTCCTCCATGGCCATCGTATTCAACGTCACCAGTGACGACGAAGAGACCCAATCCCAGGGACTCTTAAGCTCCATGCAAAAAGCCCAGATGCCGAATGGTCGCCTGCTCTTCACTGTGGCCTCTGTCAGCGGCCTGATTTTGTTTTTCATGATCGCACTTCAGTGCATGTCCACGTTTTCCGTGGCGGTCCGTGAAATGGGCTCGTGGAAATTCGCCATGGTGCAACTGGTGTCCTTCAACGTTGTCGCTTACATTTTAGCCATCGCCCTGGTCCAAGGCCTAAGGGTCATCGGCGTCGCCTAGGGGAGTTTGTGCACTCAGAAAGTTGCATACCTGCAGGTATGCAACTTTCTGAGTGCAGTTTCCCACTGGACATGAAAAGACGAGCCGGGCAAAATAAAGTCATGAACTCAACCGCAAAATTTTTCTTTGTGCTTCCGTTTCTTTGGTCTTCCGCAGCTTGGGCACAAGCCGACGGGGCGGTGCCTTCGAAGATCGCTGGCGCGTCTGCGGCCGTGGCGCAAAAGTCGGATAACAAAATCACCGGGATTCCAAGGTTGATCCGCGACTATCCAGTGCCACAGGTCTTTTTTCGCGATATTTCCGGAAGCTACCAAATTCCCAGCAACAGCAGCGATGATTACAATCGCTTTATCAACTCATTGAACGCGGCACTCAGCAGAAAAATTCCGATCACCGTGATCATCGATCCAAAAACAAACACCATCGTCGACATCGTGGACGCGCCCAAGGCGCTGCGATCAGGCTCTCTCTATGAGGACATTCCTGACGATTCTGCCAACCAAAAAATGGGTGGATCCGGCGGCGGAGCCAGCGCCGGAACTGGAGCCAAGGCCGCGACTCCTGCATCAGCAGAGCCACCTGCGCCGCCCAAGGCATCGGGCTGGGCGGATTAGAGCAAGTAGCACCACCTAAATACCCACTCGGAAAGTTGCATACCTCCAGGTAGTCAACTTTCTGAGGTGTCACTGGGCCTTCAGCGGACCTGTCGGCGGCTTCAAATCCGGGGCGCTGATAATGGCGGGATCGGTGGGTCGCTCTTCACAGGAGTATTTAGTGAAGGGGTCCTTTAACTTTTTCATGTAAGCCTGACAGCGATCTTCGTTTTCGAAAAAACATTCGAAATGCACGGGGCTGGTGCTTAGGCACCATTGACTGATGCCGATCACGTGAGCTTGTGCCACAGACATTGCTAACGCAAAGACCGTCAGCATTTAACTGAAGCGGCGGGCAGAGAGCCAGCGCGGGACGTTGCGGCCGAAGATTCCGTCCACCATGCTCTTCGCTGTGTGGAAGGCCAGTCCAATTCCGTGACCGGTGTAGCCTCCGTTGAAGAACACCTGATTGTCGTCAGGCAATGAGCCCACCATCGGTTGGCCGTCGCGGCTGAAGCCCATAACGCCACCCCAGCGGTGGCTGACTTTTTTGTCTTTGTACTGTGGCAGATGATGGACCACGAAGTCGTGCAAGGCATTTTGGATCTGATCTGTAGTGTGGTCAGAGTAACCAACTTCCGTTTCCTTCGCAATTTGGCGAAAGCCTCCGATCAGCAATGAACCATTGGGCATTTGGCGGAAGTAATCCAAATAAAAATTGGCGTAGCACGGGCCGTCCATGAACGCGGGCACGGGCTCCATCATCAGGATTTGCGCGCGGGTGGGATAAATTTTATCGGCAAAAAATGGATGCATGGTGGCCGAGTAAGCATTCAACGAGAAAACCAACATAGAGGCTTCGAAATCGCCATTGTCGGTTTTTAGCACGCGGGTGCCTTCGCCGGTCTGCTCAAAGCCATGGGCCTCGGTGGACTCGTAGAGATCGCATTTGATTTTGGTGCGCATCAGGTTCAGCAGTTCCACTGGATTTGTTTCGGCATCGTCCATGTATTTGATGCCGCCGACGAATTTTTTGGCTCCGACGCACTTTAGAATTCGATCAGAGTCATAGGTTTCGGTTGGAATTCCAATGTCGGTCATGATTTTAGCGACATTTTTAAGCTCGGTGAATTCTGACTCTTGTGCGGCCAATGAGTAACAGCCGCGATGTTTGAATTCGATTTTGTCGCCTTGATCTTGGATGATGTGATCTTTCAGCAACTGCAGATTGGTTTCGGCGAATTTCCAGATTTCGATGGCTTCATCTTTGCCGTGTTTACCGATCAGGCGGTTGAAATGTTCGACGGAACCGCAAGTGATGAACCCAGCATTTCTGCCGGAGGCGCCAAAACCAATGCGGTGTTTTTCCACCAGAGCTATTTTTAGAGAGGGATCTTCTTGATTCAACCAATAGACCGTGGACAGCCCAGAAATTCCTGCTCCGACGACGACGACATCGTAGGTTTTCTTTCCATTTTTTTCAGATCGATCCAACCAGTAAGAGGTGCTCATGAAGTTCCTTTCGCGGGAGCAAGGTCCAAGTACATTTCTTCCGCTGTGCACAGACAAGGTTTACCACAACGGGTGCAGGTGTAATCAACCTCTTTCCAATAAAGAGGGTGAGTGGCGATGACCTGAAAGCCCAAGCCACGCAGGTAGCGGCCACTGCTATCGTGCGGCGATTCTTTCCAACTGTGACAGACGATGCCCTTGGCGTGGATTTGTAGGAGCGCTTCCATGGCTTTCAGTGAAAGCTTTTTGCCCCAGCCATGAGCGGTGAGTTCGGGATCGATAAAAAGACTTTGAAAGTAAGCGGTTTCTGAAAGCGGGTGCGGCCAACTTCCGGGATTTAGCCCCTTGCCTTTGCCGTGACTCCATTGCCCTGGTGGGTAGGTGATGCGCACCCCGAAGATTTGTTTTTCCGGCGTAGACAAGACCAGAGTCAGCATTTTTTGATCTTTTTGGCCAGCATGAAACAGAGATTGCTGGTGGATTTTTTCTAACTCGGGCAGGGAGTAATATCCATCGCCGATGGCGCGATCGGTGAAGGACTTCACTGCGGGCAAATCTTCCAAAGTGAGCGGACGAATTTCTAGAGCATTCATTTTTTGCGAAGCGCTCGAACAAAAAGGAATAGTCCGGTGAGCAGCCAAGGCACTGAGAGCCACTGACCCATATTGAAGGCCCAGCCGGACTCAAAGGCCTCCTGATTTTCTTTGACGAATTCGATTAAAATGCGTCCTGTGAAGATGGAAAACACCACCCATCCAAAGAGCAGTCCCACCGGGGGATTGTGTTTGTATCGGCGATAAAAAAACATTCCCACGGCCCAAGTCATCAAGTACCAAAGCGCTTCGTAGATCTGTGCGGGGTGGCGTGGAACATTGTCGACCCGTTCAAAAACGAAGGACCATGGAAGGTTGGTGGGCTTACCGATGATTTCCGAATTCATCAAATTTCCCAGCCGAATTCCCGCGCCGGTGAGCGCCAGTGGCACAGAGATGCGATCACACAGCCAAGCAAAGCCGAACTCGGGATTGCGCCGGGAAAAAAGATACAGGGCAAAAATCACGCCGGCGCCACCGCCGTGTGAGGCCAATCCACCTTTCCAGATGTAGAGGATCTCATCGAGATGCTGGCTGTAATAATCCCACTCGTAAAAAAAGCAATGGCCTAAACGCGCGCCGATGGTCGTGCCGGCGATCAGATAGATCAAAAGCGATTCTAATTTGGCGACCGGCCGATTTTCATAGGCGCAGACTTTTTGCATGAAATAAAAACCGAGGTAAAATCCGCTCAAAAACAGCAGCCCATACCAGCGCAATTGTAGAGGGCCTAGATGCAGTAGAATAGGGTCAATCGACCAATGAATCATGCCAGCCAGTGTAGCTAGACCAGGGGACATGTCAATTGTGTCTCAAAAAAATACGAGGCGCATAAAATTCGTTCAATTTTTGGCGATGAACACCGATAGATCGTTGGGGGTCGCAATGAAACTGATCATATTTTTCATCGTAGGGATCGTGGTTCTTCCATTGGCCAGAGCCGGAGAATGGTCGGTTTCGTCGTCACCTAAGTCGCAATTGGCGTCTGTCGAACATCACTTCAAAAAGGGAGAGACTCTTTGGTTCATTTCCCTGCTTTATTATGGCAAGGGTGGCCAATACGTAAAAATCGTCGACGCCAATCACTTGAAAAGCACTGAGGGCCTCAAAGACGGTCAAGTTTTGACCATTCCGCAGACTTTATGGCAGGTGGAGAGCGCCGATTTCAAGGCCCACTACCAAGAAGTTTGGACCAAGCATCAGGCGAAAATAAAAATGTCGGCGGGTCACTCCGCAGCTATGCCCGTGGTTGCGACGGCGGTACCGGCTACGAAAGTGGTGCCCGCGCCTGCAGTGAAAACGGAAGCCGATAAGAACTCGCACATTTTGGTGGTTCCGATTCCAAGTTCGCCTATTTTTCCAGCAGGTGAGGCTCCGGCCCGCAGTGCTGACGAAGGCGTCACTCAGTAAAATTATAAATCATGCCGAGGCGCGTTTTGAAGCTCATGTTTTGACATGGGCTTTTTTCATTTCGTAAACAAGGGGGACAAGTTACAAACAAGGAGATTATCACCGTGGAATCATTGTTATACACCCCGATCATCGCTGGCGTCATAGGTCTGATCATCGCACTGGGATTTTATGTGCGCGTGAAAGCACAGCCTGCGGGCAATGAAACAATGAATCGCATCGCCGGTTACATTCGCGAGGGCGCCTTGGCCTTCCTTATGCGTGAATACAAAGTGCTGGCAGTCTATGCGGTGGTGGTAGGAATTGCTTTGGCGCTGACTTTGGGTCCCGTTGCCGCCGGAAGTTTTTTGCTGGGCGCATTTTTAAGTTTGCTGGCGGGGTTCTTCGGAATGAAGGCCGCCACTTATGCCAACGTGCGAACGACACAGGCTGCGGCCACTGGTTCAAAGGGCGCAGCACTCTTGGTAGCACTCGATGGCGGAGCCGTGATGGGACTGGCTGTGGCAGGTCTTGGTCTGATTGGTTTGATGGCGATTTATCTTTTGTTTCGCGACAGTGAAAATATCGGCACTATTCTGCACTCGTTTGCGGTCGGAGCTAGCTCGATTGCTCTGTTCGCCCGAATTGGTGGCGGTATTTACACGAAGGCTGCCGACGTTGGAGCGGACATCGCTGGTAAGGTCGTTCAGGGAATTCCCGAAGATGATCCTCGCAATCCAGGCGTGATCGCCGACAACGTCGGTGACAATGTCGGCGACGTGGCCGGCATGGGTGCGGATATTTATGAATCCATGGTGGCCGCGATTGTGGCAGCCATGGCGATTGCATTGACCGTGAAACCAGATCAACTCACACGATTGATGGAGGCCGGTACTTCCGAAAAAACAATTCAGTGGACGGGGATTTTCCTGCCGCTGCTTTTATCAGGTTTCGGTATGGCTATTTCCATCCTGGTTATTTTCGCCGCTCGCGCTTTTCGACAAACTAAACCCGCCACCGTTTTGCGAAGTGCACTGATGGTGCCTCCCGTGATTTTGACCGCAGGTGCTGCCATCTTGCTTCCGATGTATGGAATTTCTCAGGCCGTCACCATTGCTTTGGCTGCCGGAGCTTTCGGCGGAGCTCTCATTGGGCTGGTGACTGAATATTACACCGCTTGGAAGCCCATTCGCCAAGTGGCAGAAGCCAACCTTCAAGGCGGAGCAGCGACTGGTGTGATTCGTGGTTTGGCTGTGGGAATGGAATCCGTGGCTCTTCCATTGGCTATTGTGGTTTTGGCGGCTTACGTTTCTGATCACTATCTGGGTCTTTATGGAATCGCGATTGCAGCTGTGGGAATGTTAGCTGGAACTGCAGTTGTGATGACGGTCGATGCTTACGGACCAATTGCCGACAACGCCGGTGGAATTTCTGAAATGTCGGGCCTGGGTAAAAATGTGCGCGATATCACCGATGAACTCGATGCCGTCGGAAATACAACAGCAGCGATTGGTAAGGGGTTTGCGATTGGCTCTGCCGTGTTGACAGTGCTGGCTCTTTTCTCTGCCTTCAATATGGAAGTGAATCATGTTCGTGCTGTGCATGGCATGGGCCCAATGTCCTTGGATTTGACCTCATCCGGAGTTCTGATCGGTCTTTTGATCGGCTCGATTTTGCCGTATCTAGTGGGTTCCACCACGATGATTGCGGTGGGACGGGCGGCACAAAAAATCGTCGGCGAAATCGCGCGCCAGTTCCGCGAAATTCCAGGTTTGATGGAGCTAAAAGCAGAGCCGCAACCGAAAATCATCGTCGACATCGCGACGAAAGCAGCACTGCGCGAAATGATCATTCCAGGAATGATCGCGGTCGTGGCACCTGTGGCCGTGGGTTTTATTTTGGGGCCTCAAGCTTTGGCAGGAATGCTGGCGGGCTCTTTGGCGGTTGGTGCTTCCATGGCTTTATTTATGGCCAATGCCGGCGGAGCTTGGGACAATGCTAAAAAATTCATCGAAAAAGGTGGCTTACCCGGTCACAAAAAAGGCTCTGAAGTGCACAAAGCGGCCGTCATCGGCGATACGGTCGGCGATCCGTTCAAAGACACTTCAGGTCCCGGCGTAGCCATTTTGATTAAGGTCATGTCAGTAGTAAGTCTACTGATCGCTCAGCTCATTGCCCTCTTGTAAGAAGAGCGCGGAAAATGCCCGGATCCTTCGTTGTTCGGTCGTTCTCTTGTGCGGCGTGCGGGTAGCACGCCTCCGCGTTCTCTTCCCTCTCGCCTCGGCTGCGGGCATTTTGCGCGCTCTTTTTTTTGCGTGGATTTTTTTCGGTCGGATTGGGAAGAGCTATTGCGTCTTCATTATGTTGGACATGATTTTTAGATGCCCTAAGGGGTGGCGGCCAGTGTATTGAACTATTGCCATTTGGTGGCTTGGCAGAAAACATCAATTTCAAAGGCCTTGGGATTGTTATTCAGGCCACCATGGATATTTCTGAGCATTGCACCAGCAGTCACATATCCTGTGTCCGTGACCTCATACTGATTGGTCCAGCTGTTCGACGTGGACTGACCAGTGGCTGCATCATCGACATTGAGACTTCCATTTTGAGTGTTGAACGAATATCCAATACGGATTTTTTCCATACCCATAAGCACTATGCAAACCCCACTAGAGTCGCCCGGGTATTTCGCACAACTCTGGTTGACCTCACCCAGAGAAACTCGGGTGTGATCGACTAAAAGTTTGTTGATGTCTGGGTCGTTCGGAATTGGATTTTTAGCCACCAGAAGATCGGCGGTGCACTTCACCTCTTTCGGCGCACCTTTTTCATTGAAATCAGCCTGGGACTGAAGTGAATATCCCAGCGCTAGAACAGCGACCAAACTTATAGACATTTTTCTAAAAATTTTCATAGAGTTCTCCTTATTTAGTTTCTATAGCCCATTTTTACTGAGTTTTCATTATATCGGACATGATTTTTAGATGCTCTAACGGATGACGGCCGGTGTATTGGACTATGAGCTGTTTGGGGATTTCGGCCTTAGGAACTTTTTCGAAACTGAGCAAGCGATCTAATTTGTTGGCAGAGCCCACGATGATGGCCATTGGGTCCAATTTGTTTTCTGGCAAGCCGCCGGGGAAACCTTTGCCGTCCATGAACTCTTCGTGCTGGGCGATGATTTTTAAAATGGTTTGATCGAAATGTTGTTTGTCTTGAAGGCGTTGACTGCCGTTGGCTGGATGTTGTCGGTACAGCTGCATTTCTTCTGGCGTAAAGGCCCCCATCGGACGGGCCATGTCCGTGGGTTGATGAAAGTGCTCGAAGTCGTGAAGTAGACCTCCCAGCGCTAATAACTGCACTTGTTTCGAATCACTGATTCCCAGCCGCGCGGCAATCGTAATCGCCGTGGCAGAGACCGCAACCCCGTGTTGAGCGATGCTGTGCTCTCCGTTTTCCATATTCAGAATCAGTCCTAGGGCTTTGTGTTCGCGATTGAGAAAATCGGCAAATTTGAGCGCCACCACTTTGGCATCTAGATAGATATCGACGTTGTCAGCATTTTCAAACACATCTTCAGTGCGAGCCTGTATCGTACCCTGGACGATCTCAGAGCGGATCTCTATGGATTTTTTCAGTTTGGCATCGAAGGCATTTTCTAGATTTCGCTCCAGGTAGCGGCGATAGTTGACTTCGTCCTGGGGCAGAATAAACATTTTTTTGAGTTTTTTTTCCTTCAGCCGATTCAGCCGTAGTCCCTCGAAGCTGTCACCTTTACGCAGAAACAGAATGTGTCGACCATTGATTTTAATGAAGGCATCAAACTCAATGGGTTGGTCACCGCGAAGGGTGCTGACTCGAATGGGGACATGCTCCATGGGCGATCACTCTCTTTCAAATTCTGCTGGACTCAGTGGGGGTTCCCCTTGGTAACCTACCGGTATGAGTAACATCAAAGATCCAATTGTAGTTGAATTTATTGAAGAGTCCAGGAACATCATCAAGGACCTCAATCTGGTGCTAGAGCAGGCAGAGGCCGGCAGCGAAAACGCTCGAAATCTTGCGACCTATGGCCAGATGACCGAGCGAATTTTAACTCGGGCTACGGCCCTAGCAATGAAGATGGCCAGTAAAAGTGCGGGACGAAATAACACCATCGAAAAGATCGCCGACTATGCCGCTGTTTGCAAAGTGGTGGGCTACAAAACGGCACAGATCAAAGACAATCCGGGATTTTATTCCACCTGCGTGGCACTTTTGCTGGATGCCACCGAGGTGATGAGTGAAATGTTCAACCTGCTTGAGCAGGATCAAGAGATCAACGCCAAGGCTGTCATCTCTCTTACGCTGATTGAACGCTTGAAGTGGGTGTCTGGGAAATTCTCTTCCGATTATCGCGAAAAAATTTCGGTCAAAACTCCGGTAAAGTTGAACCAAAATGAAATCGATACGCTACTGATTAAGCTGGGATTTGCCTAAATACGCTCTAAAGCCCACCGCGCAAGCTCGCCCAATTTGGGATCCTTCGACCATCTTTCAGTCTCTGCTTTCAAAGAAGAAATTTTTTGATTGCCAATGATCATCAATGCATTTCGGCGCAAACCAAAAGGACCGGCTCTTTTGAGCGGGGTGCCTAGCACTTTTTTTTCAATTTGCTTTCCAGAGGCCGTCAGTAAGAACCTCAGGTCGTTCTCCAAAGCGGAAGGGGCAGGCTTTGTGGGATTTTTAGAGAAATGAAAAACTTTTTCATTCCATGGACAGATGGTCTGGCAAAGATCACAGCCGAAGAACCAATCTTGGAATTTTTCTCGAATTTCGGGGGGTGCGACTTCACGGGATTCAATGGTCCAATAGGAAATGCACAAGCGCGCGTCGACCTCTTTGGGACGGGTGATGGCCTTGGTTGGACAAACATCGATGCAGCGGGTGCAAGTGCCACAAAAATCCGGAATTTCTGGATTTTGCCACTCAGAAAAGTCCACGGTTGATAAAATTTCACCGATGAAAAACAGACTTCCCCTTTTAGGCTCAATCAGGCAGGTATTTTTCCCCACCCACCCTAGGCCGGCTTTTTTGGCCAAGTCCCGCTCTAAGATTGGGCCCGAATCTGTGAACACCAAGAACTCTTCGTCAGGGAATTGTGTTTTTAGTTCGTCGGCTATTTTCTGTAACTTTTCTTTGAACCAAAAATGATAATCTTCCCCTTGCGCATAGAGCGCGGTTCTTAGGCCGGAAAAAATTTCCGCAGGTCTTGGCGAAGGCAAATAATCCTGCGCGATGACCAGGGCCGAACGCAGACCCGGCTTCAATTCCTGAGGTTGGGATTTTTGCGGCAGGTGGGTTTTTAAGTATTCCATCTCGCCATGCATGCCGTGAGCGATCCAGTTCTGGTAGATCTCGAAGCTGAGCGGTTTTTCCAATGAGGTGAATCCATGATGAGCGACATCATGGGATTTCAAGATCGAAGCTATAGTGGATTTGAGTTCCAAAGATAAAGCCATTCCAATTCAGTGTATTATCAAGTAATCTAGGTCAATGAAAGCGATTAAAGCACACCCCCATTTTGGGGCAGTCTTAAAGATCTATCAGCGGATCGAATCCAGCGGTTTTCAAGCTCTACTGGCGGGTGGCTGCGTGCGCGACGGGCTGCTGGGGCGAATGCCCAACGATTTTGATATCGCCACCAGCGCCAAGCCAGAAGAAATCACAGCCTTGTTTTCCAAAACCATCGAAGTGGGTAAGGCCTTTGGGACCATCATCGTGGTCGAAGAGGAAATTGAGATCGAGGTCACCACCTTTCGTACGGATGGCTTGTACCAAGATGGACGCAGACCAACCGCTGTGGAATTTTCCACTCCAGAGGAAGATGCCAAACGCCGCGATTTCACCGTGAATGCTCTGTTCTATGACATCAGCAAAGATCAGGTTTTGGATTTCGTCGGTGGCGCTGAAGATCTGAAGGCGGAAATCCTACGCGCCGTGGGCGATCCCGCCCAGAGATTTCGCGAAGATCATCTGCGCTTGCTTCGCGCGGTTCGCTTTGTCGGGCAGTTGGGCTTTGAGTTAGAGCCGCTCACTCGCAAAGCTGTGCAGGAAAGTGTAGCTGCGGTGGCCAGCGTGAGTCGCGAGCGCATCCATCAGGAGATGACAAAGCTCATCGGCAGTGAAAACCGAATTCAAGCTTTGCGAGAATTTGTGGAACTGGGATTCAGTGAAGTGCTCTTTGAAGGACGCAAGTTGCAGTTAGATCCTTGGATCTCACAAGAGATGAAGGCGCACTCGGGCCAGCATGACAAAATTCTCAATTGGTTTTTACTGCTCAATGCCGTTGGGGGCATCACACCGCTAGAGAGCTGGCTTTCGCAGTGGCGTTTTTCGAACGAAGAAAAACAAGGAATTTTGAAAATGATGTCGTGGACGGTGCATCCTGAAGCCTTCGCGCAGAAACCATTGGGCGAGCTTGCAGAGCTGTACTTCGACCATTGGAATCGCTGCGCTTTGAATATTGCCAGACGCCAAAGCCTGATCGATGCGGGAAAATTGGTACTAGTGAAGCAGATCTACGATCACCACGCGGGTCAAAAACCAGAGGCCTTGATCAAGGCCAAAGATCTTCCTGTCACTCTGAAAGGTGCGGCACTGGGACAAGCCTTAAAAGAGGGATTTTGGGCCCAGCTGGAATCAAAATTCACCACGGTGGAAGCGGGCCTTCAGTTTTTAAAACTTAAAAATAAACTTTAACTCCAGAGATCAAACTCAGCGAAGAAGCGGGCGTCGTCGTCACCGAGTAAGAGATCGTGTCATACTCGACCGAGATATTGAGCGCCGCATGTTCGATGAAAGGAAACCAATCCAGAGAAGCTCCGATTCCTAAGTTGGTCGTACTAGAGGATGCCCCTGTCGTCGGTGAAAAACTCCCGAAGGTCACTTTCCCATAGGCACCGGGCACCACCTTAGCGCCGGGATCGTTTCTGATAAAATCGAATTGAGCGATTCCGCCGACACCCAAGTTAGTACCCGCAGACGAGCTAGAAACATTAAAGATCGAGGCCAATTCGAATTGATGCATGTTGAACCACCAAGTGATGTTGGCGTCCGTGCCGCTCGTGTTGACTCCACTCATGGTGAAGCTGGACGTTTTCCATCCGTAGCCAAACGCATATTCGCGCGTGGCCGGGGTGCCTGCGCCGGGACCTATGATCGTCGTGGTATCGGTGCCGACCGCTTGAGCGATGTCTTTTTTGTCTGGATCCACACCAGCCTGGACCACGTCGCCCACTTTCATCACTTGATCAAACTGGACAATGGCGCGAGAGCCCTGCACTTTTGTCACTGTGCCCTTGGCTGGCGGGGTGATCGCCCAGGTGGCGCAGGACCACATGGACAAAGTCAGCGCGAAAATCAGCGAGGCGGGAGAAAAAAATTTCATGAGATGTCTCCTTTTCTATTTGAGCTAATTAAAATTCCAACCCCAGCCGGCGGCAAGAGTGATTGAGGTTTGCGTAAATCCACTTCCAGCAAAGAAATAATTGAAATGCATAAACAGCGGAAGAAAGCTGGTGTTGGTCATCTTGATATTGGCGCCGACTCCCACGAAAATCGGAGCAGAAAATGCCGAGGCCGATTGTAAACTGTAGAGATTTGAGGTGTTGGAGAGCGCATATTGGATGCTGGCTCCTCCGCCCAGCCAGAAGACCGCGGGTGACGTGCGATAAAAATTCCACATCAGCTCGCCATCAAAGGATAACGTGCTGATGCTCAGAGAAGAAGTTTTAGACGAGTCTTTATTGATGCTAGTACTTTGTGCGCTGTAATTGCCATTGAATCCATCGATACCTGACAAAAAACGGAAACCCAAGCTGTCCCACACTGGCCAGTCATAAAAGCCTTTCACTTTGATGCTGCCACCACTGAGGTTGGCCGTTTCAGAATGTTGAGTGGGCGTGACACTGTCGGCAGCCACCAGCGAAATGGAATCGATGCCATATCCCAGCACCACTCCCACACGGGGTTTGCGCGAAATTTTCTCTGGCTTTTCACTGTCGTCCTCGGCGGGAACGGCGACTTCCACAGGCTTAGGTTTTTTTATTTCGGGCTTGCGAATTAAACTTTCACCGACAGTCACCGATCCTTTTAGGATGATGGCTACGGCGCGATTGTTTTTCACCTGTTGAATTTTAATCCAGCCGGTTTTTTTTCCATCCGAATTGACTGTCAGCCACTCGTCGTCCATATGCAGTGGCTGCGAGCCTCCGTTGATAATGGCGGAGTTACCTTGAACCCGCTCTACCTGACCTTTAATTGGGGCAGGCTGAGCTTGAAGCTGTGAGCCACTAAAGAACAGGGCGGTCAGAAGCAGCAGGTTCGCTTTCTTCAATACACACCTCAATATTTTGTCCTGCAGTTTCGCCGTCGTCGACAAACCGCACCTGGTACTTCAGATCGGACTTGGACAACCATAGTGTATCAGCACTGGGCTGAATCCAACAATTGGGCTCAGCCAAAATGGGAAATGTGGTGTTGCCGACACTGTTAGGAGGCGGAGTGGCCGCATTTTCAAACATAGAACGACCGCCGCTTTTATAAACCTGGCAGGCTGATAAAAGAAACATAAGACTTCCTGAAAAAAGAATTTGGCGGCATTGAATCATGCTCTTATCCTACGGCCAAGAACTTGCAAAAGGAAACAAAAAAGCCCCGCTTTTTGAGCGAGGCTTCCCTGTTTTTATATCCCGACAATCGATTTAGAACGGAATTTCATCCGCAGCATCGAACTGAGGCTCTGGTCCGAAATCTTGATAGGAATTTTCAGCTCCGGCGGCAGCTGTGGACTTATTCGTATTATAAGCTCCTTCAGTGCGCTCGCTGTTTCCCCCTAAGAATTGGACGTTGTTAGCAACGATTTCCGTCGCGTACTTTTTCTGCCCTTGTTGGTCTTCCCAGCTGCGAGTTTGCAGTCGACCTTCAACAAACACTTGGCGGCCTTTGGCGAGATGCTTGGCACAGTTTTCTGCCTGACGTCCCCAAACCACCACGCGATGCCATTCGGTGCGCTCTTGCTTTTGACCGTCTTTACCAGTCCAGTTTTCGCTAGTCGCGATGCTCAAACGGGCTACATTTTGCCCATTTCCGACGCTTTTCAATTCTGGATCGGCTCCCAATCGGCCAACGATGATAACCTTGTTCACTCCTGACATTTCATTTCTCCTTCTGCGCCCACGAATCACTCGTGAGTCTTTTTTTTTGACGATTCAATCAATCATGTTCTTGTTGAAAGTTTCAACCTAAATTCACGATTCTAAAACTATTGCTAGCTTCATATTCTGCGAAGTCAGTGCCAGCTTCAAATGCACGAAATTCAACGAAGAACCGAACCCATGTCCGAATTCAGGATATTGACGCGAAACTGAACAAAAAGCGAGCGGGTGTTATTTGAGGATGCTCATGCTGGGTGGGGTGTAAGAATTTTGACCGTTCAATTTAAAGCGGTATCGGCTGGAGTCCCCGGCAGGAGTTTTAAATTGACTAACAGCAACAAGAAATAGGCTCAAGCGATCTTCCAAATTGGATTTCACCGTGAGGTCGATGTCGAAATTGTAAGCACCAACTTGGGTTTGCAGTCCACCTTGGTTGTGCAGGCTGAGCATCAGGTCGCCTTTGATGCTGCCCTTGATTTCGTCGCCATCACGGCCAAATTTTCCATCGTCGATGACGATCTTGCCGGCATTCATATGGCCCTTGATTTCTACGGAACTCATTTTCAAGTCGGGCACATTGATCGGACCCATTGCAGTGTTGATCGTCTGGGAAGGAAGTTCAAATTTATCGGCCTGAATCACGAGTTCCGCTTCCGGTTGTTCTGCCAGGGCAAGATCCGTGAGCACAGTTCCCTCGATATTCAGCTGACCTTTCACGGACAGTGGCAGCTGCACGACATCGTGAAGATCTTGCAGGTTCAAATGTGTGGCATGGATTTCAATTTTCTGACGGTCAACCCCAGCTTCTGACTTGCTGCCGGGTTTCATGCTGATATCGATGTCGCCGCGAAAAATTCCGTTGGCTAGCACGCTGCCACCCGGAGTTTTCGTGAACAAAGATCCAATCGCGGGTGAAAGAGTCAGCTCTTTCGCTTCCACTGGTCCGATCATCGGGGAGTCCACACTCACATCACTGAATTTTAAACCGAAGGGCCACAGGGAAACCTGTAAATTTGAAAACTGCAAAAACAGTTGATTTTGCGTGAGCTCCGCCACTTTAGAGCTGAGCAAATCGGAAAGGTCGCCGAAGGGAAAGATCAGTGCCGTCCACAGCAAGATAGAGCCAAAGAAAACCACGATGATGGATTTATTGGATTTCAGCCAGCGAAAGGCATTGGAGATGTGCTTCACTCGTCGGCTCCTGCTTTTGGCTCTGTGGATTTTTTAGCGGTCTTAGAGCCCTTTTTAGTTTTTTCCGCGGGATCCTCCTCCGGAGGCGGCGGGATATAAATTGGAATTTTCAGAGTGATGAACTTATAAACCACGTCGAAATATTTAGGATCCTGAGAGTTCGCACTGATCAGCAGATCCACCATTTTCATGGCAGGATGAATGCTGGCGATTTGATGTCCGACATCGACAATCTGCCGAACATTGAGTTTGGACAGCGCTACCTTCAGCGATCCATCGATGCGGTCCTTAGGAATATTACTAGGCAGGTCCGTGTCGCCCACACCGGTGATTTGCTCGGGCAGCAGTTGCAGCTGGCGAAGAGTATCATCGATGCGACTTTTCAAAGACTCAACAGGCGGAGCTGGATCCATACCCAAATTCCCTTGAGAGTCTTGCTGAACTTTGAACAGATCACGAATCAAGCCACGCTGAGCTTCATAGGTGGCTAGAGAATCCGAGCCACTCCAGAAAGAGGACATCGGAAAAGACATGATCGCCAAAAAAATCACCAAGGCCACCGAAGCCAACAAAGCCTTCTGTGCCATAGGACTTAAATTTTCGAAACGATCTTTGACTCGATGATAGGCCGAACTCTCTTGGATTTTTTCCCAGAGTTGGTTGGCTTCGGATTTGAATCTTTCTTTGACGTCTTCGAAACTAGCCATTTATTTTGTCACCATTCCTGTGCTGACATTTCGATCCACGTTGAAGCCAAAGGCAAAGGGCACTCCACCAGTGGTGCTGCGATACGCCGATACGGCTGGCAGACTAGAGCGAATGGTCTCTACTTTGCCAGAGATGGATAGGCCTGCCAGTGCCGCCTGCAATGGGCCAAGCTCCTGGGCTCGGGCGACGGTGCCTTCGATTTCTACGCGCTGATTCTGAATGTTCAACTTTTGAATCACCACGCTATTGCTGTTACGGCTAGGAGTGGACTCGCTGATTTTGCGCAAAATATCGAGAGCCGAGTTCATTTTGACTAAACCCTGTACTGCTTTCACCGCCTGCGAGCGCCCGTGTTGCTCTTTGATGAATTTTCGGACTCCGGTTTCATTGGCTTGTTTTCCTGGCAGGCGGGCCACAGCTTTAGCTTGGACCTTCAGAGCTTCCGTGGATTTTTCCACCAGCGAAGAAGCCACTTGATCGCGAATCACCGCATACGCAGTGAACGTGACAAATACGATTGCGATCAATTTGGCTAAACCACCCCATTGTTCCCAGAGGGCTCGGTAGCGTTGGTTTTGTTTCTGAAATTCATGTTTCAAAAAATTCAGCGCCGGGTTGCGCGGTTTTTTCAAACCTTCAATAGCTAAGCCCAGGGCCACCCCGCAAGTAGAATCAACATGAGGTGTGGCTGAAAAAGAGGTGGTGAAATTTCCACTTAAGATTTGCACCGGGTTCACTGGCACTTCTAAAACTTGAGTCAGATATCCGTTGATATTGGGAATGCGCGAAACACCCCCCGCCAAAGAGACACTGACAATCCGGCCATTCAATTCACTTTGAAATTCAAGCAGGGTCATCTGCACGTCACGAGCTAAATCCCTTAATCCATCAGTGATCGCCTGAGAGAATATGATTTGATCGTAAGACGAATTTTCTTCGGTCAAGAGGATGAACGCCTTCGTCTGCACGACTTTAAGGGCTTCAATGTAAGGCAGTTCGTATTTTCGCATGATGGCTTCGGCCAGGAATTTTCCACCCCAGAAAATAGAACGTACGCCGATCAGATGCTGATTTTCAAAAGCGCACACCAGAGTTCTTGTGTGGCCGATGTCCAAAAGTATCTGCACATCTCTTTGTGGTCGGTCATCACCTTCCAAAGGCAAGGCCGTCTTAGCCTCGTCTTGAGGTGCTTCGTTCCAGCGTTCCCAGCAGTTGGCAAGTGCCACACCTTCAGCAGAAAGCAGAGCGATGTCCAAATTGGCCTCGCGCATTTTCTCTAGCAGTTCGGTGATGCGAAGTTTCGGAGCGGCACAGGCTAAAACCTCTGCCGAAGAACCCATGGTTTTAACAATCTTGGCATCATAGACCGCATTTTCCGGAGAGAAAGGAAGATCTTCTTCCAGCTCGAAGGGAAGACTTTTCAAAATTTTTATGCGATCAGAGAAGGGGAAAATTTTATTGCGAACCGACACCATCTCTTGGCGAAGGCCGACCACGATTCGCGTGGGTTCGGAACTATACTGTGCGGAAACTGTGCGAAGATATTCGATGATTTCAATGCTGGGGTCGAATCCAGGATTTTGGCCAAGAGTGAATTCATTAAATTGGCTGACGACCAAGCCTTTGTTGGTCTGTACCACTTCGGCCACTTTGATGCTGGCCGATCCAATATCAATTCCGACAGACTTCATCTCGCAAACATCCTTGTCCGTTAGATTTCAGAGCGCTATCTCTCGCTCCAATATACAATTCGGGGGGGGCCTTTGGTAGAAGAATTATTGTTATTTGCGCCCCCGCTGGGAGGAGGGGTTCCAGCAGATGCATTATTAGGAGGAATATAATCAGCTTTGAGCAGGCTGTATCCTTGCGTGGACGACTTATTTAAGTCATACACGACGGCGGTGATTTCTGAGGTGCTGTTTTTAAATGAACCGGTGGAAGTGATTCTAAAATTGTAGACCGCATCCGTAATAATTGGAATGGTCTTTTGTACACCGGGATCTATCCGGGCACCCTGGTTGGTGACGAAGGCCCAAAAATCAGCAGCATCCTTAAATGGGCCACCAGCAGCGCTGTCATCCCTTCGCTTGATGATTTCATCGGCCACCTTGCTGGTGATGGCGGGATCGATGGCCATCAAAATCTCTTTGCTGGCGTTGTTCGGATTGATGGCGTTCATGCCAAAAACGGTGATTTGATCCTCTAGCAAAGAGAAATAGTCCTCGAGCATTCCGGGAACCAGCAGAATTTCTCGCACGGTACGAAAGCCTCGGTTGGGGGGATATCCTTGGCCGAGCGAGGAAAATTTCGAAGTTTTATCGCCGCCTTTAGCGCTCTGACCACTCGGGGAAACCCAATCCTCTAGATTATTGATGAGCTCCTCCGGACGAAGGTCCTGGTGGGCCCGGGCCCATTTTTCATCATCGCGAATTTTATCCTGAAAAATTCGCAATAATTGCTGGTAGGTAAGATCCCGTGTGCTCTTGCTGGGTCCCCAAAGACCATTCACATTGATCTTTGAACCTTCATCGGAAATCACGGTCATGTAAGCCGCATCCATGGGGCTTAGTTTCGTCTTGTCATCAATCATTTCTTTTTGCACTTGATTGAGCTCTCCGGGGACTTGTGGCGGCCAAGAAAATGGCATCTTCCAAATCATATCCAGTAAGTCCTGCTTCACCATGCCTTTGGCTTGCGCCGAAAGTTGCGAGGTCACTTGCGAATAGATTTTAATTCGTAGCAAAGAAATTTCCACGCCCGCACGGGCGGCATAGTAGGACTTCACTCTTTGGATCGCGGCCGAGTTCACCAGATATTCAACGTTGGTCTCATAGGCAAGTTCTGTGGCTAGGTAGCTCACCAAAATAATGGTGAACATGGCCAAGATCAGCGCGATTCCCTTCTCTGATTTTTGCGAAACGCCGACACGGCTGGCAGGCGAAACGCCGACACGGCTGGCAGGCGAAACGCCGACACGGCTGGCAGGCGAAACGCCGACACGGCTGGCAGGCGAAACGCTGACACTGCGTTTAGTTCCGGTGGTCAAAAGAGAAAACGGATTCATGGGCCAACTCCTGGAGGTGGCGCTTGTTGGCCAGGTTGCCCATTGTTCTGAGTGGGGGGATTATTAGGAAAACGAATCGGCGCAATGATCTGCATCGAAATCTTTTTCTTCTTGTCGCCTTCGCCCTTGCTGATCGCCAGAGAAATTTCGACGGATTCGGGAAAAACCCCTTTGCTGCTGGCATCACCGGTTTTAGTGTTCCACTCGCTGACCCAGTCTTCTTTGTAGGTGTTGATATAACGAAGTTTAAATTCGGTGACGTTTTCGAGGAGCACGGTGGCCGGGCCGTTTTTAGTGATGTCTCCTTCGACGATGGG
>JABDFK010000016.1:0-37376 GCA_013286585.1 Deltaproteobacteria bacterium
CCGCACAAGCGAGCGACCGAACAACGAAGGATCCAGCCGTTTGATCGCGCACGGTCAATGTGTCTGTTGAGCATGTCCTGTGAAGTTGGCTTTGATTCCAAGGTCCTTTTCGCGGATCTCTTTGAAAAGATCGCGAGGGCTCTTGATATCCAGCGCATTCACCAAAACTTGATCCACGTGATCCACCAAGATGATTTTCAGATCTTTCAAAATTTCTTTTGGAATCTCCTTCAAATCACTTTCGTTTTCCTTAGGACATATGATCGTTTTAATGCCGCCCCGGTGAGCCGCCATGATCTTCTCTTTAAGACCGCCGATCTCTAGCACTTTACCACGTAGGCTGACCTCTCCGGTCATGGCCACTGTGCGCTTCACCGGAATCTTCATGATCGCCGACACGATAGAAGTGGTCAGCGCAATACCTGCCGACGGTCCGTCTTTCGGAGTCGCACCTTCCGGCAAATGGATGTGCAGATCGATGTTTTGGAAATACTCTTTTTCCAAGCCAAAGAGTGGTCCGCGAGAGCGCACATAGCTCATTGCTGCCGAGCAAGACTCTTTCATCACATCGCCCAGTTGGCCCGTGACGGTGAATTTGCCTCGGCCAGGAACGACGTTCACCTCGACGGCTAGAAGATCTCCGCCGACTTCGGTCCACGCCATACCGTTGGTGAGTCCGATCTCGTTTTGCACTTCGATCTTACCGAATTTGTATTTTTCAGGTCCCAGAAGCTCCAAAACCTTCTTAGGGCTGATCACATAAGTGGTGATTTTTCCAGCCTTCGTCGTTTTGATCGCAGTCTTAGCTGTTTTCGCAGCTGCCGCCTTTTTCTTAGAGCCTTTTTTGCCACCCATTTCGGCGATGGCTTCTTGTCTCAAGATATCACGGGCCACTTTTCGACAGACATTGGCGATTTGGCGCTCCAAATTTCGCACGCCAGCCTCTTTGGTGTAGAAGCGGATGATGGTTTTGATCGCGGCGTCTTGGAATTGCACTTTGCGATCTTTCAAACCATGGGCTTCGAGCTGTTTGCTGACCAAGTATTGAAGCGCGATGTGGAATTTTTCAGTCTCTGTGTAACCTTCAAGACTGATAATCTCCATACGATCTAGCAGTGGCCGCGGCACCGTATGCAGCGAGTTCGCTGTAGCAACGAACATCACTTTTGATAAATCATATTCCACTTCCAAATAGTGATCTTGGAAATTGCAATTTTGCTCTGGATCCAAAACTTCCAACATGGCAGAGCTTGGATCACCGCGGAAATCAGAAGCCATCTTGTCGATTTCATCCAGCAACATGACGGGATTTCCTTTGTCCACTTTGCGAAGCGCCTGCAGGATTTTTCCTGGCATTGCGCCCACGTAAGTTTTTCTATGACCGCGAATTTCAGCTTCGTCACGAACGCCACCCAAGGAAATGCGGGCGAACGGTTTATTCAGGGCACGTGCGATCGAACGGGCCAAGGAAGTTTTACCAACCCCCGGAGGTCCCACTAAGCAGAGGATTGGACCCTTCATGTTTTCGGCAATGGCCAAAACAGCCAAGTATTCCAACACGCGTTCTTTGACTTTTTCCAGGCCCCAGTGATCTTCGTTCAACACTTCTTCAGCAAAGGCCACGTCATGGCGCTCTTCTGCGTATTCCTGCCATGGCAAAGCCAACATCCAATCGATGTAGTTGCGTACGACCGTCGCTTCGGCGGACATCGGCGACATCATTTTCAGTTTTTTGATTTCTTTCATGATCTTTTCGGTCGCTTCTTTGGACATTTTCTTTTTCTTGGCTTTTTCTTCGAGCTCTCGCAGCTCTTCTTGGTAGTCGTCTTTTTCGCCAAGCTCTTTTTGGATCGCCTGCATTTGTTCGTTTAAGTAGTACTCTTTTTGCGAGCGCTCCATTTGCTTTTTCACGCGGCTGCGGATTTTCTTTTCCACTTCCAGAATTTCGATTTCGCCTGTCATCGTGTTCAGCAGATGCTCTAAGCGTTTACCGGCATCCAAGATCTCTAGGACTTTTTGTTTCTCTTCCAACTTCAGATTCAGTTGCGCCACGATGATGTCGGCTAATTCGCCGGGCTGTTCGATCGTTGATACTCGCATCAAAATTTCTGGTGGAATGCGTTTGTTCAATTTCACGTAGGTTTCGAAGGTCGATTTCACTGACCGGACCAAAGCCTGGGTCTCTACGATGCTGGATTGGTCTTCGCCGATCTCTTCCGTCTGCACGACGAAGAAGGCCTCATTGGCCACGAAGTTCTTAATTCGTACCCGGCGCTTGCCCTCGACCAACACCTTCACCGTGCCATCCGGCAGGCGCAGGAGTTGGATAATAGTACCAATAGTTCCAATACTATAGATGTCTTTGGGTTCGGGGTTGTTTGTTTTGGCGTCCTTTTGCGCGGCCAAAACGATGTCCGTTTGCTTGCTCATGGCCTCTTCAAGAGCGTTGATGCTCTTTTCGCGGCCCACGAACAGCGGCATCATCATGTGCGGGAATATGATCAAATCCCGCAATGGCAATAGAGGCAACTGACTGGATTGACTAGCTGTTTTACCTGTAGATTTGCTGTCGCCCTCGGACATGGACCCCTCCTTGGTTATGTTACTTGTGGTTTAAACCGCAAGTGGGTCTACATGCAGAGGACGCTTTTAAGGGCGGTTTCGGTTATGCGCTTTCAGCAGAATCCTTCTTTTCTTTCTCAAGGGCTGCCGCGCGCATTTCCTCCTCAGTCTTGTACACTAACTTGGGTTTATCAGTTCCACTGATAACCTTATCGCTAATGATACATTCTTTTACGTTCGACATGGAAGGAATTTCGAACATGATCTCTAGCATTGAATGTTCTATGACTGCGCGCAGACCGCGGGCACCGGTTTTGCGCTTCAAAGCTTCTTGCGCGATCGCTTTCAGTGCATCCTCGGTGAATTTTAACGCCACCCCATCAATGGCGAAAAGCCTTTGATATTGTTTCGTAATTGCATTCTTCGGTTGCACCAAAATATCGATCAAGGCTTTTTCTTCAAGAGGGTCTAGGACCGCAATCACCGGCAAACGACCGATGAATTCTGGGATCAGACCGAATTTAACTAGGTCATCAGGCTCGACCTTTCGGAGGATGTTTTCCGAATTGTCTTTTTCTTTTTGAGTTTTAATGTCAGCACCGATTCCCATCACGCGATTGGAAGTGCGATTGTCGATGACTTTTTCTAGGCCAACGAAAGCTCCGCCGCAGATGAAAAGGATGTTGGAGGTGTCCACTTGAATGAATTCTTGCTGAGGATGTTTCCGACCACCCTTCGGAGGCAAATTCGCCACCGTTCCCTCGAGAATTTTTAACAATGCCTGTTGCACGCCCTCACCTGACACGTCGCGGGTGATGGAAGGATTTTCAGATTTGCGGGAAATTTTGTCGATCTCATCGACATAAATGACTCCCCGCTGACATTTTTCGATGTCGTAGTCCGCAGCCTGAAGCAAATTCAAGACCACGTTTTCCACATCTTCGCCCACATAGCCCGCTTCAGTGAGCGTCGTCGCATCTGCCATAGCAAATGGAACGTTCAAAATTCGAGCGATAGTTTGTGCTAGAAGAGTTTTGCCAGAGCCCGTAGGGCCGATCAGCATAATGTTGGATTTTGCCAGTTCCACTTCTTGGGATTTTTTACTGCCAGTGGTGGCGTTGATGCGCTTGTAGTGATTGTGCACTGCCACTGCCAAGGATTTTTTCGCTTGCACTTGGCCGATGACGAAATCATCCAGGTAGGTTTTGATGTCCGCTGGTTTTGGCACCTTGAAGGTGCCTTTGACCGCGGTCTCTTTTTCGCGCTCTTCGTCGATGATGTCGTTGCAAAGGTCTATGCACTCGTCACAGATGTAAACGCCTGGTCCTGCGATCAGTTTTTTGACTTCTTTTTGGCCCTTGCCGCAAAAACTACAACGAAGCGAGCCGCTGTCTTTTCCGTTACTCATCGCAATTTATCCTTTGCTCAATTTCTTGAACTCTACAACATTGTCCACCAAACCGAACTCTTTGGCTTCCTGCGCACTTAAATAATAATCCCGCTCCATATTTTTGGCCAAGAAATCGTAGTCTCGTCCGGTATGGGTCACGTAGATTTGTGTCAGCTTTTCTTTCGTCTTAATCAGCTCTTTGGCCGTGATTTCGATGTCAGTGATCTGCCCTGTCAGTCCGCCACCTGCGATGAGAGGCTGATGGATCATGATGCGGCTGTTTGGCATGGCGTAGCGCTTGCCTTTAGTGCCGGCCTGCAAGAGCAAAGAGCCCATGCTGGCCGCCATTCCCAGACAGAAGGTGGCTACATCGCATTTCACATATTGCATGACATCGTAGATGGCCATACCTGCTGTGACGCTACCACCCGGGGAATTGATATAGAGATGAATGTCTTTTTCAGGATTGTCCACTTCCAAAAACAGGAATTGAGCAATGAGAGCATTGGCCACTTCATCCGTCACTTGGCTGCCCAACATGACGATACGATCCTTCAGCAATCGCGAATAAATGTCATAGCTTCTCTCGCCTCGCGCGGTCTGCTCGATGACGTATGGAATTAGTGGCACGGTGGTCTCCTTGTTGTCTCTAATGGATCTTTCGGTTTTTTCGGGCCGGACCTTAATCATCCTTGGTCTGGAAAAGTACTTTATCCAAAATTGAGCCTATGTTAGAACTTTTGCTTCAAATTGGCGCATGGAACCGAATGGTTCCTTTTAAGAAAAGGATGGCTTTCGATGAAAAATCTGACACTTCAACTGGTGAAGACTCACAAACCTTCTGCGGGCTCGACCTTGGTCGTGTTTTCTTCTTCGGTGAAATCTCAAAAATCGTCTGGAGCTAAACTTTCCTCAGCGAGTGCCCAGAAAACTCTGCAGGCTTCGGTGGACGATCATACGATCACTGGCAAAGCGCAAGAGACCTGTGTGTTTCGTTCTGTTTCTGTTGATGGTTATTCCAATGTCGTGGTTCTAGGATTGGGTTCTGACCGAAAGCCAGAAAGCTTCCGACAAATGGCTGCGGGTTTCCATTCGTGTATAAAAGCCATGAAGTCCACCGACATTTGTGTGCAGTGGGATGGCACCGGTCTTGGAAAGAAAGATTTATCGGCGGCGACACAAGCTTTTGTCGAAGGTCTTCTGCTGAGTGATTACAATTTTGACGAATTAAAATCGAAGAAGAAAGATGACGAAAAAGCGGCGGCCAAAGAGATCCGCGTTTCTTTAGTTAGTAAATTTGCCGCAGATGCATCTCTGAAGAAGGCTTTCAACGAAGCGGAAGTTTTAGCCGGCTGTGTGAATTTTTCCCGCCGCTTGGGTGATTTGCCCGGCAACCTGATGACTCCGACAAATTTGGCCGATTC
This sequence comes from Deltaproteobacteria bacterium, assembly GCA_013286585.1. GTDB lineage: Bacteria > Bdellovibrionota > Bdellovibrionia > Bdellovibrionales > Bdellovibrionaceae > CAIYID01. Next base: position 5,377 of record JABDFK010000016.1, read on the forward strand.
GATTGTTGAGGCCGTTAAAGGCACTGGCGTGAAAACTGAGATCTGGGACCGCGCCCGCATTAAAAAAGAAAAAATGGGCGGTCTTTACGGCGTAGCCCGCGGTTCCCACGAAGAACCACGCTTCATTATTTTGCGTTACAATGGCGCAGCTAAGACGAAAAAACCAATTGTATTTGTGGGCAAAGGTTTGACCTTTGACTCCGGCGGTATCAGCTTAAAACCCGGCGCGGCTATGGAAGAAATGAAATACGACATGTGCGGCGGAGCCAACGTCTTGGGCGGCTTTCTAGCCATCGCCAAACTGAAATTGAAAGTGAACGCCATTGCGCTAGTTCCTTCCACTGAAAATATGCCCGGTGGATCTGCCACTAAACCTGGCGATGTGCACACCGCTCGTAACGGAAAAACTTTTGAAGTGAATAACACCGATGCTGAAGGCCGACTGATTCTTTCCGATGCACTCTGCTTCGGCTCAGAACAAGCTCCACAGATGATGGTGGATGCGGCGACTCTCACAGGTGCGATCATCGTTGCTTTGGGCAACACTCACACTGGTTTTTTCACCAAAAATGAAGCTTTGAGCAAAAAAATCCAAGCCGCCGCCGACAAAACGGGCGAGCTCGTTTGGCGCATGCCTTTGGTCGACCATCACACCAAAGACATGAAAGGCACCTTCGCGGATCTTTCGAATATTTCTGCGGGAAAAGGTGCTGGCTCTGCAACAGCAGCGGCATTCCTGGAACAGTTTGTGGAAGAGGGAATTCCTTGGGCTCACTTCGACATCGCTGGAACAGCTTGGGCTGTGGGTGGACGATTGCCATATTGCCCGAAAAAAGGCGCTAGTGGAGTTTTGGTTCGCACGTTCGTGGAATTGGCGCGGCAGTTTACTTAAGGTAAAAATTTATTAAAACCTGTTGAAGTTGCGCTATCTAGGCCTATCACAATCAAGAAATGGTGAAAAGGTTAGGGATAAATTAAGTAACGGTCTTCCAAAAGGGGGGGGGATTTGATTAAAAAATTTACTTTTATTTCGATCCTTCTGATCTGCCAATTTGCTCAAGCTCAATCAACCTCCCCAGAGTATCGTTCACTCTCTGAGGGTTTCAGAAAATTTATTACCGATGGCACTAATTTGTCCCTGGATGAGCAAATCAATGCATGGATCAAAGATGTCGAGTCCCTGGCTCCAGAAGTTTATCTTCACATCATTGCAGGCGATGATCAGACAAAACTTGATTCTGAAAGAAGAAGTTTAGCTCAAAAATGGTTCCCTCTTCTTTTTGCAAATTCGGCAGAAATTCAGAGGCAATTTGACTTGTTCGAGACTCAAGGAAAACCAATCATTGACCAGTTGGCAGCCTCTTATCCTGAGGCCAACCTTTCAGCGGTCACCGTGATGGCCATTCCTTCACTCAATAAATTTAACGGACAAGTCAAAAAAATCCATGGTCATGTCTACGCGATGTTCGGAATGGATATGATTGCATTAATTGGTCAAAAACCAGATCTCAGGCCTGGAGCCTTGCTCGTAAATAACATGCCAGTTCTGATGTCACATGAGTTCACTCACGCGATTCATTACATTCTTTCGGATTTTGGCTCAGGAGATCCCTCAACTGCTTCTTTCTGGGGTCCTTTGTGGGATGAAGGATTGGCACAGGTAAATAGCCAATTGCTCAACCCAGGTTCAGATTTAACAAATATTTTTATGGAAAAGGTTCTTGCCGCAAAATGCACACCCGAAAACATCCAAGCATGGGCAAAATCATATATCGAGGACTCAAAGGGGAACGAACAGCAAGTTGAGACCGCCTATGGGACATGGTTTATGTTGTCATCGGGACTTACTGAGCATGGAGCTTATCGTGCAGGCTACTGTCTTGGCTACAATGTAATTCTCAGTGCACTAAGAACTTATTCGATGAAAGAAATTATTAAAATGAGTCGTGCCGATGCTTATCGGATTGGGCAAGAAACATTGGCCAAGTTTGCATCTCCAAACGGAGGTAGTAAGCCCTGACTTTTGGGTCGTCCGAATTTCTCTAGATTTTCTAGCGAATAAAAGTCAGTGTGATTGAGTGGCTCTAATCTGCGATATTGAAACTTAGCTGAGTCAAAAGGCGCTTACGTTGACCGGCAGTAGGTTGGCAATGAAATGTCACCCTCATACTACCGAGTCTCGGACACACGAAGTGTCCTACTACTCCTTCGGGGGCACCGCCCGGTCGGCACGAAATTGCATCCTATCCTCGTGCATGAAACAACTCAGTTTTTTAAAACCAGTAAAAAAGGAACACGGTGGAGCTCACTCGCTCGGTCGTCGGCGCGGCCGCAGACCTATGGACACCAGAAAGCCTCTGCACATCACTTTGCGCTCCGAGCTAGCGCTGGGGTCAAGATCTTTGCTGAGGCACCGCCCGCTGATCCTGCGGATTGTAGCCAAAGCCAGTCGGAGATTTCACGTACGTGTTTACAGAGCCGCCATCTGTGGAAATCATCTGCATTTTTTGGTTAGAGGTTATCACCGAAGAGACCTACAGAATTTTTTTCGAGTGGTCGCCGGCCATATCGCGCAAGAAATATTACGTCAGTTCCCGCTCGCGGGCGGTGCCCCGGACGAACGGAGGAAAAGCCCTGTGGGCTGCAAGAAAAACCGTAGGAAGTTCTGGGCTTTACTGCTTTACTCGCGGGTGTTGACTTGGGGTCGTGAATTCAAAACAGTGGTTCGCTATATTGAGCAGAATATATTAGAAGCGCTCTACCTGATTGCTTATCAGCCACGCAAAATCAGGCCAGCGCCTACTTAAAGTTCACCACGAACGGGCGGTCAGAGAACTGTTGGATCTCTTTGTCGACGATACTGACTTCCTTTTCGGGATCGGATTGATTGATCAGCTTTACTCCGCGCAAGCGCCAAGCTGTGGGCCACTCTTGGTTGACGTTGGCGAAGCGCACTTTCACCGGGTGACCATCGCGAAAATCGAATTCGCCGTCGGCCACCGGTTCACCTAAAATTTTCGCCACGGGAATCCACAGCGGCGATATTGAGTTCACGTCCGCGGAAGATATTTCACAACTGCCCTCGACTTCCATGCTGGGCTTTTCGCCATTGGAAGCAGAGCCATCGCCTTCAAATTGTAAAACGATGTGGGAGTATTTTTGACAGGCAAAAGCCTTTTGTCCATCGGCGCCTTTGAGCACGAAGTGACCTAGCTCAATGCCGATCTCTTCGGCCTCTTTGTACATTTTGGCTCCGGAAACCAGTCTTTGTTTGGAGGCTTGATCCAGAGCATTTCCATCCAACTGGCTGAAGTCATAGACTTTACGAATGGCTGCGGGATCGCGGGAAGATGTCTTACTGGCTTGTTCGGCGGACTGCGGGAATTGAGGCGAATTTTTCGTCACCATAAAGCCAACGGCAAAAAAGACAAACAGAAACACGCCAACCGCTAAAATGCGCATAGATCACCTCAGGCTTTAGACTATCAAATATTATGAAAACCGAAAGGCTGGTCCGACTTTGGTCTGGGGAAAACTAGTCTTTGCAGTTGTTTTGAAACTGCACGAACTCCACATTCATTTCCTGAGCTTCCATCCCGATGGCTAGCAACCCCAGGCGTGCGCTCCAGCCATAGACGTTTTCTAGTGGATAACTGTCTAAACTGACATTCAAATCAGACACACAAAGCCGCTTGAAAACAGCGCCCGGAGAGTTCAAAGACTCGGTGGCATTTTTTTCCGAGTGGGAACGCAAGAAGCCCCCGGCCAAGTCACTGCCAATCATGTAGATCACGGGCTCTGCAGTCGAGCCTTCGTTTTGCACTCGGGAGGGAATGCCCTCTTGAATGATCACGTCTTCCACGTCACGGCCACCTTTGGCTGCTTTCATTTTTTTTCGGGCTTTATAATTCCATTCCAGAATTTCTTTGCCGCTACCGACACGAATCACCGCCAGACCGTAAGTTCCCGCGTTGTTTTTGACGAACACGAAAGGCTGGCTAGAGATTTTTCTTTTTTCATATTCGACACGAATCGATTCGATCATCGCGTCCACGGCTTGGGCCAGGCGTTGCAAAGACTGGGGATCTTCGGCATCAAAGCCCGCGAAGAAGTCAGTTTTCACATTCATCAGGAATGGATCCATCTCTGACAGCTGGGAAAATTCGGTGACCAACTCATTGTAAAATTTAAAATAGCGACTTTTCTTGCGCTGAAACCAACCCATTCCCCGAGGCGGATTCACCGGAATATGAATGCTTTCGGCCCACTCTTCTTGTGCCTGCGAAAAATCGTTATTAGAAATCACAAGATCCGGCTGAAAGCTCTGCACCTGGCTGGAACTGCCAAAGCCCGAGTGCACTTCCACTTCGACGCCCTTGGCACTTTTCAGCAGAAGGGGCTGATCGATTTTTTTAGGAATGGCCACCAGCACCTGTTTTCCGGCCTCTAGCAAAATGCCACGGATGCTAGCGACATTGTCCCAGTAGTAGGGATTGTTGGTGTGTTCTTCCGTCAGCAGTAAAATTTTGTTCGATGACTTGTAATGATGGCCTAAATATTTTTTGGCCAGATCGCCGGCGTTATCGCGATCGGTTTGGCAGATGTTGTTGAAGCCCGCCGGATAAATATTGGCGTCCACATTGGAAATTTTAAAACCCGAATCGCGAATGTCGTAGCTCGAATAAATTGGGTAAGAGATATTTTTAATTTTAGAGCAATACCAGTCTGACAGACGATTGTTTTGGGCACAGAAATGTTGGTGCAGCTTTGAGTTGATCATTCAATGTCCTTGCATATTGGGATCTTCGTGCGGAGCTTCAGTGCGGCTGCCGTCACGAATAGTCCCTTCACGGTGTAAACTTTGCCGCTTTTGAGCTTCCGGGGTCAATGGCATAGTACCTGCGGTCGCTAGCTGCTCCTGCGCCTGTGTTTCCATCTGCTCTAGAAAGGCAAAAAGATCGTGCGCAAATTGATTGCCTGGCGTGGTGACGGCCTCGCGATAAACTTTCAGCCTTTGGATGAGCTCTAGAATTTCTCCCCAGGAGTGGACTCGGGCTTCATTTTGCTCTTGCTCGGCGGCGAAGGCGTCCAGCGCTTTGTTCTTTGGAATGTTAGCAATGGTGTTCCATAAATCTTTGTAATTCCCTTGCAAGTTCTTTAGCGCCAAAGCCGACCATTGCGGGTCGTTGATCTCCACTGCGCGCATGAGGAAAATCTGCATCAGTGCCAACGTGTCCATCTGCGACTGCATATTTTCAATGGACAACTGATTGGACGAAAGTTCGCCCATCAAATACAGAGTCTTCGCTTTCGCCGACCGAACATCATTGCCGTCCTGCCGAAATGCGCTAGAGATTCCCTTTTCAGCTATATGAAAATATTTTTTTGCGGTGTCCAAATCGCCCGCCCGATTGTAGTAAGCTGCTAAACGCGCCGGCAGTTGCGCCTTCGCCACCTCAGGCGGCAGTTGCGCCTCTAAGCCTTTAGCGTCGCTCAGCGCTGCGTAGGTTTTCGCTTCGTCGCCCAAAGCCTCATAGCAAAAGCTAGAATAGTAGCTAGCTAAAGCCACCACTTCTGGTTGAGAGCCCAACGACGAATCAATGACCTCGTGAAAAATCTGTGCCGCTTCGGCATTTTTTCCCTCGCCAGAGAGCGCTTGCCCATGGCCCATTTTAGAGCGATTCAGGAACATCCCATGCGGGTATTCTTTTTCAAACTGGGAAAATAGCTCGCTAGCCTGAGAATAATTCTGCTGTTCTAGGGCCTTTTCGGCCTCGTCCAAACGAGTCTGCATCTGAATTTTTAGCGCCGGATCTGTATTTTCCGCAGACGACATTCGTGGAAAATGAACGCATCCCGAAAAAAATAGAAATACCAGCAGTGATAGAAGTACTTTCAGGTTCTTCATAGGCTTTCATTAGATTCAATCAAGTGCGCCAATTCCGCAACATCTTTGATATTGGAAATATCACGATCAAATTCTGGGATGCGAAAGACGAAATCTTTGTTTTTCATTTCCGCGATCAGGCCCTGCGCGAAGGTCTGGTAAAACTGATCACGAGCTTGATAGTAGTTCTTCATTTCATTGAATTTCTGCGCCACTGGCGTTGCTGCGCCTGCGCTAAAACCCGTTGGCGTTTCCAGCAACCAGCTGGGTAATGCCCGATTGATGACCACCGAAGTCAGTGAATATCCGCCTTTGCGAATTTCCCGCCCAAAGTAGGCGGCCTCTTTCAGTTTGGCTTGGTCGAAACTTGTGACCAGACAGAAGTGGGTGGAGGGATTCACTAGAAGTCGATGCACGGAATTGATTCGCTCTTCCAACTTGGCCTGCCAAGATTGGATGCTTTGAAAAAATTCACTGAGTTCGCGCATGAACTCGGAACCGGTCATGGACTCTAGGACACGCAACACTTGCTTAGTCCCCGCGTGCACGATGTTGGACAGAAAGGATCCACTGCCTTCAGAATGTCTGAACCATTTGGCCACGCCCTCATTAAAAATCGTCGACAGCTTTTGCGGAGCTTGTAAGAAATCGATGGCATGCTTCGTCGGTGGCGTGTCCAAAATGATGAGGTCGTACTCGCCAGATTCGTAGCACGAATATAGTTTTTCAAGCGCGGTGAATTCTTGTGAACCACTGAGAGTGGTGGATAACTGTTGATAAAGTTTATTGTTGGCGATTTTTTTGACCAGGTCATCTTTGTTGGCCGCGCGGGCGACGAATTCATCAAAGGTTTTCTTCGGATCAATCACCGCGGCCGAAAGTTTTCCACGAAGATCTGCGTGCTGCAAAACCGAGATGTCTCCGCTGTCAGAGAGATTCAGCGTCGTCTTTAATCTTTGTGAAGGATCTATGGTCAACACCAAAACTCGGCGACCGCGCTTGGCCGCCAAAAACCCCAAAGCCGCTGCCAAAGTAGTTTTCCCGACGCCTCCGCTGCCGACACAGATTAAAACTTTGGCGGAATCCAGCGTTTGAATCATGCTTGCAACTCCCGCGACAACCGCTCAATGATCTCTTTGGCATCAGAGGATAAAATCCAAGGAAGACTTTGTGCTTCGTGACCACTGTTCAATATGCGTTCTTGCATGGATTTCTGCCGGGCTTCAAGCTCTTGCAAATAATTGGAAAAGTTTTTAAGCGCAGGCTCTGCATGCGCTGTAAGATCTGCGTTCAATTCCTGACTGAAGGGCAGGAGGCGATTCAGCAAGACCTTCGATGACTGGCCGGTGACTTTTTTGATATTTCCAGCCAGCTCTAGGCCCTCGACGACAGGAAGCTCTTCTGGTAGGGCCACGACAAAAAATTTGCATAAATTCGCATCGTGCAAAACTTTTCCGATAGAGCGGACTTGTTCACCCATAGAACCAAAGCGAATGGCCGTGGCTAGTCCCGTGGGCGCATTCATCAACGCCATGAAATGACCGGAGGCATAGGCATCGACGACAATCACATCGTAGGGCATTTTCGGACCTACGTTTCGTGGCGGACCACTGGTGATTTTTCCCAGAATCGAAAGCTCTGAGAGGGCCGGCGCCACATTCACGAGCGCCTTGGTCACCGCATTTTCAAAAAACAGCCGATAGAGGCTTTCCACTTTTACAATATGAAGTATGTATTCTTTCAGACACTCTTGCCCCGACCACTGAGCCAAATCGAACTTCACCCCCGAGATTTCCAGGGTCTGCGCTTGATATCCAACGGACGGTAGCGAGAAATAATCACGAAAATAGCTTTGATCACCCAGCTCCACCAAAATCGTGCGAAATCCGGCGCGTGCACGCTTCAGTGCCAGGGCCGCTGCCACTGCCGACTTACCGACTCCGCCTTTTCCTGTAACAAAATTGATTTCCATTGGAGGATGAGTGTCTCAGGGCTGTGAAACCGAATCATTGCGCTTTGCATTATTAGCTTGCTAAGACCGCACTATTCTCCTACATTCCCGACAAATTTGGCCTAGGAGCATAGTCATGAAAACCAATCTGGAAAAAGTCAGCAATCTTGAGCGTAAACTGAACGTGGAAATTCCCGCTGTCACTGTGGAAGCCGCTTTCGAAAAACTCTTCAAGCAAGTGCAAAAAGATGCCGCCATTAAGGGCTTTCGCCAGGGCAAAGTTCCATTGAACACCATCAAAACTATGTACGGCGATCGCGTGAAACAAGACGTAGTACAGGACTTGATCCAAAAACATTACTACGAAGCATTGAAAGAGCTAGCTTTGGATCCCGTCAGCTACCCTGAGTTCGAGTTTGATGCTCCTTCCGAAGGTAAAGATTTTGCCTTCACTGCGCACTTTGAAGTGCGTCCTCAGGTGACTTTGAAAAAATATGAAGGCTTAGACGTCGAAAAAGAAAAATTTGAATTCGACGAAGCGCAAGTTTCTAAAGTATTAGACAATATTCGCTCTTCCCGAGCCGAGTACGTTCCCGTGTTTGAAGATCGTCCCGCACAGCTGGGCGATTTCGCTGTGGTCGACTTTGACGGCTATGTGGACGGTCAACCTCTGCAGGGCGGAAAAGGTGTGGATCATTCTCTAGAGCTGGGTTCGAAATCCTTCATCGATGGTTTCGAAGAGGGCATCGTCGGCATGGCGATTGGATCTAGCAAAAGTCTGAACTTGAAATTCCCAGACCCTTATCACTCCAAAGATTTAGCCGGAAAGCCAGTGAAGTTCGACGTGGTTTTGAAGTCCTTGAAGAAAAAATCCCTGCCAGAACTCACCGATGATTTCTTGAAAACCATCGGCGCCACAGAAACCGTGACCGAGCTAACCGCCACCATCCGCAAGGACTTGCAGGAGTCTGAAGCTCGTCGCATCGATCAAGACGTCAAAAATCGCCTGTTGAAAGCATTGGTCAAAACCAATCCCGTGGATGTTCCACCAACCATGTTGAAAGATCAGAAAAAAGCTTTGGTTGAAGACATGAAAAAGAAAATGATGGACCAAGGGATGCCCGACGAAGAGTTCAGTGACTACGTCAGCAAATGGGACGGCGATTTCAACGCCACCGCCACAGAAATGATTTGCGCGGGATTCCTGATCGATGCCATCGCTCAAAAACACGACTTGCGTTGGAGCAAAGCGGACGTCGATAGCAAAATCGACGCCTACGCCAAACAAATGAACATGGACGTGGAAAAAGTGCGTGAGTTTTATGCAGCCCCAGAACAAGCTCAGCGCCTGACATATATGATCACCGAAGAAAAAGTGGTCGATTTTCTGACCAAGTCAGCCAAAGTCAAAGAGGTCGAAAAATCCAAACTGAAGGACTCTGCCAACTAATTGGAGGTACCTCAGAAAGTTGCTGCCCTGGAGGGATGCAACTTTCTGAGTGATGGATTTACTTGCAGTAGTTATGATCCCGGAAATATCTGTCACAGACGGAATACTGATTGTCACAATCAGCGCTGACAAAACTATCAATGAAGCCACGAGGACAGTGAAGAGTTCCAGCCTCATCGACCATGACGTCGAATTCGCCACTGGCCACGGTTTTGCCCGAGTTAGATAACTCATATGAAACTTTGTTCAGGCCTTCGTCCAACAGCGGACGCTGAAATAGTGTGGAAATCCACAAATTGATGGCATCGACGCTTTTTCCGTCCGCGTAACCTACGTCTTTCGTTCCTGTTTGATGTCCGTTTTGCCACACGGCTTTCAGGTGGACTTGATCGGCCTGCACCTTTGGACCCGTGAAATAGGAATATTCTGCTGGATCTAGAGTTTGTTCTTGGCATTGGAAAAAGGCCGTTCGCATTCCGTGCCCGGGATCGTGGCACTGAACATCTAGATCACCGTAGATCACCTGGGAAATAAAATGATTTCCGGCAGTGAACGACTGGGCGTGGGCAGAAATCGCAAAAAACACCAAAATCGTAGAAATGAACTTCAAGTTAACCCTCCGTTGGTAGACTTTGGGTTAACGGTAGCAGTTGATTTGGCAAATTCAACTACAATGATTTGGTGGGTTCGGCGGGGGCCGCGGCTGGCTGACCGATGCCCTTCATGATCTTCCACGCCTTAATATAATTGAAGGCTTGGTAGACCTGATAGTCTCCACTGATCAATTTCTCTTTTGGAGTCTTAGCGTCATCCTTTTTCGATGCGGCCTCTTTCCACCATGCGGTGACGTTGGCATCTTTGGCGCTCAGCACTTTGGACTTTTTCTGCGTCTTTTCTTTTTCTGACAGCAGATGGCCGCTCATGTCCTTTTCACGGGTGGATTTGTTCTTCACGATGGCTTTTGAAAATGCGTCGACATCCACGTCTTCCACTTCGATGTCGGGCATGATCCCCTCAGCCTGAATGGACCTGCCGCTAGGAGTGTAATATCTGGCCACGGTTAATTTCAGTCCAGAACCGTCACCCAGTTTGATCACCGACTGCACTGAACCTTTACCGAAAGATTTTTGGCCCATGATGATGGCGCGATGATTATCTTGAAGAGCACCGGCCACGATTTCGCTGGCGCTGGCCGAGTACTCATTCATCAACACGATGATGGGGAAATCGGCGTATTTCGTGCGGTTGGTGGTGGAGGCGATCTCTTTATTTTTGGGATCGCGACCGATAGTGCTAACGATGGTGGCGTTGGTTAAAAATAAATCGCCGACTTTCACTGCTTGGTCTAACAATCCACCTGGGTTGCGGCGCAAGTCCAAAACCAGTCCTTTGATTCCGGAGTATTTCTTCTGCTCTTCTTCCAGGGATTTTTCCAGATCCCGCGCGGTGTTTTCGATGAAGCTTGTGACTTTCACGTAAAGATAACCCTCTTCCAGATCGGTGGGTTTCACGGATCTGATTTTGACACTGCCACGGGTGATCGGTACGTCGAAGGGTTCTTCTTGGCCATCGCGGACGATGGTCAAAGTGGTTTTTGAACCGCGTTTTCCGCGCATGAACTGCGAGGCCTCAACTAAGCTAAGTCCCTTGGTGGAGTTACCATCCACCGCAATGATTTTGTCACCGGGCTTGATTCCAGCTTCCCAAGCCGGAGCATCTTCAATCGGAGAAATGATGGTGAGTATTCCATTTTGCACAGAGATTTCAATTCCCAGTCCACCGAACTCGCCGGAAGTTTCGGTTTCGAAGTCTTTGAAAATATCTGGTGGTAAAAAGTTGGTGTGGGGATCGAGCTCCCGCAACATGCCCTTGATGGCTCCGTAGATCAGTTTTTTGCTATCGACCTCTTCCACGTAGTACTGCTGCACCAAGTTCAGAACTTTGCTGAAATTTTGGAGATCCGCATAGCGCTCTTCGGCCTGCGCCTTCATGATGGACCAATCCAGCCGACTGGCCAGCAACCCCACCCCGATAAAGAATATCGCGATCAGTGCTTTCCGTGCCGGGCCATTCACATTCAGTGGTTTCCTCATAAAGTTCCTTTCAACCAAGACTTGGGGTCATAGGGTTCGGAGAAATGTCTAATTTCAAAATAAAGTCCATCGGTGGCCGCTTCACTTTCATAGTCCTGCGTGCGGCCCGAGTGCGAGATCACCTGATTCTGCTTCACTTCTTGATTCACAGAAACCGTCACATCGTGATTATTTCCATAAACCGAATAATAGTGATCTCCGTGATCGATAATCACGGTTTTTCCATAGCCAGGAACTTCGCCCGCGTAGGCCACAGTTCCAGAGAAAACAGTTTTAACCGGCGTATTCACGGGCACAGAAAACAGAATGCCTTTTTGCGACCAGTTGAGGTTGTGCTCCTCATCGTGAATCACTCCGAAATTTCTGACGACGGGACCACTGACTGGGGCCGGCAGAAGCTTTTTCTTCTCGAAGAAAGACGGCCGGAAAAGCAAATCCAAAACACCCGAGTCATCTTGGGATGTCAGCAGGCTTGATTTGGAGCGAAGTCCATGCAGACGCTCGACTGAAAATTGTTTGGACTGGCGAATATTTTCCAGGATTTTTGATTTGCTGGTGTTCTCAGCGGCCAGGCGCTGCTCTTGGTTTTTGATAGCGCCAGAGAGCCTTTTGATTTTGGCCAAGCGCTGAGTGAACTTGATTTTTTTGCCTTCAAGCTCTTTCATGGTGGCCGCGTAGTCTTTAATCACATCCAGATCGTGTTTGGCGATGATCCCCAGAATTTTCAGATTTTTTTCCAGCTCTGCGGAGCTGGACGAAGAAAAGATCAGACGGGCCAACCCTTGGCCTCCCAATTTGTAGATGGCAGAAATTCGCTCTCGCAAGCGGGCCTTTTGTTCCTTCAGTCGTTCTTCCAGATCTAGAATTTTGATCGCTAAATCCCGCGCCGAGTTTTCGTAGGCCATTCGCTGTTGGCCCAAGTTGAACTCTTCGGTGACGATTTTTTTGATCTTGCGATTGATTTCGTACAGGGACGACATCACTTTACGTTGCCGCACTTCTTTTTCGACGATTTCTTTTTTGGCTTGCTCTAGCTGCTCCGCCAGCTGCAAAGCCGTGTCGACGACGCCGAAAACTTTCGGTGAGGCCATGGTGATTGCGCAGAATAAAGGAAGAAGTGTTTTGATCATCATTTGGTGGCGTGAGTGGCCGCCCATCCATCGTTGATGTTGCGCACACAGATCCAGGAGCTGAGGGCCCCGGCAAGGACGCCAAAGGTCATCACTCCAAATATAATCCCCGGCCCGATGAATTGGATTTGCGAGGACAGCTGCAAGAATGCGATCTGTGCATGCAAATAATCTTTCAGTGCTGTGAACCCGCCGAAGCTTAATAACAAGGCAAGAAGGCTTGAGCCTCCGCCCAGCAGTGCCCCCTCCCAAACAAATGGCGTGCGGATGTAGTTTCTTGTGGCGCCGACCAATTCTAAAACTTCGATTTCGGTTCGGCGTTGGGCGATGGAACTGTGAATGGAATTCGCCATGACAAAAGCGGCAGAGATCGAAATGATAAGGATAAAGATTCCGCCGCCCCAAGTGAGTACGCGGGTCACGGTGGAATAGCTTTTCACCCACTCTTGACCGAAGCTCACGTCCTCCACGCCAGCCATCACTTTTAGGGTGTCAGAGAGGGATTTCATCACCCCTAGTTGTTCACTGGCGCCGACAGTCTTGTTGAGTCCAAACTGAACGCTGGAAGGAACGAACTTTGCCAGATCCTTGTCATTGAGAAGATCCGGCGCGTAGCTAGCCATTTGCTCTTTAAAAACTCCCAGCGCCGCCTCTTTGGTCACATATTTGGGTTTTTCTACCTGCTGGTCTTCATCCAAAAATTTTTGCACGGCAGAGATATTTTGTTCCGTGGCGGATTCATTGAAGTAAACGCTGACCTGCATGGACTCTCCCCAAAGGGTCAAGATCCGTTGTAAATTGTAACTGATGTTGATCACGCCAGAAATCACGACGAAACTGGCCACCAATACTACGAGTGTCGCCATTTGCAGTGATAAGTGATGCCGCCAAGATTTTCCGATATGAGTGATAATTCTAGTCGCTGCCGGATTCATTTGTTATCTCCGATGATCATGCCGCCGGCGATTTGAATCGTGCGTTTTTTTCGACGCTTCACCATTTCGAGATCATGAGTGGCGACGAAAACCGTGGTGCCTTGGGCGCAGACTCGCTCAAGCAAATCCATGATTTCTTCGCTGAGGCTGGGATCCAAGTTCCCAGTGGGCTCATCGGCGATCAGAACTCCGGGTTGATGAATGAGCGCGCGAGCGATGGCCGTGCGCTGCTGCTCGCCTCCGGAAATAAATTCTGGGCGCTGGTCCGCCTTTTCCAACAAGCCCACATGATCCAGAATTTCCGAAACCCTTCGCTGAATTTGTGCAGGGCGATCCCCGCGCACCAATAGCGGCAAAGCGATGTTCTCAAAAATCGTGCGGTCCTTCAGCAGTTTGAAATCCTGAAAGATGACCCCGATGCGCCGGCGGAAATCCGCGACTTTTTCTACGCCGATTTTTCCAAGATCAAATCCGGCGACATTCACATTTCCTGAGCTGGGTTTGTCGTAAGCCGAAAGCATTTTGAATAAGGTGGTTTTGCCAGCGCCACTGGGGCCGGTGATAAAAACGAACTCCCCTTTATCAATGGTCAGATCGATGTTTTTGAGAGCGTGCACGGGCCCGGTATAAGTCTTATAGACATGCGAAAATTGAATCATTCTTTTAGTCTAAAAAGGGCTTCTGTGATTGTCTCAGTGAGAATGGTCGGGCCCGACCATTTCTTTGAGTGTCTAGACCAAAGTGCCAGCCAGCAAATCACTCATGATCTGCTGATGCTGTCGCTGCAGGGCCTGAGCAATGGCTTCATGCTGATTCACTGGACCTTCACGAAGCGCCGTTTCGTGCGGAGTTTTCACCGTTTTCAAAACGGCGCCATTGCAAAAAATGCGGCTGACGAGATAAGGATTCTGCGAACCCCAGTCTTCACTTTGCACGTGATATTTTTTTCCGCGGACGCTGAGGTCCGAGTTGAAGCCTTTGTTCATGGGGGCAGAGTACTTGGGTTGGTGAGCGTCGTCTATCCGTGGCGCGGGGTGTGGGAGCATCTTTCCGGGTTCGTGATGATAAAATAATTTTTCAAAACCCCTTTAGTAAACTTCCAGAGTTGCCGTAGATAGGTTTGGTTTGAGTGCAGTAGCCCACAGAACTACAAACTCTTAAGCCATTCAGGAAATCCGAAATCTGGCGGGTGATTTCCAAAGATGCCGACTAAACGATGTCTGGTCGTTTTGTCATTTGTGCCCTTTCGGGTGAAAGGGATAGAAAATGGGCAGTTCTGGCCAGCCAGAATTGCCCATTACATTTTCCTGTCCATTTTTTAAGTGAATCAGCCCGGGCGCCCATCTTCAGGAAATCCTTCGTTGGTTGGGGTTCGAGTGCGCCGCCCACCGGCCTAACCGAACTGCCCAATCAATTCAGAAAATCCGAAATCCGTCGGATAATTTCGAGAATCAACAAAATAATACCTAGAACCTCTTTAGTTAATTTCCAAAAATGCCGACTAAAACGGTAGTTGGGCCGTTTTAATTTCATTAGGACCTCCTTTTGCCGAAGGAGTTCCATCCGATGGGCAATTCCGGGGCTGACCCGGGATTGCCTGTTGCATTTTTGGGTCCAGTGCGTGGTGAATTGTGGAGGTCCGTTCTCTTTACAATTCCGGGGCCCACCCCTCCTTGGGTTCACCTGAATTTTTCACTGGGTACAGTGAAAAAACGCGTCACCCTTTCAGGAGCGCCCTCCATTGTAAAGAGAACGGATCTCCACAATTCACAGTACTTGACCCGAAAGATGCTTGTTTCTGGCGTCTAAAGTTTGAGCGCCATCTTGCCGATAAATTTTGAGGATACTATAGAGCGCGGGCCCGCTTTCGGAAGGATTGTCTCAGTATGAGACGAATGAGTTTTTTGGCCTTGCTCTTGCTGTATAATGGGTAACGACCGGGGGGACGCATGAGATCACTATTAGCATCTATATTTTTGACAGTTGTTGGGTTTGGGGTGAACGGTTGGGGAGCACTTTGTAGCGATTCCGCCGCGGCAGCTGCTTGTCAGGGTGATTGGACTCAGACGAACACCCCCAGTGTGAATATTAGTGGAACAGCAACTCTCGATACGACGTCATTACAAAATATGGCTAACCAATGTTACTGTAAACCAGCCTCATCTAGTGGCTTGGCCTCCACCTGCTCGGGCCTTCAGCAAACCTACGGCAAAGATGCGGCTCAGATGGCGAAGGATGCCAAACAGGATCAGAAAGATGCTCAGGATGCTAGTAATAAAACTCAGTCGGATCTTTTGAAGGCTCAGTCGGATGCTACGGATAAAATCAATGGTCTGCAGAAACAGATCACTGACTTGGATGCCAAATATAAAGATGATCAACTTAAGAATCAGAAGGATAATTCTGTTGATACACAGAAACAGGCGGACACTCTTCAGCAGCAGCAAGATCAGTTGGGCAAAATGCAGGGTCAAGTGGCCTTGGATCAGAATGCCATAAATATCGCAAACTCGACTTATGCGGCTGTGATCAATGCTAACAATGCTTCGATGGTCCGCATGAAGTGCATGAGCATCATTCGCAAATGGATGAAAGATAACTCTTTCTCTAGCACCATCATCGGCGGCAGTGGAAATGCGGCTTCCCAACAAATCCTTTTGGACAATCAGATGACCTCTTGCCTAGCGACAGAGACCGCCAATGCTGATTCCACCATTGCTCAAGCCAATGCCGCGGTTCTTTCGGCGCAGGCAGCGATGGATCAGTTGAACAGAGACATGGCCTCTGCGAAAGCGACGATTCAACGCATGAAATCGGCTGGTCTTCAGGCGCAACAAATGCAGTCCCAGGCCACTTCGAACGCAGCCACCAGTTACCAACAACAGCGGTCGATGTTGCTGCAACAGATGCAGACGGCCAACCAACAAGCGCAACAACAGATGAATATGTTGCAGCGACAAGCTCAGCAGCAACAACAATTGGGAATGACTCCGCAGTCAACAGCCCAATTGGATAACGACTTAGGTGCTTACCACACTTCCTGCTGTGACGGAGACCAACCTAAGAAGGCCTTGATCAGCCAGTCGACCAACGAAAGCGACAACGGTGATGACGATGACAATGGTGGCAGCGGCCAAATTTGCGCTGAGCAGACCAGCAAGCAAAGCTCCGCAAATCCTGGCGGCATCACCTCGCAGGCGATGTCAGCTATGATGCAAATGTTCCAGCAGCAACAGGTCCCACAATACCGTGCGCCAGCCGGATTCTCACAATAGGCTAGCTAGGCTAACATCCTAACACATAGCAAGAGTGAACCCGAGGTTACAATCCCCTCGGGTTTTTTGTTAGCATTGAGGCTTCGATATCGAAGGAGCCCCTTACATGCAAAAGAATTTGAAGAAAAAATTGATCATTTTTGGCACGGCATTTTTAGTGTTGATGATCGCCGGTGTCGGATGCCTCTGGGCCGCCTATCGTTACATCGATAAATCTTTACCTCAGCTGATCACTCTCGCTGATTATCAGCCGCTTTTGGTTTCTCAGGTCTATGATCGCAATGGGACTCAGATTGGTGAATTTTTTCGTGAGCGTCGGAAGCTTGTGCCCTTCAATAAGATTCCAAAAAATCTGGTGAATGCTTTTTTGGCGGCAGAGGACGATCAGTTTTACAAGCATGGCGGCTTGAATTATCTCGCGATTCTTCGTGCGACTGTGGCCAATTTGAAAGCTGGAAAAAATGTGCAGGGGGCTTCGACCATCACTCAGCAGGTGGCCAAAACTTTGTTCTTAAGCTCCGAAAAGAAACTGATTCGTAAGGTTAAAGAAGCGATTTTGGCTCAGAAGATGGAGAGCAATCTTAGCAAGGATGATATTTTATATTTGTATCTGAACCAAATTTATTTTGGTCAGGGTGCTAACGGCGTAGCTCTTGCGGCCGAGACTTACTTTCACAAAACTTTGGACAAACTGACCCTTGCAGAGATGGCGATTCTTGCTGGTTTGCCGAAAGCTCCTAGTGAGTATTCACCTTCTCGAAATTCGGTGCGCTCGAAGGAACGCCAAGTTTACGTTTTGAATCGTATGGCCGAGGTCGGCTTCATCACTAAAGCGGAGGCCGCTAGCGCTGCACTGGAACCCGTCCGGGTTTTTCTGCGCGAAAATTACAAGGACTCGGCACCTTTTTTCACCGAGACCGTTCGCCAAATTTTGGTCAACAAGCTGGGCGAGGAAGCGGTTCTTGATCAGGGCCTGCGTATTTACACCAGTCTTGATTTGCCCAAGCAATTGGCAGCTCAGGAAGCCATGATCACCGGACTGAAAGAATTGGATAAGCGTCAAGGTTATCGCGGCGCCCTCAGCAATACGACTGATCCGAATGAAGTCGGAAACTTTCTGATGAAGACTCGCAACAAATTGATTCTGGATGAGAAGCCAGAGCGCACGATTTTGCCCGACGGAAAGTTTCAAGATTACGGCGCGTTGAATATCGCTTACGACATCAAAGCTAAAGGTCTTCCAATGTACATCAAGCCCGGCAAAACGACAGAGGGTGTCGTTTCCAAAGTGGATGATGAGCTCGGTTTAGTTTTTGTGAAATTCGCTGAACTCGAAGGTCTGATTGATATTGAAACCATGCAGTGGGCGCGCAAGCCCAACGCCGAAAAACGTTTTGATTTGGATCGAATTCAGAGGCCTTCGCAAGCGCTCAAAATGGGCGATGTGATTTTAGTGAAGTTGGTGGGCGAAAGATTTGGCTCTTCCAGATTGCAAAAAGTTTTGGCGAAGACCAAAAAATCCATCGATCTTTCTAAATACGTCAGTCTAGAGTTGGATCAAGATCCCATCGCCGAAGCGGCGGTGTTTTCTATCGACCAGGACACGCAAGATATTCTAGCCATGATTGGCGGTACCAACTTCGAGAAATCGGAATACAACCGCGCTCTGCAAGCGGCTCGGCAAACGGGCTCTTCGTTCAAATCGATTGTTTACGCGTCCGCGCTAGATCACGGCTACAATCCATCGACTTTGTTGATGGATGCGCCACTAGTTTATGAAGAGAAGGGCGCCGAAGATGACGAGGGTCAAGGAGACTCCAAAACCTGGAAGCCCGCCAATCACTCGAAGACTTTCGCAGGCGATATCACTTTCCGAAATGCGCTGGTGAAATCCCTCAACGTGCCCGCGGTCAAAGTCATCGAAGATGTGGGTGTTCCATGGGCCGCGGAATATGCAAAACGCCTGGGAGTTTTTTCACCGCTGAACATGGATTTCACTCTGACTTTGGGCTCAAGCTCCGTGACTTTGTACGAAATGACCCGTGTGTTTTCGGAATTCGGTCGCCAGGGAAAACGCACGCGGCCAATACTGATCAAAAAGGTGGAAGATTCCTCTGGAAAAAAATTATTGGATCAAGTTTCACTAGATGAAAGATTCACTAAAGAGATGTCTGATCAAGATCAACAGTTTGAGGACCGCCGCAAAGCCTTTCTAGAAGCACAGAAAAATCCCGTGGCCGGCGAACCTACGGACAAAAAAATAAAAATCGAACCCAATATTTTCTTCGAGGATCCGGATCAGCTGATCAAGCCAACAACAGCGTACCTGATCACCTCGCTCTTGAAAGGCGTGGTCGAAGATCCGTCAGGAACCGGTGCACGCGCCAAATCCCTAGGCCGCGAAGTCGCTGGGAAAACTGGAACCACCAATGGCTACTACGATGCCTGGTTCTTGGGTTTCACAGCACAAATCGCCACTGGAGTATGGGTTGGATTTGACCAAGAGCGCACACTCGGCAAAGGCGAGGTCGGCGGACGCGCTGCCTTACCAATTTGGTTAGATTACATGAAGGCGGCGCACGAAGATCTACCCGCCCTCACTTTCCCGGTTCCAGCGGGAATCATCTTCGCGAATATTGACGCCGATACAGGCCAGTTACCAACACCGGGCTCCAAACGCTCGATTCGCCAAGCATATCTAGAAGGCACAGAGCCAAGCTCTGCCAGTAAAAATAAAAAGGAAGAGGACACCGACTTTTACAAGCAAGACCTTTCTGAATAGTAGGGGTTTTTCAATCTTTCCCAGTTCGGAAAATTGAGGCCTTTTGCCGCCTGTTTTCGAGATGAAATCTAATAGACCCACAGAAGAGCCCCAATTTTCCGAACTGGGAAAGATCGGAAATATATTGAGTGATTCGCCCGGCCATTGGTATTCTGTTTCAATTCGTTATGGCTCAAAAAGAAATCCACCTCTGGGGTGTAAAACAGAATAACTTGAAGAATGTGGACATCCGGGTGCCTCTGGGTGAGCTCACAGTTGTCTGTGGGCCTTCGGGTTCGGGAAAATCTTCGCTGGCGTTTGAAACCCTTTTCGCCGAGGGCCAGCGTCGTTTCATCGAGAGCATGTCCAACTACGCCCGGCAATTTCTGAATAAGGCCCCGAAGCCTGATATTGAAGGCGTGAATAACATTCCCCCCGCGATTTCCATTGAACAGAAAAATTCGGTGAAGAGTTCTCGCTCCACGGTGGGGACCACGACCGAGTTGATTGATTACTTGCGCTTGCTCTATGAGAAAATCGGCATTGCCTACTGCCCCACCCATCACATCCCTACACAGAAACAAAGCGTGACTGAAGCCACGGATCAGGTCTTGAATTATTTTGGCGGGCAGCGTGGATATATTTTGGTAGAGATTTCCGCCGAGCACCGCGTGGCCGAAGGTAAGAAACTTCATTCGCTGCTGCTGCAAGATGGATACTTGCGAATTTGTCTGCCACAAAAAGCGAAGGTCGTAAAGGCTTCCACTAAAAAGCTCACCGAAAAATCGGTCAAAAAATCCTTGGCTAAAACCAGAGCGAAAATTGAGGCGATGGAGGTCGAAACCTCGCCCTTGACCGATGAACCTCTAGGGGAAATCATCGAAATCAGTCAGCCGGCGCTGATCAAAAAAGGCCTGCCCAAAGAAAAATTTTTCTTAGTGATTGACCGCATGGCTTTTTCTGCGGAAGAGCGTGGACGCCTGGCGGATTCCCTCACTCAAGCTTATGAAGCCAGCATCAAATACAATTCCAACGTGGTTTCCCGGCAGGCTTCCGTTGTAACCACGGAGTTTAAAAAACTTCAGCTCAGTGAGGATAACTCCTGCCCCGTCTGCGGTTACATGAGTCCTCCGATGTCGTCGCGGCTGTTCAGTTTTAATTCACCGATCGGAGCTTGCGCCACCTGTAAGGGTTTTGGAAATATTTTGGAGCTCGACGAAAACAAAGTCGTGCCCAACCCCAATCTTTCTATCGCGCAGGGAGCTCTGCACCCGTTCACCATGCCCAGTGCAGAGCAGGACAAGAAGGCTCTGCTGCAGTTTTGTCGTAAACTTAAAATTGACACCTCAACTCCGTGGAAAGAACTCAGCAAGACTCATCGTGAATTGATTTGGAATGGCAATAAGGATTTTTTCGGCGTCAAAGGTCTGTTTGAATACCTGGAAGAAATTAAATACAAAATGCACGTGCGCGTTTTTATTTCGCGCTATCGCTCGCCGTTCCTGTGTCCGGAGTGCAAAGGTGCACGGCTTCGCAAAGAGTCGCTGAATGTTTTTGTCGGTGGTAAGTCCATCGACCAGCTCAGTGGACTCACCATTGAGCTGCTGCAAAATTTCTTCAAACAGCTAAAACTTTCCACGACGCAAGAAGAAGTGGCCGAAGAGGTTTTTAAACAGGTCTGCAACCGCCTGGAATTCCTCATGCGCGTTGGAGTTCATTACCTAACACTGGCGCGCGAAACGCGAACTCTTTCGGGAGGGGAATACCAGCGCATCATGCTGGCCAACCAGCTGGGCATGGGGCTATCACAGGCGCTCTATGTTTTGGATGAGCCCACTGTGGGCTTGCATCCCCGCGACAACGATCGCTTGATTTCAATTTTGAATGATTTAAAAAACCTAGGAAACACTCTGGTGATCGTCGAGCACGATCACGATGTCATTAAGAACGCGCAAAACATCATCGAG
The DNA here is from genome assembly GCA_013286585.1 of Deltaproteobacteria bacterium. Lineage (GTDB taxonomy): Bacteria > Bdellovibrionota > Bdellovibrionia > Bdellovibrionales > Bdellovibrionaceae > CAIYID01. The sequence continues at coordinate 26,826 of JABDFK010000016.1, forward strand.
ATGGGTCCGGGCAGTGGATATCTCGGTGGAGAAGTGGTCTATGCCGGGCCGACCAAAGACTTTTACGATTGCAAAGAATCCATCACAGCACCCTTTCTAAAGCCCAACAAAAACTGGGTACCGCTTCGCATGGTGCGCCCAGTGGACACCGGTCAATATCGCTATAAAATCGTGCTCAACGGCTGCACGGGAAATAATCTGAAAGATATTGATGTCACCTTTCCGCTGAATCGCCTGGTCTGTGTCACTGGGGTGAGCGGCTCTGGAAAATCCACACTGGTATCGAAAACTCTGTACCCGGCTCTAGCGCGGGAGTTTGACATTGAATATCTAAAGGCCTCGCCTTTCAAATCGATGGAAGGTGCCGAGCATGTGAAAAATGTTTTGCTGATTGATCAGTCACCCATCGGAAAATCCGCACGCAGTTCGCCCATCACTTACTTGAAAGCATTTGATCTGATTCGAAATATCATGTCGTCGCTGCCAGAGTCCAAAGTACGGGGCTACACTCCCGGAACTTTCAGCTTGAACGTCGACGGAGGTCGCTGCCCCGCTTGCCGAGGCACCGGCTTTGAAGAGATCGACATGATGTTCATGGACAACGTGATCTTGCCTTGCGATGTCTGCGACGGAAAAAAATTCCGCCCAGAAATCCTAGAAATACAGTACAAGGGCAAAAATATTCACCAAATTTTGACCATGACTGTGGCAGAGGCCATGAATTTCTTCGTCGCCTACCCCAACATCCGCAAGCCCTTGAGTGTGCTTCGCGAAGTCGGACTGGATTATCTGCAGCTGGGTCAGCCGGCGGGCACGCTTTCCGGTGGGGAATCCCAGCGGTTGAAGATCGCCAAAGAACTCAGCCAAATTTCTCAGAAGAGCACTCTCTATATATTAGACGAACCGACGACGGGTTTGCATTTCCGCGAAATCGACCTGCTGATGAAAGTTTTGAATAAGTTGATCGAGGCCGGCGGCAGCGTGATTGTGATCGAGCACAATCAAGATGTGATCAGAGGTTCGGACTACATCATCGACCTTGGTCCTGAGGCCGGCAGCAAAGGCGGCAAGATTGTGGCCATGGGCTCTCCGGAAGAGATTATGGCCAATAAGAAATCGCTCACCGGACAGTATCTGAAACGCTATATCGACTCCACGAATCCTAACGCCAAGTCGTCCCCTAGACCTAAGCCCTGACTCACTAAAATTTAGACATGCCCGTTAAGTTTGTTCAAAGTTTTGACGATTAAAACTATGACAAAACTTTGAAATCAATCGCGAGGAGAGATCTATGTCGATGATTAATTGGGACGAATTCGAACATATACATGTCATTAAACGACTGCGCCATATCCTATCATCATGGTGGAATGTCGACGTGGTGTTCACTGACGAACGCGGCCAACTGAAGGGCTTCGACGGCAGCAAAGCTGACTACACAAACCCGGGCGTGGGCTTTGTCTTCGGCAAAGAAACGGCTCAGACCAACTTGGCAGAGTTCGTTATGAAGACCATCGACAACTTGCGCATGTCCGACAATAAATTCGCCATCAAAAAATGGGACATGACCGGTTGGGATGTGGGTGTTTTCCCCATCATGATCGAAAATGATTTCATGGGAACAGTGGTGGCAGTGCCGTTTTTCAAAGACGCGAACTCACCCGTTCGCCTGGCAGAAGTTCGCGAGCGCTTGGCCGCTTTCGGAGCCAACTCTGACGTTATCGAAAAAGCTTTGGGCAAAACCAAATATCTGGATGAATCCGATCGCACTCACTTCTGCGAAGTGGTGAGCTTAGTCGCTGAAGAGGTCGTGACTCTTCATCTAGAAATCTCCCGCCGCGAAGATCGCATTCGCGAGCTGAATAAGGAGCTGGGCAGCCGTTATAAATATGATAACATGATCGGTAAATCTAAACCGATGCAGTCGTTATACGCACTTCTCGATAAAATCAAAGGCGCGGACTCAACCGTTTTGATCAACGGGGACAACGGAACTGGTAAAGAGTTGATCGCGAAAGCCATTCACTACAACTCTTCCCGCAAAGACAAAGCCTTCGTGATTCAGAACTGTTCGGCCTTCAATGACAATTTGTTGGAGTCTGAACTCTTCGGTCATATGAAGGGATCTTTCACTGGCGCAGTGAAGGACAAAAAAGGTCTGTTTGAAATTGCTGATAAAGGAACTTTCTTCCTCGATGAAATCGGGGACACTTCGCCGCAAATGCAAGTGAAGCTTCTGCGTGTGCTGCAAGAGGGAACTTTCACTCCGGTGGGTTCGACCGAACAACGCAAAGTCGATGTGCGGATCGTAGCGGCGACCAACAAAAATTTGAAAGAAATGGTTGAAAATGGCACGTTCCGCGAAGACTTGTACTATCGCCTGAATGTGATCAATATCCGCGTTCCGCCACTGCGCGAACGTAAGGAAGACATTCCGTTGCTGGCCGAGTTCTTCTTGCAAAAAGCTTGTGAGGCTCAAAATCGTCCTCGCGTGACTTTGACCAAGCGGGCTCTTGAAAAACTCTATGACTATGCTTTCCCAGGAAACGTACGGGAATTGCAAAATGAAATGGAACGCGTGGTAGTACTGGCTGGCGACGAAACGAAAATCTTGCCAGAGATGCTGTCACCAAAAATGATGGAAGCCGGCGAAAAAGCAAAAGTTCAAGGCGCCCGTCTGCACGGCAAGTTGAAAGACGCTTTGGAAGAGCTCGAGCGCGACATGATCCGCGAAGGCCTACGCCGCACAGGTTGGAACAAATCCAAACTGGCAAAAGAACTCGGAATCAGCCGAGCCGGCCTCATCATGAAAGTCGAAAAATACGGCCTAGATAAGCGCAAAATCTCCAGAGCCGCAGGCACTGGAACCGAGAGCGCATCCTAAAGCACCCGCTCGCTTTTCGCGAGCGGTGTATTCAAATGTATTGATTGCGAGGCCGGGGGAACCCGGCTTCTGCTTTTTACGCAGGCGCGGCGTCCGCTGTAGTCCGGAAGGCGGAGCGTTCGCTGGACCTATCACTGGACGTCCGATCTGTATATTTCCTCGAGGAAAATGATTATGCTCTCTAGAAGGAGGTTCCAATGAAATGCTTTTTCGTGGCTCTGGCCTTGTCGGTTTTTACCATTGGATCGGCGTCAGCCACCCAACAGCATCTCAATGTACCGGCTTTATATACTGACCGCACCGCAGATGCTCCGACCCACAGCAGTGCTCCTGCGGAAGCCTCCATTTCCTGCCTGGAGTCCTTGAAACGACAGGACACTAAAGGGATCTTGGATTTGTATATAAATGCACCTAGAAACGAAGTGGTTTGGAAAAATGACGAGGGCGTTACCATGGTCACGCAACCGACCGGAACCATTATCGTGGGCAGCGGGCATTGCAACACCGGAAAAATATCCAAAACGACCCTTGGTGACATCGCCCGCGACTCCTACGAGCGCATGAGCAACAGCAAAGCCTATCACTACGCCGACCTGGAGGAGAGCCGGAAAGTTTGCCCGCATCAACAGCCTGGTGTGCAAACGATTGACGATGCCGGAAACGCCCAGTGATGTGATCACGGCACAAGCCTTGCCGTGTTCGCTGTCCGCCGCTCCAATTCCAAGTAAATATTTCCAAACCGACAAATAGATAACATCGGTAAAAAGCACAAATACCCACTCCCCACGGTGCCAGCTGCAATTAAAGCCACGCAGAGGCAGTGACAATCTTTGGCACCATACATGCTAATACTCACTGTGTACTTAACCTGAAGTCGGGTTGAATAAGTCAGTAGTTAATAGGGGTGAGATTTATGATGACTGAGATAATGCAAAAAAACTCAGTACAAAAGCTAAAGGTTCTGTTGCAGAACCGCTATGGGATGGGCCTAAAAATCACGACCATGACCAGCATTGAAAATGCTGGCGTGGACGTGCAGGAAATGCGCAGCGAACTGAGGGGCAGTTCGCTGCATGTTCCAGTCTGCGCTCGAGGCAAGTACTTAGCGACAGCGATTCTGACAAGATCAGAACCAATGTCCGCGGGAGACATCTCTGCTGTCTCTGAAATAGTCCGACTTGTCCTCGAGCCTCTTCTTCTTTCTATTTATTTAGAGCGCCAAGAGTCCAACACCGCTGTCATTCAAGACGAAAATGTTTTGCTGCTGCGACCGCAAGAGAGCTTCGAAGCCAACGACGGTTCCGATTGGAACCCCGATGGTCTGGAATTCAATCAATCACTCATTATGTTAGAGAGCTACAATCCACACACGATTTCGCGAGTGGCGGTGCATATTCACGAGGCCGCAGGCCGACTAGCACTTCTTCGTTACAAAGAAGTCCACGGTTCCCTGAACAGCGTGCAAGATATCCGAGAGCTCGGCACCCTCACCCTGTTGGTGGAGGACGTGCTACAATTGTCTCCCGAAGAGCAAGCCCGCTTGGCAACCTTTGCCAGCAGCGCCAATGAAAAAACCGAGCCTTTGATCTTAATAGGCTGCACCACTCCGTTGGACGAGTTGGTCGAAGACGAATTGATCAACATTGAGTTGGCCGAAATCGCTGAAAAATCGCATTTGGAACTGGACCGCATGCCCAAAGAATTCTCTCAGCTTCGCGAGACCATCGAAATGGCCTTGGACAAACACGCGCTCATTTAGTTACCCTATTAGGGTATGGATCAATATCACTCGTTCCTAAAAAATCATTTTCAAGATGAAGAGTTCAAAGTCTATTCGCTGGCGGGTGATGCCTCCAACCGACGCTACTATCGCGTCAGCCACAGCAACCAAACCTGGGTGCTCATGGTGTGGGAACCCTTCGACGCCAAAAATTATCCTTTCCTTTCCGTGCTCCAGCATTTCGCCAAACACCAAGTGCACGTGCCCGAAGTCATCGCCATGTCGGAAAAAGAGGGATTGGTTTTGCTGGAAGATTTGGGCGATCTCACGTTAGAACGAAAATTTTGGGAGAAACAAAGCTCTACCCATTCCCTGGCGTTTTACAAAAAATCCATCGATGAACTGATCAAGGTGCATTTCCGTGCCACCCTCGACAAATCGGATTGCACAGCTTTCAAAATCGAATTCGATACTGAAAAATTGCTCTGGGAAATGAATTACGGCCGCACCAACCTGGTGGAAGGCATGTGCAAACACAAGCCCTCGGAAAAAGTGGCCAAAGAGTTGGCCAGCGTGTTCACGCACATCTGCGAACGCCTGCACAAAGAACCGAAGTTCATCGCGCATCGGGATTATCACTCGCGCAATCTGATGATCAAGTTCGATGAAATTCGTGTCATCGATTTTCAGGACGCGCGCTTAGGGGCGATTCAGTATGACTTGGTCAGCCTGTTGCGCGATTCCTACGTCAACATCGACGAGACCATGTCGAAAACTCTGCTGGATTATTACCTGGGCCGTGCCAAAGAATATCTACCGAAGGATTTTTCGCGCAGCCACTTTGACGAGATCTACGAAGTGCAAACTATCCAGCGCTGCTTCAAGGCCTGCGGCAGTTTTTCCAGCTTCTACAATCAGCGACAGGACACTCGCTATTTAAAATACATTTCACAGACGCTCATGCGCGTGATGAAAAGCCTAACCAATTTCCCAGAGTACAAAGTTTTCTCGAATGTGCTGATTGACTCTGGCTCTCTGGAGCGAAAGTACGAAAATCCATGAATGGAATCGTGCTTTCGGCGGGATTTGGAACGCGGCTAAAACCGTACACTGAAAAAACACCGAAGCCCGCAATCCCTTTCATGAGCGTGCCTTTGGCCTGCTATCCATTGTCGCTTTTCGAACGCGAAAAAATTCACAATTTGGTAGTGAACACCCACCACCTTCCCAAGCAAATCGAAGCTCTTTTCAACGATCTGCGCTGGCCCATGCAAAAACCCCCAGACAAGTTGATTTTTTCTGCAGAGCCAGGACAAATCCTAGGCAGCGGCGGGGGAATCCGCCACGCCATTGAATCTCTCGTGGGCCGAGGAACCTTTTTTGTCGCCAACGCCGACGAAGTGATTCTGCCATTTCACTTCTCCGTGATAAAAGAAGCATTAGAATTCCACCAGTACCACGGCGGCATCGCCACTTTGCTCTGCATTCAGCATCCGGGCGTGGGCTCCAAATTCGGAGGCGCATGGTTGAAAGACGGCGAGATCAGTCGGGTCACAGGATTTTCAAAACTGCCAATGCCCGGTCATCGTGGTTTGCATTTTGTGGGCTTGCTTTTGCTCAGTGACCGCATCGAAGAATATTTTTTTCAAGACGACAGCAAGGAAGAAAATATTTTGTACGACACACTCACCAAAGCCATGAGCAAAGGCGAACAAGTCCACGCCATGGAGATCGAAGCAAAATGGTTTGAAACCGGCAATCCCCAAGACTTTCTGCAGGCCACCGAGGAGTGTCTGCAGGCCATTCAAGCACTGCCACCAGCGCCTTGGGCTGAGTATTTGCGACAGCTCATCTGTCGATGCAGCACTCGCAGCTATCAGATAGAGAACGACCAACCGGAACTGAAGGCTCAGATGGTGGATCGTCTATCGAAATTATTTTCCGGGGATTTGTAAGAGAGAACTTAAGAAGCTTCGTCGACTTCGACTGATAATTTCAAACCCATGGCCTTAAGCAAGCTCCGCAAAGTGGTGAGCTTCGGATTTCCATCGGACGATAATGCCTTATATAGACTTTCTCGCCCCAGCTGCGCTTTCTCAGCGACATCAGCGACGCCGTAGGCTTTGGCGACATCACGAAGGGCCATCAGAAACAACTCTTCATTGTCTTCCAAATGAGTATTTAAATAAGCTGCAGCCTCTTGAGGATCTTTTAATGACTCATTCAGAGAGTCTTCATATTTTTTTGTAGCCCTTGGCACATGGCCTCCCTTACTTAAGATAAAAAATCAGTCCAATATTCTTTGGCTCTTCGGATATCTTGGTATCACCCAAATTTCCAAGCCGAACTCTATTCAATCTTTTTCGAATCACGGCTCGCGCCTGAATATCACGAAGACCATTGAGCCAAGATTCAAAAGGTGTTGCGCCAGTCTGAGTTTGATAGGACCTATAAAGGTGTGCTTAGCTCGATTTTCGAACTTCCACCTTTAACTTAAGACCTGATTTCTTAAGTTGATCTTGAATCGCGTATTCCACGGCCAGGATTTCCGGTAGGTTGCATTTTTTCGCAATTTTCCAGGCAAGGTCGATGCTCACATTTTGGCGGCCTTTTTCGATGTCACATAGAGTGCCTCTGGCCATTCCTAAGAAGTCGGCCATTTCGACCTGGGACATGTCCCTCATCGTTCTTGCTCCACGCAGAAAACCTCCAAATGAAATTTCTCCGACCTTATCTTTTAGTAATTTTGTTAGCGACTTAGTACTCATGTTTGTTCACCTCTATGACTAAAATTTCAATTCCGTCGGCAGCCTCGATGTAGATGGCCCTATAGGATCTGTTAAGTCTGATCGATCGTTGTCCATCTCTTAATCCTTTTAAAGGCTCATCATGGTAGCCTTTATATTTTCGGACTTCTCTAATCCCCAGCCACTCAACTGAGTCAGCCCAATACTGCAAAGATTCCTGAATATTTACCGGCAGCCTATTTAGCTGCTTTTCTGCAAATTTCGATACGACAACTCTACTACTCACTTACGACTCCGGGCTTCGTCGTATGTAAGGTATAATACCTTACATTATTGAATTTTGTCAAGGCGTTTAGTGCCAATGGTTGGAAACTGGGGATGTCCAAAAAGAAAAAGCCATTAGTCTCTGAGACTAATGGCTTGCAAATTCGTTGGCTTGGGCAATATGGCTTAAATCAGACCGCACGTTACTGCAGGTCCGAAAATCGGCCTGCCCAATTTACGGAATGGGATCGACAAAGCCTTTGGCGTTGCCAATCACCAGCATACGATCCGACACCATTTGAAACAGATTTCCGCTAGCAGTACCAATTCGGTCGTTGCCCCCCACATTGAGACCGGCGCCAGGCAAACCCGCGACTCTGCGTGCCGGGTTCACCGCATCTTTTCTGCCGGGCAAACCAGATGGAGAATCAGTCACCGCATTGAGAGAATTGGAGGCACCGCCCGGGCTGGCATCAGCTCCGCCGGCCACAGCCGCTTGATTCGCATTACCATCTCCTGATTTCAAAGCCGCCTGTTGTGCAGCATTGGCCATCAAACCTTTCAGAGAATCTTGCGCTGCCGACTGTTGACTGGGAGTCAGCCCCGTTCCCGAAAAATTTCCCGAGGCCAACTGTGATGCTGGAACTTGCGAGCCGTTCGGCAAAGTCACCACTCCGGTGTTCGGATTGATCGAACCCACAGGATTTGTGGTACTACTGCCGCCAATGGGAATTGGGTTAGGAAATGGAAGAGCCGTCGGAGGAGTCGTCGGTGCACCAGAGGTCACCGTATTTCCAGCCGCCGTGGATTGATTCTCTGTTTTAGTGGCCCCATTCGCGATGAGGGCACCGCCCGCAGCTGCGGCGATTCCAGCGATGCACAGAACTGCACTGTAAGCCGCTGAAGGACAATATTTGGCTGCGACAAGTGTACCACCCGCAACAGCCGCAATACCCAGCAACATCTGCGTGTGATTGACACTAGTGCCAACGCCCGCCTGATTTTGCACGCTGGTGGCGGGGTCTACTGAGGTCGGAAGCGAAGGTGGTGTGGGCAAATCCCCACTTGCGGGGGGTGGCACCACGCCCGAAGAAGAGGAAGATCCGGACGTCGGACCCGTGTTCGATCCCGGCGGAGGCGGAGCGGTCTGCGCCTGAGCCAATTGCGCCAACGCTACTATGGACAGCGCTATCGTCAAATTTTTCATAATTCCCCCTGAGTTAAAATTAATTCTTATTTAAAAAAGTCGGAGATTTCTCTAGATAAGTTTTGTTGACCTTATCCCAGTTCGATTTTCCCGCTTTACCAGAGACATCACTAGCCGGAGCCCGACCATTCTTAAGGTCCTTGCCGGATTTTCCACCGGCACCGCCCGCGGCTGTTCCGTCGTTCCAACCATTGCCTACGCCGCCGCTAAATCCTCCGCCCCCGCCACCGGCACCGGCGTTCAAAGGATCTTTTGCCGCCACCAGAGGATTCGGTTTCGCACCCGATGGCGAGCCACCGACTCCACTCATGCCTCCGCCACCTGAACCGCCGCCGGGGGCACCGCCCGCACTCGAGCCACCACTGCCCAAAGCCGGTGATGCTCCCAGAGATGGGTCGCCCAATCCACCACCACCCGAAAGCGGCGGCGGAGTCGTACCCACCGCAACTCCCGTGGTCGGAGTGCCAACTGAGTTGGTCGCCGTAGCGCAACCGGAAGCATTCGGATTCGCCATACAAATACAAGTTTGGTTGCTCGCGTTCGCAGCCTGAGTGCAGTCCAACCCCGCAACGGGAGTGGTGGTCGCGGCGGTGCAGCTCTGGGCTTGTTTGCCGGACATTAACATACTGAGGATGCCGGCACCGCCCGCCATGAGGTTTAGGCCGTAGGAGCCGCAGACCTTTTGGCATTCTTTCGCTGGAGGTGTCGAACCAGCAGTGGCGACAACAACCGCCATATCCCCAAATGCTTGTGCATCTAACTGATCCGCGAGGGTAATATTGGCAGACATCTGTGCGGCCGCAGACTGCGTATTTAGAGCTGCGTTCTCATTTTGGCATTTAGTTTTCGCAGATGCAATTGCCGCGTCTATAGAGCCGCAGCTACTATCACACATTATTTTTACGCCTGCACAAGCAGCGTTATAAGCTGTCAACGCGTCCTTTGCGATTGTCATTAGTGCACTTTGTTTTTTACAAATAGCTGAAGCATCAGTCATTCCAGATATTGCATCCAGACCCATACTGAGTATCGGAATCGCCGCCTGTAATATTGGTGACTGACTTGTTAAGCAAAGACCAGCAGCCATCTTTGCTTTCGACTCACAAGAGTTTAGAGTTCCGATTAAACTGTTGAGAGCGCCCTGACAAATTTTACCAAGCTTTTGATCTGGTGATGTTGATATTTTCTTTAGTATTCCCGACTGAGCTTCCAGGTCCGCGTTGCAACTCTGGGCAGCAGCCTTCTGTTGGTTATCTTGTGGAGACGAAGCGGCGCTTGTGGCGGCAGGAGTATCTCCTGCCTGAGCCTGCGCACTATAGGGAGTGTAATCTGTTACTCCATTTGCGCTAGATACAGTTCCATCAGCGTTGTAGGTAGTCACTCCATCGTTATCTACTGGCGGAGATGAGTTCCCTGCGCTATCAGGCGCATGAACGTTTAGTCCCATCGGCACAGGTGTAGCCTTCTGACCTGCTAAGACCAAAGACGAAGACATTCCAAAAACCAAAATCACAGCAGCAGAAAGCCGTGTCTTCATAGATCCCCCTGATACACTTAGTATCGGCCGAAAGGCTCGGAATCTAAATAGATATATGTCCAACGTCTCAACTTGAGACGCCGAAAAACAATCGCCTGAAACAATCCAAATCAGAAATCGGATCCAGCTGCTCTACATTGGATTGGTCGATCTCTAAAGAATGACCAGGTGTTGACCAAAGCGTAAGACCCC
>JABDFK010000016.1:37386-39584 GCA_013286585.1 Deltaproteobacteria bacterium
AATCGCCTGAAACAATCCTAACAGCTGCGGAAAAGATCGACAGCGCTAAGACCGCGGGGACCGCGTAAAGCTCATTTTGAGACGGCCCAGCTAGTGCACTATTGAATCTTAACGGAGGACCAGTGAAGTCCAAGTCAGCTCTTTTTATTATGACAATGCTAATGACCACCATCGGGGGTCTTACGCTTTGGTCAACACCTGGTCATTCTTTAGAGATCGACCAATCCAATGTAGAGCAGCTGGATCCGATTTCTGATTTGGACAAGCCACTTCCGCCGCCGCCGGCGAGGGCCACTCTCTCTGGCATTATCGTCAACGAAAACGCACATGTCGATAGCGCTGGGGACCAATCTCGCACCGAGGCTACGACTAAACTGTGTGACGACTGTTCCACCACTGTAGATCCCAGCTTCAACAGATATAAGGATCTCGGTGAAGATGTGAAAATCGCCGCGCTGAAGTTGATCGCAGATAATAAAAAGTTAAAAGATATTCGAGCGTCTGCAAGCAAGGTGCACGGCGGACGGGGCGATCACCATTGCTACCACGATGTTAAGCGGATAGTGAACTTACCTGGAGTCCTTCCTTTTGTTCATGGAGTGAGTCCATTGACAGGTGTTTACGCCCGGAATGCCGGAAAGGATCTGGCTAAGAATGGATTTACCAATCTTATGGCTCCGGGCCAGATCATGGAGGGCATTAATAATCCCTGCTTAGCTCCGCCAGGTGCTATCTTAGTCTATGAAGGCGGACCTATTATTAAGATGTACAACCGAAAAGCCCACGATCTTAAAGCACTCTGCGGGCCGATTGCTTGTGGTCACGTGGAAGTCAAAATAGGCGATATTAATGTTCCTGATTTCGCTGGCAATTTCCGCAGCAGTCATCCCGTCACCGGATCTTGCGTAGGCATTGGCAACCATTTCGTATTAACGGCAATAATGGTGCCGACAGAGTCTATCCCAGGCAATCAGTCACAAGCTCCAGCTTTGCCGCGCTTGGCTTCTTCAGCCGACGGACAATAATTCCCTTCAAGGAAAATTTTGCGGAGGATTCGCCAGCGAGCCGTTCACGCCTTTTCCGCCCAGAGGCAGATTCGAAGATCCTAAGAAATCCCCATCCACCAATTTCACCGAGTACCCCGTGCGGCCTCCGGCGATGCAATCCCCGTTGGTGGCTTGATTCACGGGTGCGGAGTCTGCCACTTGTTTCGCGCATTGTCCGAAGTTGTTAGCGATGTCGATCACCGGATTGTCGGGCGCCATGGATTTATAACTAGTCAGCATTTCTTTGATCGACTGCGCGTAGTACGAAAGCGCATTACGCACATCCAGTCCGTTGGCTGCAGCAAAATCTTGAGCACCTTTGATCTGTTCTTTGATGCTGTAGTTGAGCAAACCATTTTCATCGGTGAGCCTCTGCCCCAAATCCCCGCGCACCAAAAATTTGAGTTGGGCCTCGCGCGCCTTCAGGCGAAAGAAATAATTTCTGTAGAAATCGGGCTCGATGGAATAGTAGGCCACGTCCCATTGATCGGGCGCGATCACCGCATTTTCCAGATGCCGCATTCGTTGGGCAGCGTCCGGATTCTTCACTCCGACATTGGTCCACGCCAACGCATCACCACTGTATCCTGCTCCAGGAGTGTCGAAGTCATTGGTGGGATCGTTCAGGTGAGACCAAAAAAGTAGACTCATGGTCTGCGGTTGAAATTGCTTGAAGACATTGGCGTAGCTAAACATGTTCAAGTTGCTCTGCGTGCCCACTGAGTCACCCACATAGCGAATATTATCCGGCCAATACTGCGGCACTGTCGTCGGAGGCAATCCGGGCGGATTGGTGGAGCGCGGAACGGATACGGTCGGATCCGTCGGCGACGAGCCCGAGGTGCGACTGCCGACAGGCCAGGTGTTTCCGTACCACGGACCAATACTGCCACCGAAAGCCTTGGCGTAGGCTGTGGCCTTCAAAGTCACACTTCCGAAAGGCGAGAACGGAATTTTCGGCGTGGTCTCTGCGTGAACTCCGACGTAAGGAACGTACCAGGGATTTTTTTCTAAACCCAACGACGCTGCCATCAACTGGGCTTGCGAGGAGGCACCGCCCGCAGGCTCGGTGATAAAGTCAGTGCCTGCCGGATCGGCGACAGAGTGGATGAATGCTCCAAGACCTGGGTCGGCGCTCAAGATCTCTGGTGG
>JABDFK010000017.1 GCA_013286585.1 Deltaproteobacteria bacterium
CCAAAACACCCAGTCGCTGCCCCATGGTTTTGGCAGAAACCAGTTGATTGAGTAAGTCTTGAAATTTTTGTGGCATCAGCCAAGGAATCTGCGACATATTTTCAGTGCCGCCAGCGACGATCACGTCCATGGTGCCCGATTTGATTTTTTCAAAACCTTGCGAAATCGATTCCAAGGCCGAAGCGCAGTTTCTGTGCACGGTGTAAGCGGAAGTTTTCTGTGGCACGCCGGCATTCAGCGCCACCACTCGCGCGATGTTCACTGCATCTGCCGGATTTCCGGTGTTACCGACGATGACTTCGTCGATCTCGTTCACATCGATGTTGGTTCGCGCCAAGACTTCCTTCAAGGCCACACGGCCTATCTCTGCGGGGTGAACTTTGGCAAGCTTGGTTCCTGATTTTGCAAACGGAGTCCGAAGACCTTCAACGATGACGACATCACGAGCTGACATAAACATTCCTTTGCTGAGAATTATTGTGCACAAATTAGTCTATATGGGTTTTCCAAGATTTGGAAAATTAGGAATGAGTTTCTGCAGCAAGTCGTCTAGTCGCCAAATGACGAGTTGGGCCGTGCCACCACCTTGGTAGTTGTGCATACTTTTGAGGGTAGCTCTGCACTCGCTGAAGAAGGAAGTTTCATGTCGAATTTTGACGAAGAAGCACTAGAGTTTCATGCCAAAGGTAAACCGGGAAAGATCGAGGTCGTTCCTAGCAAACCTACCAACACTGAAAAGGCATTGAGTCTAGCTTATTCACCCGGAGTGGCAGCCCCGTGCAAGGCCATCGCTAAGGATCCAGGAAAAGTTTACGACTACACGGCCAAGGGAAATTTAGTCGCCGTGATCTCGAATGGCACCGCCGTTCTTGGTCTAGGAAATATTGGGCCTCTCGCTTCCAAGCCAGTGATGGAAGGAAAAGGAATCCTGTTCAAGCAATTTGCCGGAATCGATGTTTTTGATATCGAGCTCAACACCATGGACGTCGCTAGCACCGTGGCCGCAGTGAAAGCCTTGGAACCCACGTTCGGCGGAATTAATTTAGAGGACATCAAAGCCCCCGAGTGTTTCGACATCGAAGAACAGCTCAAAGCTCAAATGAAAATCCCCGTTTTTCATGACGACCAACATGGAACTGCTATTGTTTCAGGGGCAGCGCTCATCAATGCCTGCGACTTGACCGGTCGGAAGATGCAAGATGTTCGCATCGTCATGAATGGAGCGGGTGCGGCCTCAGTCGCCTGTGGAAAAATTTTTATTTCATTGGGAGCCCGCAAAGAGAACATAATAATGTGTGACACCACCGGCGTGATTTACAAAGGCCGCAAAGAGGGCATGAATAAATACAAAGAGCTTTTCGCCTGTGCGACCGAAGCCAGGACTTTAACTGAGGCACTTAAGGGTGCGGATGTATTCATAGGTTTGTCGGTCGCTGGTGCCGTCACCGCCGAAATGGTCATGCCCATGGCAAAAAATCCGATCATCTTCGCCATGGCCAATCCCGATCCCGAAATCGATCCGATGACCGCAAGGCAGGCGCGCCCCGATTCGCTGATTGCCACAGGAAGATCGGACTATCCCAATCAGGTGAACAACGTCCTAGGTTTCCCTTCCATTTTCCGCGGGGCCCTCGACACCCGCGCCACACAGATCAACGAAGAGATGAAATTAGCCGCGGTGGATGCGCTGGCCAGATTGGCCCGCGAAGATGTGCCAGATCATGTCTCTGCCACTTATGGTGGTAAGTCTTTTCGCTATGGTCCGGAGTATTTGATCCCCAAACCTTTTGATCCGCGAGTGCTGCTGTGGGTAGCACCGGCGGTGGCGAAGGCTGCCATGGACAGTGGTGTCGCGCAAAAGCGCATTGAAGATTTCGATGCTTATCGCGACACCTTAGAGAGCTTCCAAGGCCCTTCGAAGGTTTTCATTCGCTCTGCCATTCATAAGGTGCATGCCAATACTGCAGCCAACAACGGCGTTCTACCAAAAATTGTTTTTCCAGAAGGCGCTAGTTCAAAAATTTTGAAAGCCCTGTCCCTTTTGGTCGACGAGAAAATCTGCGAGCCCATTCTTTTGGGCTATTCAGAACAGCTCGATGAAAAAATTCGCAACCTAGAAATTCGCAACTTGGACAAGGTGACTCGGATCCAACCTTCCAAACATCCCAATTTCAAAAAATACGTGCAAGAGCTGCACAAGCGCCGCGCACGAAAAGGTGTCTTCGTGGGCGAGGCCGACCGCCTGATGCGCGATGCAAATTATTTTGCTTCCATGATGGTGGAAATGGGCGATGCCGATGGCATGGTCACCGGAGCCACGATCAACTACGCCGACGCCGTCCGTCCGATCTTACAAACCATCGGCACCGCCCGCGATGGCATTGCTGCCGGCTTGAATCTGGTGCTTCTGGAAGACCGATTTATTTTGCTAGCTGACACGACCGTGAATTTGGATCCCACTGCGGAACAGCTAGCGACCATCGCGCTTCAATGTGCTCGGGTCGCTGAGTATTTCGAAGTGGAACCTAAGATTGCGATGCTCAGTTTTTCCAATTTCACTGGAATCCACTCATCCCCGAAAAAAATGCGCAGGGCTGTTGAGATCGTCAAAGCCAAGCGCCCCGATTTGATTGTCGATGGTGAAATGCAGGCGGACACGGCCGTAAATGCCGATATTCAATCGCGGATTTTCCCATTCTGTGACTTGAAGGGCGGAGCGAATATATTAATTTTTCCCAATTTAGAAAGCTCCAACATCGCCTATAAGCTTTTGCAACAGTTAGGAAAAGGAGAAGTTATAGGTCCTTTCCTTATGGGCGTAAAACACTCGGCCAACGTTTTGCAGAGAACCACCACAGTGGATTCCATCGTCAATTCTGTGGTTTTAACAGCGCTAGAAGCTCAGCATTTAAAAGAGCGTCGGAAACGCCGCTAGCCAGCCGTATCGGCGTTTCCGCAAGCCGTGTCGGCGTTTCACTTTTTTTCTTTGCATTCACTGGACCTTGGCTTATCCTATAAGAGATCGATGACTTTAGCAGGAGGCTATTTAGTACCTTGAATAAAGCACAAATTCGACTCAATGATCGGGCGATCGTGATCGGTGTAGGACTCAAGTCCGAAGCCACTTCTGAAATCAAAGAAAATTTGCTAGAACTCGAAGAGTTGGTTCGCTCTGCCGGAGGCGAAATCGTGGGTTCGCTGGTGCAAGTGTTGCCGCAATGGAATCCTGCGACACTGATAGGCTCTGGCAAAGTCGAAGAGATCAGAGAGATGGCCCAAAGTATTCAGGCCAATTTGCTCGTTATGGATCATCACCTCTCCGGAGTCCAAACCAGAAACTTAGAGCAAGCCATCGGCTGCAAAGTTTTAGATCGCAATCAATTAATCCTAGATATTTTCGCGCAACGAGCCCACACCTTCGAAGGAAAGTTGCAAGTGGAACTGGCGCAGATGCTGGATCAACTCCCGCGCATGGTCGGCGCCTGGATGGAATCCCTCTCGCGACTGGGCGGCGGTATCGGAACCAGAGGCCCCGGCGAAACTGCACTCGAGCAAGATCGCAGGCGCATCCGCGAACGCGCTCACAAAATCAGAAAGCAATTGGACGTGGTCGGAAAAAATCGCGCACAACACAGACAATCCCGGCGCCGCCACGAAATCCCAAGCTTCGCATTGGTGGGCTACACGAACTGTGGCAAGAGCTCACTCCTCAATCGCTTAACAGGCTCGCAAGTGCTGTCAAAAAATCAAGTCTTCGCGACACTTGATCCAACAACAAGAAAAATTTTCTTGGCCGATGGTCCGCCAGCCGTAGTGACCGACACGGTAGGGTTCATCCGCAAACTTCCCCCACAACTGATCGAGGCCTTCAAAGCCACACTAGAAGAAAGCGCCGAAGCCGACGTACTTTTGCATGTGATCGACTTGTCGTCACCGAACATGCGCCGCCAAGTCGAAGTGGTCGACAAACTGATCGAGGAATTCGGCTGGGAAAATAAACCCATCATTCACGTCTACAACAAAGTCGACGTAGCCCCAGTAGAAGCCCAATTCCGAGTCAACAAATTCCCCCGCTGCTTCGTCTCGGCAGTGACAGGCCAAGGCATCGAACACCTAAAAAAAATAATGACCGAATCCATAGCCAGCCTACAAGCTGACGTGGATCTCTATTTCTCAAAAATGGAAGAACACAAGATATTCGACCTCAGTCGCGAAGGCCGAATCGTAAAAAAAGAACCAGCCACCGAAGGCACTTTCTGCAAAGTGCAACTAACACCCGCCCAGCTCAACAAGTGGAAAGACTATATCATCAAGTGAGCAAAGCGCAGCCGTAGCAGTAAACATGATCATTTTGTCAGAACATTATTAACCTAAACAAAAAAGGCTCTGATCTATTGAAGCCAGAGCCTTTTGCACCAGTTTTTGGGAAAGATGTTAGTGTTTTTGTAGCATCACCAAAACCGATGATACTCATTTAATCTCGACTCCAGCCGATTTTTTAATGTCCCGCTGGTTGGGGTTGGGGTACCATGTAGAGCATCAATGATCGCCATGCAGACTCAAGAACTGCGATCTCAATCATTTGCTGGTGGGGAAAGCCGCCAACAATAACCTTGCCGGCGCGTACCCATTGTATCAGCCGTTCTTTAGGAACAGAAATTTTTAATAGTGCCGTGCCGGGAAGGGAATGTTGTACAAACGGCATACCTGCCGAGAAAAATGCAGCTTCTTGGCCGTCGAAATCACTGCTCCATGATTCTGTCCTGCCGTCTTTAAGCTGTGACACATTCTGCGCTTGCCAAAGAGTCAGTTCTTCAGGTGAAAGTTTCCGAAATAGATCAATTGTTTCACCGTCCATAGAGCGAAGTAGATATTCGTCCAATGATATCTGTCTGATCATTTTTTCGTTTTGAAACAGCCAAATCTTTTTATTCTTCACATAATCATGATGTGTCGCCAGTGTGGGCTGAGGTACTTGTCTGGAATCAAAAACATAGTCGCCGGCGATTATTTGCCATTCAGCCTCCCCGAACGTCAAATTGGATCGCGGGTCATGTACCGTGCCAACTGAAATCTCTGTCAATGGGGCCTTACCTTCCGCCTCACGAATCTGATTGACTCGATTAAGCATGATACTCTCACTAACGGGTGTTAAAGGCCTGAGATAGTAGTAGATATCTTCCCAATATCGTAGCTTGGGAAAATTTTCTAATTCGGCCCTAGCTTCACTTCCTACTGCATAGACTTGTGAGCATTGATCGATTCCATGGGCCTTGGGTGGAACTATGAAAATAATCACTAGCCCGACATAACGAACAAGTGTAAGAAACTTTGACACTTTAAACGAATGTGACGACCTAACAGGCCTTTTTGTATTCATACCTTTTAGCAATTCAACAAATATGCCAGGGGAGCGAGCTTAAAACCAAATGATTTACTTCGAAGCTCAGACTGAATCTGAAAGACTTTCGAGGTGAAAAAGGGCGACCTCACTGGACGGAAAGGCACTGCCCGCTTAGCCAGAAATGGACCCAGATTTAACCAGCAAGGTGATCTGGCCTGATTGGACCCCTTGAAACTCAATGGAGGGCGCTCCTGAAAGCGTGACGCGTTTTTTTATCGTACTCGATAAAAAATTCAGGTGAACCCAAGGATGGGTGGGCCCCGGAATTGAGTTTCAAGGGGTCCAATCAGGCCACGTTTACAAGACTAGTTGAGTACTGGCAACATCTCCACAAACCGCTGAACATTCGATATTTGCTCTGCAGGATTGCCTCCGGCGAGGATTGTCTGAATGAGCCCACTGAATTGTTCATTGGTGAAATTCTTGGTGTCCACCAATTTGCGATCGAGCGGCGTCAAATCTGCCGGCAAGGTCACCGGAATCGGATCTGGTGCAGGAATCCCTTTGGGCATAATCAACGTCAGCGGTGGTTGTCTCAAGCGAATCAGCTTCAGCAGCAATTCCTTCAGACCTTTGCCATCTTTGCCTTCAGCGTACAAACCTTGGATGATCTGACTTGTCTCTACCTGTTCAAAATAGGTTTGCGCCACGACGTTGTCTTCTCCACCGGCGTAGTTCTGCCCATTTAAGGTGGATTGCTTCAGGCTTTGATCGGCAGATCCAAAACCAAAAATCGACGGAGTTTTATAAACACCCACGGTCAGCAACAAATGCCTAGCCAGAGGATCACGATTCAAACTCTGCTCATTTTGGGATGCGATTCTCTGTCCTAAGATTTCGACCAGGTGAGTGTCTCGGTTAGGAATTCCTAAGTATTTGGCGATGTTTTCATCTAGATTTTTAGGAATCACATAGCCGTGGGCGACGTCCGACGGAATTTTGACCTTGACGCTAGAACCATCCGCTAAAGTCACGTCCATGTCGGTCTCTAGATTATCAGTCATAATCTCTGCCAAGGTCGATTGCAGGGAGTCGCGCAGCTGTGGAAGATTGAAAAAGCTGTCCGAGTTTTCGTCAAAAGAACCTTCCTCCACATCGGGATTTTCCTGAAGTTTTCGGGTGAACAAAAATTTGGCCGCTAATACCTTATCCATCCACATACCCCTGACATCGATTTGGTCGACGTAGGGATTCTTCGAATTGGGATCCTTCTTGTCCAAGAACGGTCGACCAACTTGTCCGACCAATGCAAAGCCAGGCTTCGCCTTGATGCCTGAGCAATCCAGTGCATGTGAATCGACATCCGCCAAGCGCACTGGTTGTGGAGCTTCCGTCGGCTTGGAAAGATCACCCACTAAACAAGTGGTCTCTGGCATGGTCAGAACTGAAATCAGAAAATTCCCGGCTTTGACTGCGGCATCATGTAAGTCTCTAAGAAAAATATGGTCAGCATCATTGAGAGTCGTGTCTGTCCACTCTTTGGAGTCATCTGTGACCCCAGCTGCGTACTTGATTCGCTCCACCACTTCCATAAATGTTCGCAGATCATAAAAAATCGCGCCAATATGTTTGGCGTAAGTGGTGTCGTCCATCATGCTAAAAATCTCGCGACCGCGACGACTGCCGCTCAAGCGAACAGACTCCCAGTAGCGGGCGATGATACTGTCGACGATGGCCACATTGGTTGTACCCTCGTCGAATCGCTTGCAGCCGGCATTGATGTCAGCACTTTCATCCGTGCAAAATCGATAAGGGGCCAATTTCATTCCTGCGGCCTTCAAGGCGCTGATCGTGTCTGTTGATTTCAGATTCAACACCGATCCATCACTCTTCTTCAGTTGACGGCCGTAGGCAAAGTTCAGTGCTGCGACATCATATTTGCCCAGTGTGGGCAGAACATTGAGATCCGTGGCACCATAATCCATCACCGAACTGTACGGAACGGCGTAATCAATTCCAAAAGCACTTAGCTCGGCTTTGCTGTAAAAATTAGCCGCGTCTTCCGAGCCTGAAAAATTATGGCGAAGGCCCAAGTTGTGACCCATCTCGTGAACCAAAATGGGTTCAAACAATTCAGGCATGATGATGTCCAAGGCCGCTTGCTTTTCTTCGGTGGATAGATCTTCCCAGGGTTTCATGTCGTTCGAGAACTGGCGAACCAAGGCGTTCACCACTTTGGTGTTGGCCTCTGTCATACCGGAGGGATACATGCAGGTGTGGTGGTTGGCCAATAACACATCTAAAGAATTGCTCTTCATGTTCTTATTGTTGGCAGGATTTGATAGCGCTTTGATATCGCGCCCGGTAGCGGACCCAACCAATTTGGAAACTGTGCTATTGGAGGTCGGACTGGCCCCTACAATCCCTCTTAATTTCTGTAAACTCTTGGCCAAATGTGGATTTGGACGAATCAACAGTGGCGCCATCGCATTCAAACCTTTGGGTGCTATTTCCTGGGCTGGAGGAGGTGTTGTTTTTGCTATTTTTTGCGCCATTTTCAAGTTTCGAATCTCTTCATAGGAAACCCGTGCTGAAGACTTCATCGTGCCTGAAAACATCGCCACGTGCCCACTGATGATTTCGCCCGTGTCTGGGTTGGCAATGGTTGGTCCATAGCCCAAAAGACCGCCCACGGGATCTTCCACGAGTACGATCATGCTGTTGCGCAAATCGCCGGGATTTAATCCTGCGGGATCCTTCAACGTCAGGCGAAATTGTGCGCCCGCTGATTTTAAGCCATTGTTCAACTTATTAAAAGCCTCATAAGCCGCTTTTTTCAGAGACTGATTTTCTGGTTTGTTGAACTCGTCACTCAGGTAGTAAACCACTTCGCTGCGTGCTGGATTCCAACGATTCATCATGCGCACTTCTCCGTTGGTGCGCTGAACGTCGTCCACATCCGTTTGGTCAAACGCCGTTTTAAAAAATCCAAAGGTATTTTCATCCTCTAAAGGGTAATTGACGGCTTGGTAACCAGGTGTGGCCACCGCACTCATTTTCACCAGGCTGTAATTCGACACCACTGTGGTGGTCAGATCTGAAAGTGAGCGCGCACCTGCGGCACAATGAAGGTCAGAGGTCAAAGTGCGCTCAATCTGAAAATTGATATGATCATCCGCAAATTCCCAGTTCAAAACTCGGTTGCTGGATTCAGTCATGCAACTGTCTTTGCCTAAGACTTTCATGATTTCATTGGGCAAAGTAGTGACCTCGGCCACCGTCACCTTAGAGAAATCGGGCTTGAACTGGCCTTTTTGCTGCCAGGTGATGGACTTGTCTTCTTCCTCGGTATTTTTACAATTGTTGTAGCGATCCGTGGCGCAGTGAAAATCTATGTGAGTGATCGGAATTTCAAAAACCAATTTCTGATTCTCTGGATTGGCGGTGAAATTTTTGTCGGCTTCTTGTTCCCAAGCTTGCAATGCTGTTTCAGTGAAGACGAATTTGATTTTTTTCGCATCCCCCGCCATGAAGGGCTGAATGTTAGTGGCAGAGCGGCTGACTGCGCCGGTGGATGGCACATAGAGATATTCGCCCTTGGTATCGACACTGGATTTCGAGTAGACTTCTTCCTTTAGCATTGATTGGTACGGCAAAGTTTTCGTGCAGGCAGAGATACCTACCATGGCCATCAATAGTGCGCTCGTGGAAATAGCTAGCTTCTTCATAAATTCACTCCTATGCCGATGTGGGCTTGGGATGATTGATCATTAAAATAACTAAAATTGGAATCTTTGCCGTTGGCCACAAGCATGTCACCATGATTGGCCAACCCCACGTTCATCGAAAAAATTTTATTAAAGTCGTAAGACAAGATCGCATCGGTCAGAAACGCAGAAGCCTGCTCTCCGTGATAGGCGAAGCCCACGTCCTCTTCGGCTTTCAAGATCACTGAAAATTTCTGGGTTAGGTACAATGTGAAGGACATCTTGGTCGCCGACAAATACTCAACATTAAAGCTTCCATCTGAAGCCACATCATAGCTGTGCAGATTGCGGGTGAAATACTGTTTCAACAGAAATTTGGTTGGCAGACGTGACATGGGATGGTCCCATACCAGGATTTCACCGATGCCAAAACCTCCGTTGAAAGTCTGGTTCACTCGGGCATTTTGATCTGTTGGCAAAATGCCGCTGAGTTTTCCTTTGAGCTGAAACAAGGAGGTTCTGGTCTCTTTGGTGAACTCATTCATCACCAAGCTCACCGGGGTATTGGACAGCACTGAGTCCTGGGTGTTCAGCGTGTCTTGAGTGACTATGACCAGCGCATTCATCGACCACGTTGAGTTGAACTCGTAGGCCGGCACAAATGTGTAATCGAGTTCTTCCTGCCGTTCGAAAACTCCGCTTTTGTAAAGATTCGAATAATAATCAACGTCAGTTTCTAGAGAAAAAGCGGAGGGGGTCGCAGGTACCGACATAAGAGCGGTTGAACTTTTCGATTGTGCCAAGGCACCGCCCGGAAGACCCAAGGTCAGTGCTAAAATAGCAAAATATGGCAAAAAACCACTCTTCAATCGCATTTAGTCTCCGCTCAGACGCTGAAGCTATTGCGAAGGATGTGCCACGAACTCAGGGAACCGCTGCGAATAACTGGGTTTTTAGAAGGATTTTCATCATGGTGGCTGTCGATCTGTTGGTCGATCGGGCCCATTTTAGGTTGTTCCGAAGTACGGACGGCAGAAGCTCTCTGTGGTGACTGAAACGTTGTCTTAGCCGCATTGAAATTGCAGTTCTCATAGTCTGGGTGACGATTGTGTCATAACGCGAAGCTTCGCAGGGGCTGGAATTTTAGGTTTTTTTGAAACGTCGTTTGAGGCGCAGTTCTCGGCGCTTTTCTGCTTCAGACGCGCGTCTGCGGTCTTCATCGTTTTCAAGCACTAACGGTCGTACGAGCGTTGGTTTTTTGTCTTGGCCCAAGGCTACAAAAGTTAGATACGCGCTGGCGGTGTGAAAGCGTTCGCCGGTTTGCGGGTTTTCGGCATCGACGCGAACGCCGATCTCCATGGAGGTTTTGTGCACGAAATTGACTTGGCCTTTGATATTGACGACCCAGCCCTTATAAACGGGCGCGATGAAATGCAGATCATCGATGGCGGCGGTCACAACAGGTTTTGCGGAGTGTCTTTGTGCAGCGATGGCGCCGCAGATATCGATCCATGACATGATAACGCCCCCGAAGATTGAGTCGAGGGCGTTGGTATCGGTCGGCAATACTAGTTGGGTCATCACAACTCTCGACTCAGCCGGGGTTTTCCCCTTTTGAATATTGTCTTGAGTTGTTGACGACCCAGCCATTTTTTATTTTTAGATTCCCATGCCTACATCACCAGCGCCACGGCCACCGTTGATGTCATTGCGTTGACCAGGGATGATGTTCACTCCGCCAACAGTTGCACTGCCTGCAGGAATGGTTTGTGTTGCTGGAGCTGCTGTCGCAGTTGTGGCTGCTGCAGCCTCAATGCGAGCTTCGCTCTCAACAAAACCCAAGTGAGGAAGGCACCATACAATCAACTGTGCGCGAGATTTCACATTCATTTTTTTATAAATATTTGTGAGGTGAAATTTCACTGTTTTTTCGGTAACAAACAGTTGGTTTGCAACTTCCTTGTTAGACAAACCTTTAGAAACCAGTTCTGCAACCTCGGCTTCTCTATTCGAAAGACCCTTTTGTATTAGTACATCTCTGAGCATCCTTGCTCCCTCCCATTTATTTAGAGACACCGTCATGTGGCATCCCGGTTAGTCATTTGTTTGCTTCTTTACCCAATCCCTTTATAAACTTTTTCAAATCGCCCTTGGCCTAGGCTGGCTTTTTTTATTTTGCCGGCACACTGCTTCTGGACTTGTCACTGACCCCATTTTTTCAGCTCTTCCGGTTCTTCGTCTTAAAAACATCCGATGTTTTTGCGACAGAAGCCTTGGAAAACCCGATTGGAGTCCTGATTTAAGTGTGCCGAGTACAGGCCCCATTTGCAAGAGCGGTAAAAAAGTTTTTTTCGAACTAGACCCATTAGAATTTCAAATTTTATGTAACAGAGGAAATGATAGGGACATTAGCCCCTGATTTCATTCATCAAAGCTTTGTGCAGAAGTAAAACGTCGCGGCTAGACTGCCCCAATCGCGTGATCAACTGGACGGCAATTTTTTTAAGAATGGGAATGGCCCACACTGGATGTTGGTCACAAAATTTGCCGAAGGACTCGCGATTCAGCACCAAAAACTGACATTGGTTATCGCAGAGGATGGTGGCAGATCTGGGTTCGGCCTCAATGAGGCCGGCCTCTCCCAAACCAGGTGTCATCTTGTCGGTCAGGATGGCCACTTTGTAGAGATCGCTTTCTGTGGTTTTTTTATAAACACTGACCTGTCCTGAAATCAAAATGTAAAAATCGGCGCCGACTTCACCCTCAGTCAGAAGCGCCTTCCCGGCAGAAAATTCCTCTTGCTTCATGATGTTGGAAAGTGCCGCTAGGGCCTCAGGAATATCCTTAAGACCACTGAAAAGACCCACGTGGGAAAGAATATCAAGCTTGGCTGCCGTGGCGATTTTATCCGGCGACACTGTCAGCTTCCTTTCGTTGTTCAATCACGATGGCCAAAGCACCTTCTTCGATCACACGATCTTTCTCGGGATTGAAGATGGGATTGTTGAATTTGAGTGCCTTCACCGATTGCAAATTTTTGACCAGCTCCGCAACATTCGGCGTTTGCTGTGCCCGCTTCAAAGCCGCGTCTTTGGCAGCATGACTGTTGCCGGCATTTTCTAAAATACCAATCAGAGTTTGATCCGTGATATTGGCCGCAAAATGCGCACTTAAATCCGAATACTTCTTGCCCAAAAACTGCTTCGGAATGGCCTTAGTGCCAACGAAAGAGCTGTGCTGCGGACTTAAAAGCTCGTGATAGACATTGGCAATTCCCACTCCACCCGTCGCCGAAGCCAATAACAACCGTGACACTTCCCGGCTGTAAATGATTTCATTCACGTGCGCCAATCGCAAATACTGATCCATGGAAGAGTCTATGATCTCTGCCGTTAGCGGTACCCCGCGCGCCATGGTGTTCAGGGCCATCGCGGTCATGATTGTGCGAGCGTCCGCTTCCGTGATCGTCGGTTTCTGTCCGTTCGGTCCCGGAGTGGCGTCGGCCAAAATGAGCACTTTCACGGCGCGCTCTGGAGCGCATCGGCGCAAATTCACTTCCATAAAGTGATCGCCACGGATCACCCGCACATTTTTCAGTCGAGGGATATCATGCAGTTTGTCGATCTCATTGTCTGGTGCTGCGTTCACTAAGACCAAGTCGGTGTCTTTGATATTGGGATTAGAGTCCAAAAGATGAATCAAAAAATTCAGCATGCCCTCTTTCCAGCCACAAATCACAAAGTGATTCTTTAAGGTGTTTGAGTCCACAAATCCCCTCCGTTCCCGCAACGCCCGTTCTAAAAAAAATGAAGATACTTTCGCCGTGACGATGGCAATACCGCAAACCCCAGAGACCATCAAAATGCCAGCGTAGAAACGCCCCTCGGTGGTGACCGGATATTTATCGCCATAGCCCACGGTCAATAGCGTGACGATCCCCCACCAGATAGCATCTTCGATGGAACCGATATTGTGATCTTTGGCCGCAGCTTCATAGTAGTAAACCACGAAGCTAGTGCTAAACCAGACAATGACGATGAACACCAAGGCTGTGAGCAACGGATTCTTCATCAGCAGCACGCGGAACTTTAACCAAAGTTTGCGAATTTTCCTGAATAAGCTTTTTTTCTGAAGGTTTTGCGATGGTTGGCTCACCTCTTCATTGTGAGCGTGGAATTCCCCAATGAAAATAGAAAATTAGTCCAATCCAGACTCTGGACCATGAACAGTCAGAGTTTCACGGTTCCATTCACTACGTTGGATCAGTCGATAGGCAGAAAAGAATCCCGAAAACAGGAAATATCCAAAGAGCAGTGAGGCCAGGATCGCGTGAGGTCTAGCCAGTGTTGTGCGCTCGGAAACCTGCACCACTTGGGTTTCCGCCACCCAATCAGAGACATGCCTGCGGTCGAAACGAAAAAGCGCCAGAACACGCAGTGCCAGACTGAAGAAAAAGGACAAATAGTCCGTCAACACACGCAAGACACATTGGTACCACGAGAGTCCGTCAGCACCGTGCACGTCCACCACTCGCAGTCCAAAAATCAATTTCCCCACGGTCGCCCGCAGGAATTTAAGAAATAAAACATGATAGCTAAAAACCAAGGACAGACACAGAATCAGCCAGGACCAAGAGATCTGCAGCGTGCGATCATCGAGCCATGAAGCCAAAAATTGAATCCAAACCGGAGTCAGAAAAACCAGCACGATGAATTGGTCGACCAAATAGGCCAAAACTCTTCTCCAAGTTTCTGCCACCACATATTTTCCAGGCACCATCACCTCTTGTTTTTCCCAAATTGAAACATCCAAAGAATGGATCAAATCCCTTCACGTATCAAATTGATTCACACAAATATCGAAGCAACTATTATGTTTAGCTGGGAATCGAAATCGTCTCATTTTATCAAGTTTAATAAACATGTAACCGATTGATATGTCTGGAGGATTTAGTGCGATACTGGGTCCTTAAATTGAGCGTATTTTTTTCTTGGCTGTTGCCAACGGTCTGCTTTTTTCTTTGTGCGTGCAATAATTTGAAAGCAGTCAAGAGCACTTCCGGCGGAACTGCCACGCCAACCACTGCACCTCTTTCAGACACTCTAATTTCAGTTTCTTCCGGAGGCTATCACTCCTGCGGTATTACCAGCGCTGGTGCCGTTCAATGTTGGGGATTTAATTTCAGCGGCCAGCTTGGCAATGGCTCTAACACTCAGAGTTCCTCACCCGTCGCGGTCCAAGGGATAACTGCGGGCGCCACGCAAATCTCTGCCGGGGATATGAGTACCTGTGCGGTGGTCAACGGTGGAGTGCAATGCTGGGGTTACAATGCCTTCGGGCAACTGGGAAACAGTTCGACGACGGATTCCACCACGCCAGTGGCCGCCACAGGGCTCACTACCGGTGTCACGCAGGTGAGCATCGGATACGATCACGCCTGCGCGGTCGTCAACGGCGGCGCCTTTTGCTGGGGCAACAATAGCGCCGGACAGCTGGGGAACAACACACTAGTCAGCAGCAACTTCCCGGTGCAAGTTTTAAATAATGGCCTGACGGCACTGACTGGAGTGCAGTCCATTGCGGCTGGAAATGGCTCTACCTGCGCCATCGCCAACGGTGGAGTTTTTTGTTGGGGCAATAATTCCAACGGCCAATTGGGAGACAACACTCTGGTCTCAAAATCGGTTCCACCCGCTGTGGGAATTATCACTAGCGGCGCCCAGGCCATTCAGCTCGGAAACCTCTACGCCTGTGCGATCGTCAACGGCGCGGTTCAGTGTTGGGGAAGCAACTCCAACGGCCAATTGGGCAATGCCACGACCACCGATTCTCCAATTCCTGTGGCCACTGGAACTTTGACCAGCGGAGTAACCGCCCTCAGCACCCTGGGCTCTTCCGGCGGAGGACTCACCACCTGTGCGGTTAAGTTGGGCGTGGCTTTTTGCTGGGGAGCAAACTCGAATGGACAGGTGGGTAACGGAACTACAGTCGATCAACTATCGCCGGTTTCACTCTCTGGCCAGGGATTGAGCGTGGGCACCCAGCTGATCTCTGCCGGAGGATTTCATAGCTGTGCGCTGAACGACAGCGGAGTCTCCTGCTGGGGCATGGGTGTCTACGGGCAACTAGCCAATGCCTCCACCACGGAACAGCACACGCCGACGGCGATCAACACCTACTCGGCTGGCTTGGTGCAGATCGCCCAAGGTTTCGATCACACCTGTGCGCTGATTCGAGGCGGAGTGAAGTGCTGGGGACACAATGCCTCTGGACAACTGGGTGACGGAACCCTGATCGACCACTCAACGTCTGTCGCTGTGGTGGGCTTAAGCTCTGGAGTGCAAGCCATTGCCGCAGGAAATGGCTTCACCTGCGCACTAGTGAACGGCACTGTCCAGTGCTGGGGACTGGGCACCTCGGGACAGTTGGGAAATACGGCCAGCCTCACCAGCTCAGTGCCAGTGAATGTCAGCACGATCACAGGAGTGCAATCCATTTCCATCGGTAGCGGGTCTCACGCCTGTGCGGTGGTGAGCGGTGCTGCTTTCTGCTGGGGACTCAACACGAATGGGCAATTGGGAACCAACGACATGGTGACCTACAATTCTCCACAACCGGTGTCCGGACTTGGCAGCGGGGTTGAGTCCATCTCTGCGGGACTCAGCCATACTTGCGCCGTGGTCAATGGAGGGGCTCAATGTTGGGGACTCAACGGCAACGGACAGCTGGGAAATAATTCCGTGGTGCAAAGTCTGACCCCCGTTGCGGTGACGGGATTGACTGCGGCTGTCAGCGCCATCACCGCCGGAGGTTCTCACTCTTGCGCCATCACTGCGGGCGGTGCCCAGTGCTGGGGGTTCAATAGCAGTGGGCAATTGGGAAATGGAAACAACGCCCAACAGTTGACCGCAGTGAGCGTCACTGGATTGACCGCAGGTATCATGGAACTTTCTGCAGGAGTGGCTCACACGTGCGCCATCCTGAATGGCAATACCAAGTGCTGGGGTGCCGGAGTCAACGGCGAACTGGGAAATAATTTGAATGCTGCCTCTTCCAGCGCAGTTCAGGCCAGCGCTCTGACCAGCGGCGTTTCGCAAGTGGTGGCTGGCAACAATTCCAGTTGTGGCATCGCTAATGGATCCGTCATGTGTTGGGGACTTAATGGCAACGGACAACTGGGCATAGGATCCATCGTCGACAGCCCGATTCCTGCGACTGTGACTGGACCCTAAGAGCTGGATTGTCTGGAAACTCCCATCACACCTTTGATTTTCTGCAATTGCAAAATCACGTTGTTGAGCTGGGAAAGATTTTTCACGCCGACCTCAAAAGTGGAAATAGCTTTTTTATCCCTGGTGGTACGGATGTTGGCATTGGTGATGTTCATGCCTTCCATAGAGAAAGCCTCTGACATCATTTTTAGTAAGCCTGGAGTATCCTGCGAAACCACTTGAATGTGAACCGTGCGTTCTTGTTGTTGCTCGGAGTTGGGATTGTTCCACTCGACCTCCACCCGGCGCATTTGATCAAACTCGAAAGCTTTGCGGCAGTCCGAGCGATGCACGGTAACGCCGCGGCCGCGGGTGATGAAACCGACGATGGGATCCCCTGGAATGGGAGCACAGCATTTGGCGAAATAAACCAATACGTCATCCATTCCGCCGACTGAAATCAGAGAGCCCGATTTTTTTATTCTTTGCGCCGCGGACTTAAAAACTTTTTGGATGAAATTGGGATCTTTTTTATCTTCGGCGGTCGGTTGCCGCGCGACAGAAGTGTGCAGGTCTGGCGCAATTCGCTCGAGCACATTTTTTGGCTCTAGCTTGCCATAACCGACGCGCACCAGAACCTCTTCATCGTCATGGATGCCGAAATCTTTTTTCAGCTTCTCCATCATCTCGCCTTTGAGATATTTGGTGGCGGATGCCCCATATTTTCTAAATTCCCGATCCATCAATTCTTTTCCTAGGATCAGAGAACGCTTACGCTGCTCTTCTTTGACAAAATTGCGAATCCTTGATTGGGCACGATTGGTGACGCAAATTTTTAACCAGTCTTTCGACGGCTGCTGAGTGGCCGATGTCACTATTTCGATGGTGTCCCCATTTTGCATTTGGTGTTTCAGCGGCACCATGCGTCCGTTGATTCTGGCGCCCACACAATGATTGCCCACGTCCGAGTGAATGGAGTAAGCGAAATCCAGCGGCGTCGCCCCCTCTGGAAACTCGCGCACGTCGCCTTTTGGAGTGAACACGTAAATTTCACTTTCAAACAAATCTGTTTTGACCGTATCCAAAAATTCTTCCGAGTTGTGCACCTGCTGATTCCAATTCACCAGATCTTTCAGCCACTCGAATTTTTGTGCGGTCTCATCATTGATGCTGCCGCGCTCTTTGTAACGCCAGTGGGCCGCGACCCCACGCTCGGCCACTAAATGCATTTCTTTGGTGCGGATTTGAATTTCGATGCGCTCCCCGCCAGGACCGATCACCGTGGTATGCAGCGAGCGATAGTTGTTCGTCTTGGGCATGGCGATGAAATCTTTGAAGCGACCTGGGATCGGTTTCCACAGATGATGGATGTGACCTAAAACTTCATAGCACTGAGGCAAATTGTCCACTAGAACACGAAAGGCCAAAACATCGTAAACCTGATTGTAATCGATCGAACGATTTTGCATTTTTCGATAGATCGACCACAAATGCTTCGACCGACCCTGAATTTCAAAATCTTTAAAACTCGAAGTGCCAAGTTCCTTGGTGATCATGCGCTTCACTTCATCGATGTACTGCGAATGATCTTTCTCTGTCTTTTGCACCAACTGCGAAAGTTCATAGAACATGTCTGGACGATAAAAACGAAATGCCAAGTCTTCGAGTTCAATCTTCAGCGCACTGATACCCATACGACTGGCTAGCGGACAGTAAATCTCTAGCGTTTCAAGAGCAATGCGCGCCTGCTTTTCGTAGGCCATGTGATTGAGCGTGCGCATGTTGTGCAAGCGATCCGCAAGCTTCACCAAAATCACGCGGACGTCTTTCCCCATGGCCACGATCATCTTGCGAATATTTTCGCCCTGACGTTCCGTGGAAGTTTTAAACTGCATTTTCGAAATTTTGGTCACACCATCGACAAGGGCTGCGACAGTGTCGCCAAACTCTCGGCGAATGTCTTCAACCGTGGCGTGAGTGTCTTCCACCGTGTCATGCAAAAGTCCTGTGATGATGGAGTCGATGTCCAAATGCAGATCTGCTAAAATTCCGGCGACATTGAGAGGATGGGAAATGTAGGGCTCGCCACTTCGGCGAATTTGGCCTTCGTGCATGCGCTCAGAAAAATGGTAAGCCTTATCAACGATGGCCAAATCGGCATTGGGATAATAGGAAAGAATGCGGCGATTCAAATCCTCAACACTTCGAAGCTGCTTGTCTGATAACCGATCGCCTGCGGCAAAGTTAGCCATTGGATAATATTAACTATTTAGGGGAAGTTTGTCTCTGCTTTGTCTGCGCAAGACCTGGGAATTGCAAGACTTCGGACTAAAGCCCGAGGCCCACCGGCCTACTTGTTCAAATCTTTTTCGATTTGCAGCTCAGGAGTTCCGCGCTCAGAACCACCATAATTGAAAGCCACGTTGCCGATAGCGACTTCGCGAAGGGCGCCAACGATGTATTTGTTGCCTTTGGTGGCCACAGTCATCTCGGAACCTTTTAGAAGTTGTTTAGCACGCTTTGCAACCAGCAAGACCAAGGCAAAACGATTGGGAACTTTTTCTAAACAATCTTCAACGGTCACGCGAGCCATGGATACTCCCTTGGTTACAACGAAGCCTCGGTTCTACTGTAATTTATAGCAGTTCAGCAATGATTTTCTTAAAGAGAGCATAGGAAGCTTCGAAGTCGTCGTTGACCACCTGAAAGTTGAACTCTCCCACTCGGGAAATCTCTTTTTCAGCGTTGCTCATTCGCACCTCTAGGTCGGCGGGCACTTTTCCATCACGCTTGATGACTCGACGACGCAGCTCGTCAATACTGGGCGGTAGGATGAATATGGACTTTGATTCGGGGTATTTGCGGCGGAAGGTCTCGGCGCCCTGGACATCCACATCCATGATCACGCATTTTCCCTGAGCCCAAGCTTTTTCCAACTGGTCGCCAGGCGTGCCGTAATAATTTTGGTGGACCTTGGCGTGTTCGACGAAAAAATTTTTCTCCAGCAAGCGCTGAAACTCTTCAACGTTGATGAAATGGTAGGGATGACCTTCGCTCTCTCCCCGGCGCATGGGCCGAGTGGTGCAGGTGATGACGTCCACCAACCTTGGATCTTCTTTGCTGATGCGCTCGACGAAACTGCTTTTCCCCGCGCCGGAAGGTGCGGCGACGATGATCATCTTAGTGCGGGTGGAGCGCGAATCATTCGACATTTTGAACTTGCTCTCTCAGTCTCTCAATGAGTGTCTTAGCCTGTACCACGATTTGCGTGAGCTTGGAAACACTGGATTTCGAACCGATGGTGTTCACCTCGCGCAGCAATTCTTGAGTGTAAAAATCCAGCTTCTTACCCATGGGTTCGTTGATGTGCAAAAGCTGCCGATAGTTGCGAATGTGCTCTTTTAAGCGACTGAGTTCTTCGTTGATGTCGGATTTTTCCAGCTGCATAACGACTTCTTGCGATAGCCTTGCCGAGTCAATCTCTACCCCACTCATGCGGGCTTTGATTTTTTGCTCGAAACGCGCCGACAGATTTTGGTTCACTTCTTCACGAACTCCTTGCACATCATTGACTTCCTTTTCTAGCGATTTTAGCAAGGTTTCGAGGTCACCACGCAGACCCCGGCCTTCCCGCAACCGCTCTTGATCGGCCGCCGCACAAGCTTTCTTCATAGCCACAAGCAGTGCTTTCTTTTCGTCCAAGGAAGGGCCGGTGGACTCATCCAGGCGAATCACATCGGGCATTCTGGCGATGGTCTCAACGCCAATTCCCTGCGCCGTGGTGCGGAGTTCTTTGGCGATGGTCAAATAGGCCTGATGATATTTTTTGGCCAGGTCCTTGTTCACCACCACTTGCGCCAAAGTCACGCCAGGCTTGGATTTTCGGCTAACAAAAATATCCAAAGTGCCGCGCTCAAAATGTTCGCCGATGATTTTCTTTAAGTCCGACTCAAACGGGATGAACTCCCGGGGAAGGTGAAATCGATGCTCCAAGAAACGGCCGTTCACCGCGCGCAGGCTCACTTCAATAAGGCTTTGTGAAGATTGGGACTTTCCCAATCCGAAACCAGTCATGCTCTTCATCTTTTTATTCTTGTGGTCCCTGGATTTTCAGTCAAAGTTTTTTCTTGCAAAGCGTTGGCCGATCCTGCAAATATCCAGACGAAGGTCTGCGTCGTAGGCCTTAATTTCTAAGGAGTATCAATGAGTAAGCACGTATTGCCAAAGGATCAACCGCATTTCTTTGGTCACCCGATCGGCCTTTTCGTTTTGTTCTTCACAGAAATGTGGGAGCGCTTTTCATATTACGGCATGCGTGGCTTGTTGAAACTCTACATGGTGAATTACTTGTTTGTGACTTCCCGACAAGTGCTTCAAGGCGGAGACGCGAAAAGTCCCGGCGACCCTCTTCATGTTTGGGGATGGGAAACGATTCATAACTTGATCGATTCCAATCCGGGAACTCCGATTGGAGCACACGCTTCGGTCATTTACGGCTGGTACACAGGCTTCGTATATCTGACTCCGGTCATTGGCGGATACATCGCCGATCGTTACTGGGGACAACGTAAAACTGTTTTTGTCGGCGGAATTTTGATGGCCCTTGGTCACTTCGTCATGGCTGCGGAAAACATGTTTTTCTTGGCTCTGTTGTTGTTGATCATCGGAAATGGCGCTTTCAAGCCGAACATTTCAACGCAAGTAGGAAATCTGTACGAGCCCGGCGATTCTCGTCGTGACGGAGCCTTCACGATCTTTTACATGGGCATTAACTTGGGTGCGTTCTTGTGCAACCTGGTCTGCGGAACTCTGGCTGCCACGGTCGGTTGGCATTATGGTTTCGGCGCTGCTGGAATTGGAATGGTCATCGGTCTCGTGGTTTATTTCTTCGGCCAAAAATATTTGGCTCCAGAAACAGTTGGTGCTTCCGTCGCCAAGAAAACTGTGACCGAGGACGAAAAAGGCCCTCGCGATCATCATCCATTGAGCGCCACTGAAAAACGTGCGGTTTGGGCTTTGATCGGTCTTTGTCTTTTGAACATCGTATTCTGGGCTGTGTATGAGCAGCAGGGAAATACTATGCAGACTTGGGCGGATGAAAGAACCATTTGGCCAACTGTTTTGGGCTTCCAAATTCCAGCCACTTGGTTTCAGTCGTTCAACCCATTGTTCATCTTTATTTTGGCTCCGCTGCTGGACATGTTTTGGATTCGCCAAGCTAAAAACGGCAAAGAGCCTTCGAGCGTTGGCAAGATGGCCATCGGTGCTATCATCCTGGGACTTTCCTTCATCGTCATGGTGATCGGCGCGACTCTCATGGGCACCGATAAAGGCAGCTGGTTCTGGCCCGTATTCTGTACATTGCTACTCACAGTCGGAGAATTGTACTTGTCACCGATCGGTCTGTCTTTGGTGACCAAAGTGTCGCCAATGCGAATCGTCTCGTTGATGATGGGTATGTGGCTGATGTCGAGTTTCTTCGGAAACATTTTGTCGGGCTATATCGGCTTGCTCTATGAGAAAAACATCCTGACTCCGGTGGGATTCTTCTGGTTCCTCACTGCTTTAGGTGTGGCGACAGGATTGTCGATCTGGGCATTTTCGAAACCGCTGAAGAAAGCCATGGGGAATCCTGCTTAGGGATTTCCTTTCCAAGCGCGGGTGAATTGTTGGAGGGTCTTTTGGGTCCAGTTCCGGGGCCCACCCTTCCTGGGTTCACCTGCATTTTTTATCGGGTACGATAAAAAAACGCGTCACGCTTGCAGGAGCGCCCTACACTGGACCCAAAAGACCCTCCAACAATTCACAGTGCTTGAAATGAAGATCCTGTGATTAATAGCGACAACTCTTTCGGGGAGCGCATTCTGTATACTTTGATGTGAGCGGATCTGGGTTCATCCAGTAGGTTCGCCAGAAATTTCCTCATTGCCCAGTACTGTATTATATTTGACCATAGAATTGATTGAGTTGAGAAATATTGGCGCATGATGGTCTCTCTGTTTTCGCCGCATATTTTTTCTTTGGTTATAAAAATTCGGAGAAACGTGCGTTTTGAAATTCGATAGATAATCAGAGGCAACGAGTAATCCAGCCAAATCACCACGTCTAGATCATGCCAAAAAACTTCTCGAACTGGAGTTCCTCCGTCAACGATCCAGCCCACGTTGCCGTCAATTTCAGTCTTAACATTTTCACTGAACTCCTTGTCTGATGACTCTGTCCAATTGGGTTTCCAAAATACGGCATCCAGCTCAATTCGTTTTAGGCCGTAGGTTTGTGACAGATATTTTGCGAGTGTGGTTTTTCCAGATCCTGCGGATCCCACGATATTGATTTTTGAATTGGAATTTAAATGAAGGCCTTCCGTGCGCCCTACCATCGGATGCTGGGATCCCTTTGAAACCAGGTCTTTTGTTTTTTCGCCAATTTCATCGTGTTCATGATGATTTTTTCTTCTAGAGTTTCCGGCGTTGAGATTTCTTCGGAGCCATCTAAAAATTGATTCACTTCTTTGTAGCCAACACTTTCCATCGGGGCCCATTGCCGCAAGCCTTGGTCTCTGAGGGATTTGACCTCTTGGATGAGGCCTTCATCCAGCATAGCCCGTGTTCGCTTTTGGATTTTTGGTAGCAGTTCTTCGCGACTGATCTGGATTCCTACTTTTTCTAGGGGCCACGGGAATTTGTTGGACTGGTTTTCGAATTCGGTTTGAATTTGCGTCAGGGTTTTCCCCTGTGTGAGCATCAGCTCCATGGCTCGGATTAGGCGGTAATGGTCGTTCGGGAAGATTCTCTGGGCGGCCACGGGATCGCGGGCTTTGAAATCCTCGTAGAGGGCTTTTGCGCCTTCTTCGGTCTCTGTCTGCTTCTGCAATTTTTCGCGGACCTCGGGATTTTCGCCGCCGACGTCGAACATTCCTTTTTCGATGGCTTGGAAATAAAATCCGGTGCCACCGACCACTAAGACCTCATTGAAATCATTTTTGATTTGCTCCATGAGGCCGTAGAAATCTCTGCAGTATTGGCCAGCTGTGATTTTTTCACCCGGGGGGACGTAGGCGTAGAGAAAATGGGGTGCTAACGCCATCTCTACAGGCGTTGGAAGTGCTGAGCCTATCCGCAAGCCTTGGTAGACTTGCACGCTGTCGCAATTGACGATGGCCGAGGAATTCTTTTGGGCTCGCTCTAGTGCATATTTGGATTTGCCAGAGGCTGTGCACCCAACGACGAAGACGACCTTCACACGATTCGCCCAAAATCCCGCTCTAGTTTTGAAAAGGGATACTCCACAGACACTGGGCGGCCGTGGGGACAGAATGAAGACAGCGGAAACTCGTCCATCTGTTGCAGCAGCGCCTGCATTTCCTCTGTGGTTTGCGCCTGACCTGCGCGGATGGCCGAATGGCATGCCATAGAGGCACAAAGATCCGCGATAGTTTTTTCGATTTGATAGGAGCCGCCGTGATCCAGGATTTCTTGGGACATCTTTTCAAGTGCTGTCACCAGGGCGGACTCTTTAAGAGCGGCCGGTGCGGAACGAATTCCCAAAGTCGCGGGCCCCAAAGATTCAATTTCAATTCCCAGTTTTTGTAGGTCTGCGGAACAGCGAAGCAGGACTTCCATTTTATCCATGGATAAATCCATGGCCAGTGGAAATAGAAAGTCCTGCACGTCCACAGGCTGACCTCTCCATGCGGACATTAATTTTTCGAACATCACTCGTTCATGAGCCGCATGCTGATCGACGAAAACCACGGCTTTGTCAGTTTGTCCGATCAGATAAGTCAAATCGGCCTGCCCCAAAACTTGCATAGAGGACCAGTGACCTGTTTTTTGCGGCATCGGAGCCACCGACGCCGGTTCGACGAAATGGGATTTCTGTTTGAACTGAATTCTGGAAAATTCTTGGTCGGCGAATTTCAAAGGCTCAATCACTGGCTGTGGCTGTTGCTGGGAGTAGGATTGAATCGCCTGACCGACATTTTCGCTCAGTGACTTAGGAATCCACGGTGCCTTCTCTAGCGTATCACGCACGCTGGCCTGAACCGCTCGGAAAGCCAGGCTGCTGTTGGCAAATTTCACCTGGGACTTGGATGGATGGATATTGACGTCGATCTCTGCCGGATCTGTTTCCACCCAAACTGCGGCGATGGGGTACTCGCCATGCATCAGCAAATTGCGGTAAGCTTCCATGACGGCCGCCTGTAAACTGCGATCTTGAATCCAACGATTTTGCGCGAACATCCAAATTTGTCGCGAGCTCTTCACGGTATTCGAGGGCGAAGCGAAAATTGCGGAGGCCTTGACCCCGTCGCGCTCGGCGGAGCCTTCGAACAACTCTTGCATCTCGAAAATCTGCTGCGCCCGTTCAAGCTTTGTTGCCACCTTCGGCCACAACGAAATCAGTTCTCGGTCCTGAGTCACGCGAAAGCTCACCTGCGGGTGAGACAAGGCCATGGCCTTAATTACGGTTTTGATCTGACTGGTTTCTGCGGAAGCTGATTTCAAAAATTTCAAACGTGCGGGCATATTGCCAAAGAGGTCTGAGATCTGGATGCGCGTCCCTTGAGTGTGACCCACGCCTTCGCTGGAATTGATTCGCCCGAACTCGCTGATGATGCGAGCACCGCTTTCGGAAGAAATGGATTTAGAACTTAGGCTCAATTTCGAAACAGCAGCGATACTCGCGAGCGCTTCGCCGCGAAAGCCGAAAGTGCTGAGCTTCCATAGATCATCGCTCTGCCGAATTTTACTGGTGGCGTGTCTGGCCAAGGCTTTGGATAAATCTTCAGCAGAAATTCCCTGGCCATTGTCGACCACGGTGACTTCGCGGCCGCCCTCGGAAAATTCGACGCTGATGTCGGTGCTGCCGGCATCTAAGCTGTTTTCCAAAAGCTCTTTCACCAAGTGCGCGGGACGTTCGACGACCTCCCCTGCGGCTATTTGATCGACGACTTCTGAGGCTAAGATTTCAATAGACATAGTGGCTGTATCCCTCAGTTCGACAGGAGTGTCAAAACTGGAAAAGCAGTGATGTTCCAAGTCCCCAATACATGGTTTTTTCCCAGTTGTATTTGAACTCAGTGCGTAAACAGGTTCGTCCCATGCGCAGGCCAAAACCGGCGCTGAAAACAGCCCCCAAAATCATGTCATCCACGTCGTAGGAGTTGTTCTTTCCGGCGCTGGTGTAGGAAATACTGTAGTGGTCATATTTAAACATCGGCCCAAAACCCGCGTAGGTGGCGACATTCGCGGTCTGTGTGAAAATGCTTTCAAATTCAAAATCCGAGTGCAGAACCCAGCCATTCGCGCCACTGGTGGCCTCCGAATAGAAGGGCGGAGCACTTGGTAGAACGTTGATGTTGATCTCTGTCACCATGTCGCCTTCCACCATGAGATCCGGCCCTACCATTTTAAAGCCATAGAAAACTAGATTGGAGGTGGGCTGAATGCCCATGGTTTGCTCCTTATAACCGACGTAATCGATGGATAGGCCGCGGTAACGGCTGCTAGCAAAGGGAGTGTACTTTTTGTTTTCTTTCGGAGCCTCAGTTTTTGTCGCGGCCGCAGCCGGCTGAGTCTTTACCGAGTCACCCATCTTGAATTCAGCGTCCGAAATAAAACCCATTTTCCCATTGGGCAATTTGATGCGATGAAAAGCACCCATTTTATTGGCGCCCGGAAAAATCCTTTTAGAAACTTCCACTTTTTCGCCTTCAGGCAACTGCGCGATCGTATCAGAATCAAAATCCGGCTGTAAGAAAACCGAGGCGCCCTCGTTGGTGATCGTTGCTGGGTCCGCGGCACTCATTTGCGGCAGCA
This sequence comes from Deltaproteobacteria bacterium, assembly GCA_013286585.1. GTDB lineage: Bacteria > Bdellovibrionota > Bdellovibrionia > Bdellovibrionales > Bdellovibrionaceae > CAIYID01. The sequence goes on from JABDFK010000017.1 coordinate 26,084, forward strand.
ACAAAAAGACAGCGAAAAAAAGCGTGACCAAGATGCGAATCATTGAGCTTGGAACCGCATTTTCCACACCCGCCAAAATGCTTCTAGAACGATTTTCAGAGACATTTTGCTTTTACCAACACGGCGATCCTCAAAAACAATGGGCGACTCGCTTCCCTTACAACCGGCTCTTAAAGCGCGAAATTTTAATTCGATTTGGAAACTATAGCCATTGGACTTAACTTCCGACAAATTGATTTTCCTCAGAGTTTCTTTTTTCCAGGCATTGAACCCACCCGTCCAATCGTTCAAGGGAAATCCCAAAATCAATCGCGAGTAAATTCCACCCCCGCGCGAAATGAGTTTTCGCATCAGTCCCCAGTTCACCGTGCGACCACCGTCCACGTAGCGAGAGCCCACGACAAAATCAGCGTTCTGGATTCGCTCCAAAATTTTCATCAGGTCATCCGGACGATGAGAAAAATCCGCGTCCATTTCTATCAGGACGTCGAAGCCATTTTTCATGCCCCACTCAAAACCAGCTATATAGGCGCGGCCAAGGCCTTCCTTTTTCGCCCGGGAAAGCAGGTGCAAACGCGATTGATTTTGGGCCAACCGCTGAACCTCTTGGCCCGTGCCATCCGGAGATGAATCATCCACCACCAAAACATGAAAATCACTCTTCAAAGCGAACAGAGCCGCCGTGAGGTTCGGAATGTTTTCGATCTCATTATAAGTGGGAATAACAACAAGAGTTTTCACCGGCCCTTAGTCTAGGACAAGGTGCCAAGGCTGTCTAGGTTCGTTTATCAAATTTCCTTGGAAACTAGGCGGCCTTTGGCTAAGGAAGCAGCAGTTGGTGACTCTGCGGCAGGCTTTTTCTTTCTTAAAACCGGGATATCCAGTCTTCGCTTGAGCAAAGAAGCCGGATCCTTTTCCCGTTTCTCGAGAGTGATTTTCACCTTGTCGGCCGCCTTGGTGCTGTCTTTTAAATAAAGAACTGGGTCAAATCCACAGAATCGACACACGATATTCAGACGCCAACGGATCTGCACGAAAGTTTCGGCCAAAGCCAAATAGGCAACCAGAAACAACATCACACGGGGATCAAAATGCTGCCAAATTGCCAACATGGTTAGGCCAGAGGCCAGCACCGCCGCGACCACATTAAAAATGTTGATTCGCCGTTTCGTGTAAACCACTCTTTCGGACTTACAGAAGGCGCAGTAACATTTTTTGCGGACAGCAAATATCGTCATATCCATATTATGCCAAAAAAGTGGTCCAGTCGGAAAGAGGCGAATTTGGTTTTTCGAATAATTTTGTTACAATTTAGAAATGAAGAAAGATCTATTTTTAATCGCGTCTGTGGTGTCTTTTGTAGGATTGCTCTTTTTGCTTGAGACCAAGGTCCAGGCACAGGAATACGAAGAAGTTTCTTACGAAGATCTTGTCAATCAAATCAATAAAAAGCGCGCGCGCGTTTCTGAGACCAGCAACAACACCAGCATACTCGATGACATCACCATTCACGCGGGCTTCGGACTGCTGACGTCATCTATGTTGGTCAGTGAATCGGTTCGCAACAGCCAAATTCAGCTCAACGGTTTTCAATTGTCCTTCGGCATTGATCTGTTTTCACCGCTCTGGGTGGCGGAAGCGGCGATTCGAAATTTTGGCTCTGGAAGCAGTGGCTCTGCCAACTATTCTTTTCGCGAACTGGATATGAAAGTATTGTACCGATCAGCAGCCAATCCCGGCGACATCGGCATTCGTGTGGGCGGCGGACTTGCGACGCAGTATCTGACTCTGAACGATGTGGGCGCTAGTATCGATGAATCCGCCCCAGCATCGGTCGTTTTCGCCGGAGTTGAAAGCAAAGTCAGTCGCAATCTGGCCATCGGTGCAGAACTGGGTTATCGCAATTCATTGTTATCCAACGCCGCCAATCGTGATTCGGTGGATCTGACCTTTAGATTGGATTCTTTCTTTTAATGGGACTGATTGTACTAGTACTTAGTGCTTTGCTCATTCTATTTGTGGTGCAAGACAATCGTCGTCGACACCGCCGAAGACCCGCCATCGCTTTAAGACCCAATTGCCTGATCACTGGTTCGCCCCTCTTGTTTGTCAGCGGGAAAAGATCGCTGTTTTACTTTCTATCGTTTTGGGGGGACCTTCCACATTTCTTAGCCCAACATGGTTACGAAGTTTTTCATCTGAATCTTCCCTGGAAGTCAGAGGCCACCCGCTTAAAAACTTTAAGCTCATTTCTGCACGAGCAAATCCAGAAAGATCGAAAATTTCATCTGGTGATCGAATCTAGTAGCAGAACCATCGTAGAAAAACTTTTTTTGGCCGAGCACATGGAAAGCGTCAGTTCGTGTATGGAAATCTCTTCCATGGATGTCAGAACTGCCCTTGGAAAATGTCCGTTACTTAGGCCACTTCAACAGCCTATCGATCAAATTGTCTTACCGGTGAAGGGGCGCAGTCCCTTATGGAGGCTCCACGAATGGCGAACTCAGCAAACTCCGACTCTAGATTTACGTCAGCAACTGAACCTTCATCGCGGCACTCGCCGAAACTTTGATATTATTTTAGATCAAGTCATCCTCATCGCAGAAAAAGATTTTTCCAGCCAAGAAACTACAACAGGAGAAGCACCACATGACTCATCTGCAAATCGACCTTCGGGAAATATTCTTTTCCCTGCGGAGTTTTCTTAAGCATCCTGTCCAAGAAATTCGAAAAATACCCCATTGGGAATGGCGCCGACTGATCCTAGCACAGCTCTTGGTCACAATGATCAGCGGCTTTCTAGCGGGATTGATTCACCATTCTGTCTACGCTATTTTTCTGAATATGCTGCTGATGCCGATCTTGACCCTGATCACCGCCTTCATCTCTAGCCTATTTTTCTTTTACACGTTTCAAATCGTCTCTGAAAAAATCATCGAATTTCGGCTGATTTTTACAGCCGTGTTCTTTGCCAACGTGCCCTTTTTTATTTTCCAAATCATCATGGGATATTTTCCGCCCATCCTGTTGGTGGGATTGGCCTTCACGGGATTGCTTTTGATCGTCGCATTTGTGGATAATTTTCTGCTACCACGAAAATTCGTGACTCGATTGATCGCTGGAATCTACGTTATTTTCGTTATGACTTATTTGGTCGCCTGGTTCTCTACCAATCACTCGACCGACAACTGGCACGAGTCTTCAACCAGTGCTCCAGCTGTGCAGCTGGGTAAAGATCCGTCGGCTCATTGATTCGGATTGCTAAAACTTGCCGGCATTGGCATAGTCCTTGATCTCATCTTACTGAGGTCCCTATGTATTTAGCTCAACTTACGTATAATCGGTCGGCCTGTCCAAAAACCAGACAGCTGTTTAGATTATGTACTCGTACGGTTTTGGCGGGATTGGCACTTGCGACTCTGTTTTTTGTTCAGACAGCCTTTGCGAATGGCGATGGATGTCGTGAAGTGTACAAAAATAACAGCCACGATACCGATCCTTTTCAGCCGGAATATCTGACACAAAGTTCAAGAGAAGAACCCTCCACCTATACATCAAACGAAATTGGACAAGATCCAGAGATTGTCTCTGTCATGCTTTTTCTGGCTAAAGCCCTTCAACATGATCTTTCGATTTCAGATACTGACTTTTTGAAAATAAAATCAATTGTCGCTCAATTTGATCCAAGAATACTTGATCCACAAACCATCCATAGACTTGAATACATCGCGAAAGAACTCATCCTGCATACTGTTAATCTCGAACATACCATTGCCAAGCTCGATGAACTTGGTCTCAGAGAAAAATTAGTTAAAATGGGTAACCCCCGGAAATTAGACAGCGCCAGTCACCTGCTCAACAAAGAACCCTTGAGATCATATCCGGTCGGTCAAGGGGGAGGAAGAACTGCTGCTCAGCTAGGCCTGAGTATCGTGAATCATGGCACAAGGAGTAGGGAGGTCTATGATGCAATCACAAGCTCACCTTCCGGTGAGCCTAACGCTTTTATTTCTCGCGCATATGCGTTTAGAGAAAATGCGAATTATGGTAATGGTTTCTATACAGCTAAAGGAACAGATGACGCATATAATTTTGGACTGAAGGTTTATCTTATTCTTGATCCGAATGCACGAGAGGGAACTGATTTTATCTATGTACGTCTCCATCAGTGGGTCATTATACTCAATAAAAGTGCGGTGAAGGTAGTTCCAGAGTCACCTAACTAGGGACTGAGCGATACCCTCCCCGCTTGCTGAACTTTCTACAACTCCTATCGTGCGACTCCCGTAGAACCAAAACCACCGGCACCACGTTCAGTGCTAGTCAAATCTTCCACTAGCTCAAACTCCGCCTGTACCACCGGAGCCAGCACCAACTGCGCGATGCGATCTTGATTTTCAATCACGAAATCGACTTTGCTCAGATTGACCAAAATAATTTTCACTTCACCGCGATAATCAGCATCGATGGTGCCTGGCGTATTCAACAGCGTGATTCCGTTCTTAGCGGCTAAACCGCTGCGAGGCCGAGCCTGAATTTCGTATCCCGCGGGAATCTCGAAACTGAGACCCGTGGGAATCATGGCTTTTTCCCCGGCAGGCAACACGAACCGCTCGGCCAGTTGTGCACGAACATCGAAGCCCGATGCCAGTGCCGACTGATAAGCCGGAAGCTCCCCATGGAAATTAGATAATTTTTTGATTTTGATCGCCACTTTTTTCATCATCACCCCTTATTTTCCGACTTCGGCCTCTAAAAACCAAGGTTCTAAATCTTTGGCTCCGCCGCCCATCATGATCATCGCTAGTGAATCGGGCACGATGTAGCGCTGAACAAATTCATTCACTGACTTTTCTGATACCTGATCGATCTCTTCAATCACGGTTTCCACCGGCTTGTATTTTCCGAAAACCATTTCATTGACAGCTATAGAGCTCATGCGATTGTCGACATCTTCCGAACCCAGAAGAACCGCGCCCTTCACTTGAGTTTTGAACAAATCCAAATCGTGGCGCGAAATCTTGTTCTTTCGTAAGCGCAAAATTTCTTGGCCGACACACTTCACCACTTGCTTCATGTTCTTCTTTTCACAAGCGGCGTAGATATTAATGCAACCATAATCGTCGAAAGTATTCAGACTGGAATAGATGGAATAGACCAAACCGCGTTTCTCACGCACGCTTTGGAATAGTTTCGAAGTCATGCCCCCGCCCAAAAGCGCATTCACGATGTAGGCATCAAAGCGATTGCGATCGCGAAAACTTGTCACCGGAAGTCCCATGCACAGATGCACTTGCTCGCTGGATTTCTCGGCGACGAATCTCACCGGCTTGTGCACGGGCTTGGTGCGATCCACTTTGAAATGGCGTTTCTTCTTGTGACCCAAAAACTCTTCCACTGCTTGCACCAAGTCATGATGATCCAGATTGCCGGCAGCCGCGACGATGATGTTGTTGGCGGAATAATTACGTTGATAATAAGCCTGCAACTGCTTCATTTTCATGTGCGCGATGGATTTTATATTTCCCAGGATCGGTTTTCCCAGCGCACTCTTGGGCAAAGTCTTGTCGAAGTAGACATCGTAGATCATGTCCTCAAGATCATCTTCGCCCATGGCGATCTCTTGCAAAATCACCGAGCGTTCCAGTTCGTAGTCCTCTTTGCGCATTTGCATGTTGCAAACCAGATCCGAAAGAACTTCCAGACCTTTTTTCCAATGATCCTTCAAAAGCAGACAATGATAAACGGTGTATTCGCGAGTGGTGTAAGCGTTGAGCTCCCCACCCAGTTGTTCAAGGCTTTTTGCTAGCTGATAAGCCGAGCGGGTTTTCGTTCCCTTGAAGACCATGTGTTCTAAGAAATGCGAGATCCCAGCGTTTTCGGATTCTTCATCCCGAGTGCCCGTGAGAACCCAAACACCGATAGAAACGGCACGGGATCCAGGGTGATTTTCCGTCACCACCCGAATCCCATTTTTAAGCTCGGTCTTCTTGAACTGCATTTAGAACCAGACTTAGTGTTCTGTGGTCAGAACAGCTTTGCGAGACAGTTTGATACGGCCAGAGCGATCGATGTCCAAAACCTTGACGTCGATCTCTTGCCCCTCTTTCAGAACATCAGTGACCGCACGCAATCGTTCGTTAGAAATCTCAGAGATATGCAGCAAACCTTGCGCATTCGGAAGAATTTCAACAAAAGCGCCATATTCAGCGATTTTCACGACTTTGCCACGATAGGTTTTTCCCACTTCGGCTTCAGCCACGATGTCACCGATCATGCGGATGGCTTTTTTCGTCGCCTCAGGATCGCTAGAGGCAATGCGAATTGTTCCGTCGTCTTCGATCTCGATTTTAGTTCCAGTGGCCGCCGTCAGCTCACGAATGACCTTACCGCCAGCACCGATAACTTCGCGGATTTTGTCTGGATGAATTTTGATGGTCTCAATTCGTGGAGCGTATTCAGAAACCTCACCACGAGGAGCACGCATCACTTTTTCCATCTCGGCCAAAATGTGCAGACGTCCCGCGTGAGCTTGGTTCAACGCCGTTTCCATAATCTGGAAATTCACGCTGTCAATTTTGATGTCCATCTGCAGAGCCGTGATGCCGTTGGCAGTTCCTGCCACTTTGAAATCCATGTCACCCAAGTGATCTTCGTCACCCAAGATATCCGAAAGAACAGCAACACGGTCGCCCTCTTTGATCAGACCCATAGCGATTCCCGCCACGTTGCCTTTCACTGGAACACCAGCATCCAACATCGCCAGCAAACCTGAACAAACAGATCCCATTGAAGATGATCCATTGCTTTCAAGTACGTCGGCAACTATACGAATTGTATATGGAAATTTATCGCGATCAGGAATGATGGCTTTCAGGGCGCGCTCTGCCAAATTTCCGTGACCGATCTCACGACGACCTTGTCCGCCCATGCGACCCACTTCGCCAACACTGAATGGTGGAAAGTTGTAGTGAAGCAAAAAAGACTTAGTGATCATGCCCATGAGGTTGTCGACCATTTGCTCATCATCGCCAGTTCCCAAAGTCGCAGTTCCCAAAACCTGGGTCTCTCCTCGTGTGAACAGGCCCGATCCGTGCGCGCGAGGCAACATGCCCACTTCGCAAGAGATCTGACGAACGGTTTTCATATCACGGCCATCGATGCGCACAGCTTTATCTAAAATCATGCTGCGAGCAGCTTTGTATTTGATGTCCTCAACGATGTTGTTCAAATCTTTCGCGCGCTGAGCTTTCAATTTGTCATCGGAAATAACAGCCACCAATGCTTCGCTGGCTTCTTTTTTAGCTTTGTCAGCCGCCGCGTATCGCTCCATTTTTTCGCGAATGTTCAAAGCCGCTTCAACTTTGCCTTTGATCAAGTTTTCCACTTGCGAACGGAAACCAGCATCAATTTGCGGAGGAGTGAACTCACGTTTAGACTTCGATCCAGTTTTTTCGCGCAATTCATCTTGAGCATTAAATAACGGAGTTAAAGATTGATGTCCAAATTTCAAAGCGGCCAAAGAATCTGCTTCAGTCACAAATTTGGTTTCACCTTCCACCATCAAAAGGCCATTGCGAGTTCCGGCAACGATGATGTCCATGTCCGTTTTTTCCAACTGCTGCGGATTCGGGTTTGCGATCAATTGCCCATCCACTCGCGCGATGCGCACGGCTGCTGTCGGACCTGCAAATGGAATATCAGAGATATGCAAAGCCGCCGAAGCACCGATGCTGGCTAAGATTTCAATCGGAAAAGATCCGTCAGCACTCAAAGTGGTAGCGACCACTTGAGTTTCATAGCGATAGCCTTCAGGAAAAAGGGGGCGAATTGGACGATCAATCAAACGCGCATTCAAAGTAGCTTCCGTGGTGGGCTTACCTTCGCGCTTAAAATATCCACCGGGAATTTTTCCTGTGGCGTAAAATTTTTCTTGATACTCCACCGTGAGCGGAAAGAAATCGAGTGGAGATTCTTTGCGTGAACTGACGGCAGTGACTAGTACGATGTTGTTTCCGCTGGATACGACGACAGATCCATCGGCCTGCTTGGCCATGCGACCTGTTTCAATGGTAACTTGTTTTCCACCAACTGAGGTTGTGACTGTGGTTTTCATGATTCTCCTGAAGTGGCTGTCTCTCTCGGAGACAGCGGTAGTGTTGTAAGATGCTTCAACGGGCCCATCATGAACCCGCCGAATTTAAAGCCAGATGAAATTACTTACGGATATCGAGTTCTTTGATCAAAGACTCATACTTAGGTTTGTCGGACGCAATCAAGTAGTCCAACAATTTGCGACGACGGTTCACCGCAGTGACTAGACCGCGAACTCCGTGTTTGTCTTTTTTGTGAGCTGTGAAGTGAGCAGACATCTCGTTGATTCTTGCAGTCAGCAAAGCCACTTGAACTTCTGGGCTACCAGTGTCCAAATCCGTGCGCTGGAATTTTTTAAGAATGTCGGCTGTTTGTTGTTTCGTGACGGCCATTATCGTCTCCTGTTTCTTCCAAATTTTACCTTGGATTTTTTCGTCTTTTGAGTTCATCAAAAGCCTGATTTTATTAATGGAATTAGGCCCTGTATGGACGTCATGGCTGTCGCCCTCAGAGGGATATAATTCCGCTTCTATTCAGCGCCAACTTTTACCCTCTAATTGCAAAGAGCGTCAATGCTAATATTTGAACACTCGGCGGAGGACAAAACCCTTGCCCGCCTCCAAACCCACCAGACCCATGAGCTTGCCGCTAGTCCTAGAGACGATTTTTACGCCATCATCGGAGGAGGGTTTAAATATCGAAATTAACTGGGATTTTAGACTATGAGAAATCTGCCCATTAGAGAATAGCGTTTCATCCAAGCCAGAAACGCGAATTTGACGGTAATGCGGAAGGGCCTCGTTCATCGGAATCAAGATCTGATCCACCTTCCCCTGCCCCAAATGGGCCGCAATCTCCTCTGCAGAGTGGGCTTGGTCCAGAGAGTACGGAGCTGACGCCGTTCGCACAAGAGCACTCATAGCGGCGCCACAGCCTAATTTGCTCCCGAATTCATGAATCCACGCGCGAACGTAACTGCCTTTGCTGCAGCCCATATCGAACTCGATCCAGTCCGGACCTTGTTGAAAATTTTTAAAACCATAGAAGTGCATCATGCGAACAGGCGCTTCCACGGCCTCGCCTCGACGAGCGGACTCGTGCATGCGCACGCCGTCGATCTTCACCGCGGAGTACTTGGGCACTGGCAGGTGCAGCTCTCCTTGCAGAGTGGTTGCGGCTGCGTGAACTTTTTCCAAAGAGATGTCGACCGACTCTTGCTTCAGAATGGCACCAGTGGTGTCCAGTGTGTCGGTGATCAAACCGAGCTGAGCTCTCAGCCGGTAGGCCTTGTCTTGTTCTAAAATATAATTGGAAAGTTTGGTGGCCTCACCAACCAGGAGCACCATCAGGCCAGAAGCCATCGGATCTAGGGTGCCACAATGACCGACCGATTTCGTCTGAAATATTTTGCGAACCTGGTCGACCAAATCGTGACTGGTCATTCCAGGCTCCTTTTGTACTAGCAAAAGTCCGTGGTGCACTTCATTCGTCATTGGACTCATCAATGGGATCTTCGCTGCCCATTTTATTTTCTAACTTCAAATCGCGGATGATGGATTCCAAACGCAAAACTTTTTCGGTGACCTCATCTTGCATGAAAGTCAGTTTCGGGCAGTACCGCATGCGCAAGTGATCGCTGATGTAGCGCTGAATCTCTGGTGCGCGATCCTGCAAAATCTTGATCACCGTTTCAAACTTGCCTTCGAAATTAAGAATGCTGACAAAAACTTTAGCCACACGCAGATCCGCGGGCATTTTCACTCGAGAAACTGTGATGATCCCAGGCAATTCTTCACGCATTTGAGCAATAATGTATTGAGCCACTATCCTCAACACTTCCTGCTCTACGCGGGCCACTCGCCGTCCATCACCCATGTTTTTCATTCGACTATGCCCCCGTTGCAGGAGACGAATCTAGCTCGCGTGCGATCTCTTCTTTGGAAAAAGCTTCGATAATATCACCGACTTTGACGTCGTTATAATTTTCGATGCCGATACCACATTCAAAACCAGCGGCCACTTCCCGCGCATCATCTTTGAAGCGCTTCAGGGAAATAATTTTGCCTTCATAAACGATTTTTCCATCGCGAAGAAGTCTTGCTGTGTTTGAACGAATGATTTTTCCGTCAGCGACCATGCAACCTGCAATGGTCCCAATTTTAGGCACATTGAAGATATTGCGAACTTCCGCCCGACCAGAAACCTTCTCTACCACCGTCGGAGCTAGTAAACCCGCCATGGCTTTTTTCATCTCATCAATCAGCTCGTACACGATCGAATACGTTCGCACATCCACACCGTAGCGTTTGGCTGCAGTTTGTGCGCCAGAATCCGGTCGGACGTTGAAACCGATGATGATTCCCTTCGAAGTTGAGGCCAGCATCACGTCAGTTTCGGTGATTCCACCGATCTGTGCATGGATGACTCGCACTTTTACTTCCGCAGTGGAGAGTTTCTGGAACATGCCCTGAATGGCTTCCATAGACCCCGCCACGTCCGCTTTCAAAATAATGGAAAGTTCTTTGACGTCACCGGCTTTGGCCTTGGCAAAAATATCTTCCAGAGTCATTTTCTTGTTCGAATTTTTTGCGGCGTCGATGGCGTCTTTTCGAATTCCCGCCACATCTTGGGCCACGCCCTCATCACGAACCACGTCAAACTTATCCCCGGCCTGAGGAACTCCATCCAGACCCAGAACTTCCACTGGCATGCCTGGTCCCGCAGATTGCACCCGTTCGCCACGGTCATTCATCAGAGAGCGAACTCGTCCCGGAATGGCTCCCGCAACCATGTATTGTCCGACTTCAATAGATCCGTTTTGAACCAAGATTGTAGCCACGCTGCCACGGCCTTTTTCCAAACGGGATTCAATCACCGTTCCAGTTCCTGCGCGCAGTGGATTGGTTTTTAGTTCCATCACTTCGGCCTGAACTTTGATCTGTTCTAGTAATTCTTTGATGCCGGTTTTTTTGGTCGCTGAAACTTCAGCGAACATAGTGGTACCGCCCCACTCTTCCGGAACCACTTCAAACTCGGTGAGCTGTTGTTTGATCCGCTGAACGTCCGCTCCCGGTTTGTCGATTTTATTCACCACCACGATCATCGGCACATTGGCTGCCTTGGCGTGGTTGATGGCCTCCGCCGTCTGCGGCATGACACCATCATCAGCAGCCACGACAATGACCGCAATGTCTGTGACATTGGCACCGCGAGCACGCATGGAAGTGAAAGCCTCATGGCCCGGAGTATCTAAAAATGTAATTTTATATCCGTCATCAAGAGTCACTTGATAGGCACCGATGTGCTGAGTGATTCCGCCGGCCTCTCCCGCGGCCACATTGGCCTTGCGGATGGCATCGAGCAAAGATGTTTTACCATG
>JABDFK010000018.1 GCA_013286585.1 Deltaproteobacteria bacterium
TGGTCTCTTCATCGAAGGAAATAATAGGCTCATCAGCGCCTTGAGGGCTGTCTTTGTCCAATCGACTCAGGGTGGAGTCGATCAAATCATCCTTGGATTTCTTTTTCTTTTTCGCATCCATTCAGAGTAAGTATCGGAAAACTCGCTGAATTTCTTGAGTCGTCTTTCAAATAATTCTCAGATCGATATAACCTTGTGATACTGGCCAGTGCGGGTCTCTAATGCTGCTAAATTCACCTTGGCCAGCGCATTCACACTAAAGTCCTGGATGGTGAAAGAGGCCAAAATCGATCCGCGGATGCACGCCGCCTTAAGATCTGCGACCGTGGGCGCGCGACCTAGACTGGCCAGGTGTCCGAAGAAACCTCCCGCAAAAGTGTCACCAGCCCCCGTAGGATCAATGACGTGATCGATGGGGAACGCCGGTAAGATAAAAAATCCCTGCTCTTTGGTGTACATGGAAAAACCATACTCACCGCGCTTCACGACGATGGCTTTGGGTCCCATATCTGTCACTTTTTTTGCCGCTTCGATGCCGTTCGCAGCACCCGTCAACATCATAGCTTCACCTTCGTTGATCAGAACCACGTCGACTTTCTTCAACACAGCTTTGAGGTCAGCAAGCTTTGAGCTGATCCAAAAATTCATCGTGTCCATTCCAACGAAAAGAGGATTGTGACATTGGCTCAAAACCTTCAACTGCAGATCCGGAGAGATATTGGCCAAGAAGACAAATTTCGAATCCCGATAGTGCTCTGGCAACATTGGATTGAAATGCTCGAACACATTCAATTCAGTTTTTTTGGTGATGGCTTGGTTCATGTCACCTTCGTAAGAGCCTTCCCAATGAAAAGTTTTACCTTTGACCACAGACATTCCCGCCGTGTCCACTTTGCGTGATTTTAAAAGCTCTATGTCTTTTGCGGCGTAGTCTTCGCCAACCACTCCCACCACTCGCACAGGTGCTAGCAAACTAGCAGCTAAAGAAAAATAATTGGCAGAGCCTCCAAGGGCGTGGTCCGCTTTTCCAGATGGTGTTTGAATGCTATCGTAAGCTAAGCTCCCGACGACGAGAATTTCTGACACGTGGTACTCCTCCGATTTTGGAATTAGATATATCCATGTTTTTCGGCTTATTTTCAAACTCTGATGTCAGCTGCCCGCACGCAGCAAAAATATCACGGCCCATCGTTCGGCGCATTAATACATGGGCGTCGTAGCTCACCAACTCTGCGTGGAATTTTTCGATGGTGGCATCGTCAGGACGCTCAAAGCCCGAGTCCGGATGCTCGTTGAACGGGATAATATTGATCTTGCACGGGATCCGGCGCACCAGCTGCCAGAGCTTGCGCGCGTGTTCGACCTGATCGGTGAGGCCCTTCAGCAAAACGTATTCGAACGTCACCCGGTCGCCGGTTTCATTGGTGTATTTCAAACACTCCTGCAACAGATCACTTAGAGGATATTTTTTGTTGATCGGCATGATTTCAGTTCGGCTGGCATCATCATATCCATTCAGTGAAACCGCTAAGCGAGTCCGGCTGGCCGTCACCCGCCACATTTCAGGCACCAATCCCGAAGTGGAAACAGTGATTTTGCGACGGGAAATATTGCGACCAAAATCGTTGGTCAAAATTTCGATACTGGCAAAAACAGCTTCGCAGTTATCCAGAGGCTCGCCCATGCCCATGAAAACGATGTTGGAAACGTGCAGGCTCTGCAAGCCGATCACGTCCTCCACCATCATGAACTGCGCCACGATTTCATCGGCGGTCAGCCGGCGTTTCAATTTTTGTTTGCCGGTGTAGCAGAATTTGCAAGCCATGTTGCAGCCGACCTCGGAAGAAATACAAAGTGTCAGGCGCTCGTCCGAGGGAATCAAAACGGACTCCACAGTCAGGCCATCGCTCAGGCGAAAAAGAAATTTTTGTGTGCCGTCGATACTTTTCAAATGCTGAGTCATCTCTGGCAATGCGAAGGTCATTTTACGACCAAGCTCGGCCCGGAAATCCTTGGATAGGTTCAACATCAACTCAGGATCGTTCACGCGCTTTTCGTAGACCCATTTGTAGAGTTGCTGCGCGCGAAATTGTTCCTTGCCAAGACCCTGGATAAAATCCTTCAGCGCCGGCATCGACAGGGAATAAAAATTGGTTTTTGAGGCCTCGGACATAGGCTGTGGGTTGTAGCACAGGGTCACCGACGGCTCTAGCAAAATGAAAAATTTGCTAAGCGGGCCCTGGGGGCACCGCCCGCCGCCAGTCGTCGGCCAAGGCATGGTACTTGCGCTTCGCATATATGGGCCCATTTCATTGATCCTACTGGGCTTTTAACGGTCACTGGCTGTCGAGGTTATATACAAATGGCTCGCAAAAAATGTTGTCCGTTTTTAGCTTCGGTTTTGTTGGCTCTGCTGACACTGATCAAGCCGTGCCTGGGTTGGTCAAATCCCTCCTGTTCCGCAGCCTACCAAAAGCAGGGCGGTGCCGCCGTTGAACTGGAAATGGGTGTGTCCCAAGCGGTGCTGAGGATCCTCACCACCAGCGATGGCCTTGTGGGCGGACTCTTCCCCGAAGGAGACCTCCCTGGTTTTTATACACAGTGGTCCAAACAAAACTATCCAAGAGTTGAACCCGCGAAAGTGGATTGGGATCTTTTGGATGAAGACCTACAGATGCGGCTTTTGGTAGAGGTCTCTAGAAGAAAGAAGACCGATTTTTTTGAAGATAGAGTCGTACCCAACGTTAAGGTCAGGGATATCATTCATGTCCAATTCGATCAGACCACCGACTTTCTTGGTCAGCAATATCAGCGCGGAGAATATGACGTGGATGTCTCTCGGTTTTTTCGTCGCGTTGAATACATAAGTCCTGCTTCTGTGGCTAATTTTTCAGGGGTGGAATTACATCTAAGAAGCTCTGAAATGGATGCGGGCGATCTGGTTCACAGTGCGTGGAACTTCCAGGCCGGAATTGGTGCACCCAAAACTCATTTGCATGAACATGTGGTCGAGCCACTCCCCATCGAGGCATTGGAAAAAGCCCCGGAAGAGACCAGCTTGGTCATGACAGAACACTACCGCCGAATCAATCTGCTGGCAGAATTTGTCTCTGTCTTAAAGCTTCGTCGTATTTCGGCCAACAAAAGATTTTCATGGTCTAGACTTTCCACGCTTCACTTCTTTGACTCCATCAATCCCAATTTTTTGAGTGGAATTTATAGATATTTTGCTGGCGAATGGAAATACAAAAAGTTGGGCGACCTATTTAAAATGGGCTGGGTGGGCTTTCGCGGTTCCGATGCCTACGACCAGCCCAACCTCTATGGCTATGAATATCGCTCTATTTCAGACTCTAGCAGTTTGCCATTGCGTAAAAAGATCCTTTCCAATCTTCAAAAAGGAATGCGATCACAAGAATACGGATTGTCCTCCCCATCGATGCTCGATTGGGTGCGCTCCAAGGGAGTCAACATCAGGGATGAAAATGCGGTCAGCGCGCTTTGGGAGTCGACCTGGTACAAGCAATCCTACACGACTCTGCTGAAACGTCTACCGGCCTACCTTCGACCCATTCTTGGCGGACCAGTGCGAAGTTTTCTGAAAGTTGCCAGCTTAAGATTCAGTTGGATGGGAAACGAGGCCACGAAAATGTTGCTGTACGACTGGAGCACAGATCCATTGTTTCACGCAGATCCGATCGCGCAGAAAAAACTGATCGAAGAGCAACAACGAGCTTTGAACAGATACTTCAAAAATGGCGAAGCTCTCAATGTCGTTTTAAAAGACTTTGTCTGGTCCTCTGGCTTGCTCGAAAGGGTCGCCCAGACATTTGGGCTGGAAAAATCGGACTTTGATGCGTTGGAAATCACGCCTTGAACCATTGAAAGCAGCCTGCAGCCCGGAGTAGATGACACCTTTGGTCCGTATAAATCGTACTATTTTATAGTACGATATAAAAATGCTTGAAAGTCTTGTCGGAAACAATACGGCTGAAAAAGTTCTACTCTATATCGCGAACTATGGAGATGGATACACATCAGGCATCGCGCAGACATTTGGCCTACCTAAAACACAGGTGCGAAATCAGCTGATAAAACTAGAAGCCGGGGGAGTACTTGTTGGTCGAACGGTTGGCAATATGAGAATATTTCAACTGAATCCCCGTTGCCTATATAAAAAGGAGCTCGAGGCTCTGTTGGAAAAAGTTCTGTCACTAGTGCCCAATAAGGATAAAGAGAAATACTATCGACAGCGTCGGCGTCCGCGACGAACAGGTAAAGAGCTGTGAAGATCCATAGAAATATGTCGCTAAAAGAATTTGCGCTGGCCGTTGCGCAAGCACTTAAGGAAAAGAACATAGACGTTGTTCTTACGGGCGGGGCTGTCGTTTCAATTTATTCAGAAAATAAATACCAATCTAAAGATCTCGATTTTTTGAGCGTCACCGATCATCAAACTATTAAGAAGGCCATGCATGATTTGGGATTTAAAAATTTGGGCAAGGACTTCTGGTAGCAACAGCACATCCAATAAAAATTACGGCCGTCCAGAAATGGTCTAAGAATGAGGGTATGGAGGATCGCTTCCAAATTTTTCTTAAAGCTCTTAAAGACGCTGGGAAAGAGTAGCCAGCTGACAACCGCAAGGGCCATCGATTTTTTCCACATTTGGGTTAGCTGGGATCAAGAATATATTCTCTGAGTTCGTCCGTCGAGCAAGGCACGCAGCCCACATGCCCGACGACAACGCCCGCAGCGAAATTCGCCAGCATACAGGATTCAGTCAGAGTCAGTCCCGCAGCCAAAGACAGCGCCAAAGTCGCGATCACAGTATCGCCTGCTCCTGTCACGTCAAAGACCTGTCGGGCGTAAGTAGGTACCTGCAATACTTTTTGGTCGGAAAAAATAATCATTCCGTCTTTACCACGAGTGATCACCAATTCGCGAGCACCGGTTTGCTTTTGCAAAGCCTGGGCAATGTCAAAAACCTGATTGGGTCGCGCTTTCAATTCTTCGTCGCTGATTCCGGACAAGGCCATGGCTTCGTCGAAGTTGGGTTTCAACAAATCGATGCCACTGTAGAAATCACCACGGTTGGTTTTGTGTGGATCGACCAAGATTTTCTTGCCGTGTTTTTTCGCTAAAGCCACCAGCTCTTTCACTAGGGAATCGCTGATCACGCCTTTGGCGTAATCTTCGACGATCACGGCTTCGACCTCAGTGATCACTTTTTTGATCGAGTCCAACACTCGCGCTTCTGTTTCTGGCGACAAGTATTTTCGCAATTCGTAGTCGAAACGCACTAAGTGATGATGCTTGGCCATCACCCGAACTTTGCGGGTCGTGGGCCTGGTCGGATCCACCACCAGGTGCTGAGCGCTGACGTTGGTCGTTTTAAACAGCTGCGTGAGATGTTCGGCACCCGTGTCTTTACCGACCACAGAAACCAAAATCGGAATTCCACCCAATGAGCTCACGTTCTGGGCCACATTCCCGGCCAGACCCAAGCGCAAATCCTCTTGCAACACATCTAAAACCGGAACCGGAGCTTCAGGGCTGATGCGTCTCACATCGCCCATGATATATTCATCCAGACCGACATCGCCGACGATGAGAATTTTTCTGCCCACTAATTTGGGCAAATAACCCAGTAATTTTTCCTTGAGTTTTTGGTCGATTTGAACGACTTGGATTTCTTTTGAGTGCGCATTTGACATTGTAAAATCATCGCCTATAAATGCGATGGTGTCAAAACATGGTGCTTCGTACGGATCAGGACTGCATTATATTCCCGGCTTCATTCAGCCGCAGCAAAAGGCCGAGATCTTTACCTATCTAGAATCACTTTTCCCCATCTGGGAGAAACGCTTTTCAGCTCACAATCCGCCACCTCCGGGGCAAAACCAGCGGGAACTTCTGCGCCCGACTTACTGGCTGGGCAATTGGCAATTCGCTTGCTTGGGATATTATCATCCACCCAAGGGACTATTGAACCGTTGTGTTGCCGCAGAGAAATACCCGCCGGCACTGGCCCAGGCCGTACAAAAAATCGAACAGTTCGTGCATGCGCGCTTTGCTCCGAAAGATATTCCCAAGGGTTGGCATTTGAACACCTGTCTTATCAATTTTTACGGCTGTCGCATCGAGAACGGTAAAAAAATCGATTCCGGCCGGGTCGGAGAGCACAAGGATTTCGAGCCCGGCCCCATTGGCTCGATCTCGTTCGGTGATCGCGCGCTCATTCAGTTTGTACGCAGTGCTCATAAAAAAGCGCCCAGTCAGGTGATGCAACAGCAGTGGTTAGAGGACTGCTCGCTGCAGGTATTCGGGGGAGAACGTTACAAATCCCAACTTTTTCACCGCGTGCAACGGGTAGAGAAAAAGATGAAAACCAGCTATCCGTTTCACACTCAGCGCTACGAGACCCGAAGGGTGAATTTCACCTTCCGCTACGTGCCTGACGAGCACATCACAGAGCTTCGGCAGCTGCCGAAGCCATTGTTTTCGGACATAGAAAACTATGTCAAAGAGCTCTCCGAGCACTCGCCGTTTTGGAAAAATGAATTGGAAAAACTTCAGCGCTAACGATACCACGACAGTACCAACTGCGGTGGTTGCTGCGCGTTTTCACTGAGCTCAAAGCGCAGGTTCTGCGCTAGCCAGCGCTCGATCATGGGTCTAGATACGGTAAAATCAGAGTCGGCGTAACCCATGTCCTTGAACGAAAATCCAATACTTTTGATCACCAAAGGCTGATCCGACAGTTCTAGGTTCAAATAAAATTCCGCGGGGCTGCGCCCCTCTTGAATCTCGTACTTCGGGGGAAAAGTCTTGGCTTTCATTCCCACGACTTCTTCCCGGGAAAGCTGCACCGGTCGGGACATTTTCTCTGGAATAAAATTTGCCTCCCGCAGGAAAAAAGCCTGGGTGATGCTGGCCAGCGGGCGCCACTGATAAACTCCTGGTAGGCCGCAATGCACTCCTGCTTTGAAGGAAACGACTTTCAACTGGCTGTTGCCGACATCCATATAATGGTTCAGCAAGCGCTGAGAATTCAGCGCAAATGGCACGATTGGATCTAGCTCTGTCGCTAGAATCAATACTGGTGTCTGCACGTCATGATAATATTCCCAAAACAAATTTTCCGACCAAAACTTGTGAAGGTCCTCTTTCATTTTGGCCTTCAACGGCAGACTTTCATCGTAAGCTGCAGGTCCTAAATAATTTTGATCCACATGGTCCACCACACTCTGAAAAAAATGGTCGGGATCAATTTCCGGAATCACTTGCTCGACACCGCGAAGGCGATGACTCATCCAATAGTTAAAGACCTTGGATTGGGGACCTTGCGACAGATGAAAATCCAAGGTTTCGCGAAAATTGATCAGTGGACAGTAGGCCAAAAGGCTTTGAATCACCGGATGCGGTTTCTTAGTGGCGGCCAGATCTTTTTTCGCCTGCCAGTCACTGAGCAACGACGCAAAGAGTGCTCCGTGCCCACCCATGCTGAAGGCCATCATATGAATACTCTCGATGATATTGGACAAAGGCTCACTCGGGTCTTGAAGCTTTTTTGCGATCAGAAAATCTTGAATGCCCTCTTCGAAGCCTCCGATGCTGATTTTCTTATTTCGGAAGACATATTCATTTCCGCTGTTGCTCTCTAAAATCAAGACGTTGAAGGGGGATTGCTCAAACAGCTGCAAGAACATGAATCTTTCGGGCGCAAATTTGGTGACGTCCGCGAAAATTCCCAGCCTTAGGATGATCAGCGGCCGCTTGGTGCCGTCACCCTTCAGAGCCAAAAACCCCTTCACCCGATTGCCATTGGGCAAATGAAAAAGCACGTACCTGCCATAGGGGTAGGTTTTCTGATTCCACTTGATCATCATGGCAAAATAACCAGAAAACAGCGAAGAAACCCAATCCGACCGCATTTGATCGTCACAGCGTTGAACGTATCGACCAACAGATTCCATGATCGACGTCGATCCGTCCGTCAAGCCAGCGAGCGAACTACGCTGGCGATTTTCATCCAGCCATTTGAGCGAATTGCATTCAGGACTTGTGGCCTCTTCATTGGGGTTGGGGTTGTACTTCAGAAAATCCATCAGAAGGACTCGGGACCAAACGGGATACACCGGTCTTTCCTCGTTGAAATATTCAGAGCCCGGCTTCACTATTTCCATGAAGGCAGTATTGAACTGATCAAAATTTTGGCTAGAAATATTCGCAGCAAGGGCGCAAGAGCCCAACGTCCAGCTGACCAACATTGCTAGAGTGGTGATTTTCCAATGTCGCATATCGCCAACATACTGATGCACTTGCGAATATGTCAATGGCGACCTGCGTATTTCTCGACTCCCGAAATTCATCCTATTAGGATCGGAACATTCACTCTCAATGAAAGCAGGATCAGTTCATGGAAAAATCCAAACAACAGGACGGCCACGAAATTTCTTCGGAAGAACATTTACGACACCCACTTTTTCTCAATGCTTTGCAATCGATTGAAGAGGGTGGAAAAATCATCAAAGCTGATCCTAATATCGTGGCTCGTTTGAAACGTCCCAAACGTTGCATCATCGTGAGCGTTCCAGTGCGCATGGACGACTACAATGTCAAAGTTTTCAGCGGTTACCGCGTGCAATACAATTCCACTTTGGGCCCCTACAAAGGCGGCGTTCGTTACCATCAAGATGTGTGCTTGGGCGAAGTCGTGGGTCTTGCAGCACTGATGATGATCAAAAATTCGGTCATGGGACTTCCCTACGGCGGAGGCAAAGGTGGAATCTCTGTGGATCCCACCAAACTTTCCCGCACTGAAAAACAAAACATGACCCGTCGCTACACCAGCGAAATTGGTCCATTCATCGGACCCAACAAAGATATCCCTGCACCAGATGTCGGAACAGATCCACAGACCATGGCATGGATGATGGACACCTATTCGCAAGAGCAAGGTTACACTCAGTCAGGAGTCGTCACGGGTAAACCAGTTGAAATCGGCGGATCTTTGGGCCGCAACGGCGCCACAGGCCTTGGTGCCGTTTATGTCACCGAACGAACTTATGAAAAAATTGGTAAGTCCATGAAGGGTGCCACGTTCGCGATTCAAGGTTTCGGCAACGTCGGATCCCATGCTGCACTCTACGCATTCGAGCGTGGAGCCAAAGTCGTGTCAGTCAGTGATGTCAATGGTGGAATTTTTAATGGTGATGGCTTAAATATCAAAGAACTCATCGAATTCGTCAAAACTAACAAGACGGTGGTTGGATTTCCGAAGTCGCAAAAGATTTCCAATGAAGAATTGCTATTCCTAGATGTCGACACGCTCATGCCTTGTGCTTTGGAAGCCGTTATCGACACTCATAATGTGGATAAAATCAAAGCCCGCATGATCGTTGAAGGTGCGAATGGCCCGGTGACGAATGATGCGACAAAAATCCTACATAGCAAAGGCGTGTTGATCGTACCAGATGTGATCGCCAACGGTGGTGGTGTGGTCGTTTCTTATTTCGAATGGGTGCAAGACAGTATGTCGTTTTTCTGGGACGAAGATGAAGTCAACAATCGTTTGAAGTCCATCATCGTCAAAGCCTTCGACAAAGCCTACCTCATGGCAAAAGAAAAAAACGTCGACATGAGACAAGCCGCCATGGCCGTTTCTGTCGATCGTCTACAGAAAGCAATGCTTCTCCGCGGCTTGTACCCTCGGTAAGGAGTTACGTGTACTTCATCAAGTATTTGCCTGCGGGCCTGGCCCACAGCCTGGCTCCGTTGGGTCTTAAAATCTATTCGGACTTTTGCGGAGTTGAAGAAACTCCCCAGTGGCGACCCTTCACCTGGAGAGGTCTGCATTTTCAGAATCGCTTGGGCATTGCCGGAGGCGTCGACAAAGACGGCGATCATCTTCAACAATGGATGCAGCTGGGCTGCGGCTTTGCCGAAATCGGTACGGTCACGCCCAAGCCGCAAAAACCAAACCCAGGAATGATCGTGGCCAGAGACTGGGACAATTCCAATCTGTGGAACAAGTTGGGATTTCCCAGCAGCGGCGCCAAAGAGGTTTCTATTAACCTGATGCATGCCAATCCCAGCATACCCATCTTGGTCAATATTGGAAAAAATCGTAACACCAGTAACGCGTTGGCTGCTCAGGATTACGTGGAATGTGTCGAACTTTTAAAAGACAATGCCGACATTTTCGTGATCAACGTCAGCAGCCCGAACAGCAAGGGGCTGCGTGATTTACAAAACAAAGAATATCTGACAGGCTTGACTTCCGCTGTTGTGAATAAGTCGGCACAAATTCCGGTGCTATTGAAACTAAGCCCTGACCTCAACAATCACCAACTGCATGAAAGCATCGAAGCCGGAATGGTCGGCGGAGCCAGCGGCTTTATTTTGACTAACACCACCACGCATCGACCCGAGACCTGCCAATTTCCACTGGAAGGTGGTCTGGCCGGCAAAGATTTAGCACAAAAATCCATCACGTTCTTGAAGGAAACATTGCGCATTCTGGGCAACAGCCGCAAGGACCTGCTGCTGGTTTCCGTGGGTGGCGTACTTTCAGAACGCGATGTTCACGAAAGATTGGATCTGGGCGCTGACTTGGTCGAAGTGTACTCGGCCTTGGTATTCAAAGGGCCGGGATTTTTTCAAGAAGTCGCTGATTCATTTTCGCGAGGTCTTCAATGACAGCCAAACCCGGTAAAAAAGCTTACTGGATTCCAGTCGTCGCAGGATTTCTTCGTCAGGGAGAGAAAGTTCTCTTAGGCCAGCGGCCAGAAACCCATTCCTTGGCGGGGCAATGGGAATTCCCCGGTGGAAAGATTGAATCCGGGGAAACACCTGAAGATGCTTTGGCCCGAGAGCTCTCGGAAGAATTGGGGATTGATGCCACTGTTGGCTCGCTAAAGCTGGCCTGCACTCATCACTACGGTGACGTCAATATTCTGATTTTGTTCTACGAAATCTTATATTGGAAGGGCGAGCCTAAAAACAAACATCACCTAGCCTTGGAATGGGCCATGCCGGAAGAGCTCAAAACCCGCAATATCCCCGAGGCCAATCGCAAGATCTTGCCGAAAATTTTCAAAGGACTGGGCGTACCTTGGCGCGAATAACTTTGATCACTCGCCATTTGGGGCCCGAAGTGTTGACCATGGCCAAATCCCTGGCGGCTCAACAAAATGAAGTGCTGATACTGACGTCGAAAGACAACTCTATTCCGCCGCACTTTAAGGTTCCCATTTTTACACCGTTTCTAAAGTGGAATGTGCTGGAAGTGCTCAGACTATTTCCTAGATTTTTTTCGCAGATGCCCGATGTCGTGCATTTTATTTTTTCCCGGCCCGACGACGAACCCGGCGTTGCCCACTGGCTGCTGGCACAGATGTTTCAACCCGTCCCCAGAAGGGTGATCGCTAGTTCCTTCTTCCACCCGCCCTCTAAAATGAACAATCATCTGAATAAATTCAAGTTGCAGGAGTTTCTGCGGAACTGTCACGTGGTCACGCACGGCGCTCACGGACATCTTTTGCAAATGCGCCGACTGTTACCAAAACTAAATGTCCCGGTGATGGAGATCATTCCACCCCTGGCAGAAATTCCTTCCAACATTGAGGCCGCACCCGTCAGCGACACTCTCCGACTGGTGCAGTCGCTGGGCCGGTACCTGGTTGTGCCAGGGACGCCAGAGGATTTTTACTCTCGCGCTAAGAAGTCCGAATTGATTTTTTCAGAACCCTTGCAGATCTTGTTTTTAGGCTCCCGCAAAGAATCGCGAAAAGCTGATCTGTCTTGCTTTCATCTCGGAGAGACCAGCCCCAACGACTTGTTCTACGTGTTGCAAAATTCTTCGGGATTGCTATTGGCATTTTCAGATCTATCGGTCTTAGAGTTACAGCAGTACTCCACTTGGTGCTCCAAAACGAAAACACCTATTCTGGCACGTCCTTCACAAAATAAACTTTCCCCGGGTCTAGTGCATGACGCAAAAACCGGATGGATTCTGGAAGACGACGAAAAGTCACTGCGGGATCTGCTGTTGCTCAATCCCCAACTGAAAACGAACAAAAAGCCCGACGAAGAGCCAAGTTTCAACCTGGTCGACAGCACCACCAACACCTTGAATCGTCTTTACTACAAGGCCATTTTACTTCGGAGCTAGTCGCCCGTAAGGCTTGACCCTTCCGGCCCTGCATTGAAATAATGAAGTATGTCCAAAAAAATTCCTGAACAGCTGAACATCTGTTTGGTGGCGCAAAAATTTCCCATCCTGGGCAGGGCCACCGACCACGGATTTCTATGGCCCATCGCCAAAGGCTTGGCCGGTCGTGGACACAACGTCACTGCCATCGCCGCAAAGAGTCCTCTGGGAAAATACGAAGTTATCCGTGATGGCGTCAAGGTTCTTTACCTGCACGAAGGTTTCCCCAACATGTCCGGCCTCCGCTTCGAAGATGCTGTTTACCGCAAATTTCAAGAACTGCATAAGTCTCAGCCGTTTGATCTGGTTCACAGCATTGACTACTCCGGATTCAAAATTGGAAAAAATAAAGCCAAATTGAAAGTGGCTATGGCGTATGACGTGGAAGCCACGCAAATGGCGCAGCTATTTTCCATTCTGGGCATGGCCCACGAAACGGTAAAAAGTCTTTTGTCCACTGGCCTTGCCGTAGCCTACAAGTTTCTGACCACCTATTTTAGCCGTGATCGCGAGTTGCTCTCGACCGCTGATGGAGTGTTTGTCACCAGTCCTCAGCAGAGAATTTTTTTGGAACGCTATTATCTCTATCCGGACTATCACACCTACACAGCACCTTACGGAATCGAGCTCGGTGATCTTTCCCCAAGAACTGAGGCCACCGAACTCCGCAAGAAGTTCAACATCCCAGAAAGCGCACACATCGTGCTGACCATTACGGACATGAATGAACCTTCGGAGGTCATCAATCTGCTGCTGGGATTTGAACGTGTGGCGGTGAAAAAGCCCAACTCTTACATGGTCATCGTCGGCAACGGTCCCCACTGGAAAGAGATCGAATACAATTTGTATCAACTGGCGCTGGGCAGCCGGGTGTTCATGACCGGCGCCTTGTCGTCGGAAGAAATTTCCGATTGGATTTCGACCACAGAGGTCTACGTCAATCTTTCCTCACGCACGACAGGCTTCGAACCTTCGATGATTGAAGCTATGGCTCAGAAAAAAGTCATCATCGGTTCCGAAGTCAGTCCCATCGCCAACATCGTCGAAGATGGCCTGGATGGATTTTTGATTCGCCCGGCAGACACCCTGTCGCTTTCACATCTTTTGATAGAGATTTTTTCAGGTCTACTGCCCGCCCAAGAGATTGGACAAAGGGCCAGAGACCGCGTGATCAACCTTTTCGACACTAAAAAAATGATCAACTCCATCGAAGATGCCTACCGCAAAATCCTGGTAGAGAGTTCACCAAAATAATACTGTTACACACCTGGACCAGCTGCTGTGGGAGTGAATTTAAAGCGATCTCAGGGCACGCGGTGGGGCCTAACAATTCGCGTCTGAATTTCATGCATTGAAATTGCCCAATTACTCTCTATACTTAAATATATTCAATAACTTACGGGGACAAGCATGACTAAAGCGGACTTAATCAACCTGATCTCAGAAAAAGCCGGAATCACTCGCGTGAAATCAGAGACCGTGGTGAATACAATTTTTGATTCAATGGTTGAAGCGTTGATGCGCGATGATCGCATTGAGATCCGTGGTTTTGGCTCTTTCGTCAATCGTAAGTATGGGTCTTATAAAGGAAGAAATCCGCGCACCGGTGAAATCATCAACGTGGATGAAAAGAAGCTGCCGTTTTTTAAAGTCGGTAAAGAACTAAAAGACGACATCAACGGCGGAAAATAATCGAGCGTAGGGAAATGCCTTTAGCTGCTGAATATTTTCGATTCCGTGCAAACACATAAATAATCTTTCCAAGCCCAGAGCAATGCCCCCCGACGGTGGCATGCCCGAAGACAACGCTTGTAGAAACTCTTCGTCCAAAGGCACTGGATCTTTTCCGATTTTGCGTTTCTTTTCTAAATCCGCCAGCATTCGCTGACGCTGAAGCTTGGGATCATTGATCTCGTGAAAGGCGTTGGCTAACTCCATGCCTTTCCAATAGATTTCGAAACGATCGGCCCAACCGGACTCTGTCAGTCGTGAATAGGCGGCCAAATAAGGCGGATAGTGGTGTAATAAAATGGGCTCTTCGCTGAGTAACTCAGGTTCAATTCGCTCAACGAAGATTTGGTTGAACACATCATCGATGCTGCCACTGGCAGAAATGTCTAAGGCTTTGGCCAGGGATTGCAGCTCTTCCAGCGTGGTTTGCGGCGTCAGTTTGAAATGCAACTTTTGCTGAAACAAACCGGACATGGTCTGCTTTTTTAGAGACAGTTTTGGCTGGCCACTCAAGGTCTGCAGCATTGCCTGCACGTCCTCGGCGATGGCCTCTAGATTAGAAAATGGACGGTACCACTCTAACATCTGGAATTCGGGTTCGTGCACGGGGGACTGCTCGCCATTTCTGAAACAGTTTTTTATTTCAAACAGAGGTCCCCGGTCCATCGCCAACAATTTTTTTAAATGCAGTTCGGGGCTAGTGGGCAAGTATAACTTCTGGGCTTTCTTGCCTTGACGAAATTCACTTTGAAAAACATCCAGATAAGGTTCCGTCCCGGGACCGATCACCAGCCCCGGAGTCTGCACTTCAAGAAAACCTCGCTTTTGAAAAAAACTTCGGACCTGAGACAAGAAATCAGAAAATTGTTGCAGTCGTTCGCGAGTGGGCGCTCTCAGTTGCAAAGAAAATTCTTGGGTCTGTGGGGCCAGCAGGTGGATTTCCGAGTCGCCCACAGAGATCAGATCACCGGGAAGAAGAATGGATAAAATATCTGTGCCCTGGACGATGCTCTGTGCCGGCAAAAGCCGAGTGCGCGGAGTGATCTGAACACTTTCGCCGTTAGTGAGAAAGATTTTTTCAGAGGCGATGGAAATAATCCGGCCACTGAAGCGCTGACCTTCGGGCATGGCCGGGAAAGCCTTCCAGTTTCGTTCAAGAAATTGCTCTCGCATTCAGTGGCCCCATGATTATCGATAAGCCGAACTACACATTCCTGCAGGCATGTCCAAGGGACGTGCCTTTTTCAGAGAGGACACCCAAAGTTTAATTAAGTCAATGTAGCTGACCTTCTCTGTGCTGCGAAGATCTGTTTTCATCTTCCATATATTGTCCTTGGCCACAAGTACGCCCACCTTAGGCATGGTCAAATCGCTGCCAGATTCAGAGAGCATTCGCTCCAAGATGGTCATTCCGCGATTCACACCCAGCACGTCCTGTGGAAACTTCAATCCCACCTTCAGGGCCCAAGAAAAAATTCCCATATTCGAGATTTGCACGCCGCGACGGTGCGTATCGGCCACTTTCACCGTCAGTAGGCGCAACAGTTCGTCTTTAGAAATGGTGCTCTTGTCCGTGCGCAGGGACCAAAGTGCTTCGGTCATCATTTGAGGGTCATCAATCTGAATGCCCGCTGCCAAAAGCAGAAAACTTCGTCTCTGCAGCTCTGTGAGTTCGCCGGCCATCCCAAAATCCAAAATACTTAAGTGGATTTTCTGGCTAAGTCCATCGACCTTCACCATGAAATTGCCTTGATGTAAATCCGAGTGAAAAAATCCACTGTTGAAGAAAAGTTCTTGCATCCACACTTTGGAGATTTCTTCGACCAGGGATTTCTTCAAATCAGGGTAAGTCTCTTTGAGCTCGCCGTGGACTTTGTCGAGCTTGGCTCCCTCTGCAAACTCCTGAACCATCAGCTTGGAATTCTTGTCACGGATATAAACCTTGGTCACATGAATGACGATTTTGAAATCGACATCATTGATGGTTAATTCCTGAACCCGTGGATAAACCTGTCCAGCCCGAGCCTGCCTGGCCAGTGTGTCACTGAGACTTAGCTCCGCCCGAACATTTTCCGCGAGGTCATCAACTAAGGGAGCTAACTTCGGCAATTCCGCCCGAACAATCACAGGATCATTGTCAAAGTCCGGTGCAATCACCGTCAGAACTACACGGTCTTCTTCAATTCGCTCTGCAATTCCTGGTTTCAGAATACGGATGACCACTGGGATCAACTGCCCGTCCGACTTTCGCAAAATGCCGCGATGAACTTGTGCGATGGTTCCCACGCCAATCGGATTTGGATCATAGCTGACGATTCCGTAGGCGGCCATTTCGGGATCGATGATGTCCTTGACCAAAATGTCGGGAATCCGTCGGACCTTGGACTCCAGCTGACGAAATACCGCCATCAAATCATCATCCACACCTGCTTCGCGAGCCATGATTTGCAACAGCTTTTGAAACTGTGGGCCACTGTTCATCACCATGATTTCAAATTTTTCGATCGGAGTGGCGTCTAAATTAATTCCCAACAACTGGCTGGCGATTTGTTTTTTAGATGGAAGACTCATGTTTTCGAAATAGCCGCCCAATACTTTCACCATCATGGCATTAAATACTTCGTCACCGTGAAGCGTGCCGGCCAATTCCTTGCCCAAAGATGAAACCTGTTTAAACTCTTCGTTGAGCACTTCCAGTGCCCGTTCTGAGGATTGCTCAATCATGGGGTTTAAGATGGCTTCCAAGGATATACCACTCTGCAGCTGCTGCCGAATATTAGTGAAAGACTGCAGATTCAGAAGATCCGATTTCCCCAGTTCCAACTGTAGTCGCGGGGCGATTTTATCACGCAGATATTGATTTTGCTCTTCGATGAAGGCATCCATCTGCTTTTGCAGTGCCGATGTGGCCCCCTTAAATTCCGCGTGCTGACGGATGCCGATACGCTCTAACAGATCCAGGTCCACCTGCAGAGACTGGGCATTGGGCCACTCGCCTTGATAGGCCTTAAGAAATTCCTGAAAATTATTAACGGTAATGATCTGCGCTGGCTGAAGCGCCTGATGTTCCAATTGCCGAAAAAGTCGCTGCTTGTACTGCTCTTGAATTTCAGCTGGCTCACCAATGGCAGCTAACAAATATGACAGAGTCCAACGCTCCTCAAACGAGAGATAGTGCGCCTCTTTAGTTCCGCCCCAGCTTCCGGTGAAAAGAAAACTGCTTAGAACAACTACAAGTAAAAATTTCATCCACAAACGTGCCATAAGTCTGCGGAATACGGATGCATTAAAGAGGCCAGCGCGTTTACGAATAGGACCGATCTGGTTAGAAAACGCTGTCAACTTATTGGTCGCGTGGGCCGAAGTTTGGGTTTGTTGCGAGGCCTGTATGCAGTTACGTACAACGCCTCCAACGTATTTTGCAGGATGTATCACGCAACTGTTCGAAACTCCCGACCCCAGGTCAACACTCGCGAATAAAGCAGCAAAACCCAGAATTTCCATCGGTTTTTGGCGTATGGCCCTCATGGCTGGTTTCACGTTGCCAGGCACCGCCCCGTCTTAGCCGCGTGTGATGGGAAGGTCGTCGAGAAGAAATTCGCAAATTTTTCCACGAACGCTGAGATAGACCGAGCACTCGTGGGTTTAGAATGTAGAGCCATTGGACCCATTGGCATCTCACCAAATTTTAAATTCGCCCATCTTTTAGACAGTGCTTTCTTCATTTCACCCTGGGTGGAAAATGACACCTAGGAGTGCTATTTTCGTATCGATTAAAAATCGAGTTAGTTAACCTTATTTATTGAGGAGCGCACGAATGAAAATTTTAAATTCAACAATGCTGTTAATGTTAGTCGTCTTAGCGTCGTCAAATGGTCGTGCTGAATGTATAAAGGGCACTATAGCGCCAGGAAAAAAACTCAGTTCCATGATCGAAGTGCGACCAATGGCAGCAGGTGATTTCATATACGACGAAGTAAAAGAAGATAAGTCGCCGAACAACCCAAAAATTTTTCAAGCTGACGGCGGAATTTTTATTTACTCTCTCGAATGGAAATCGGCATACCTCATAGATGCTCTTGATCCTCAGTTCTATGATACGAAGGACGTTTTCGATGCCCAAGCTGTAGTGAATCTTACAAGATCAACTCTAAACGCGCTCGGCTGCGACAAAGTACCTCTGCCAATTTGGCTAAATGCTAAAAACGCGAAACGATAGATTATTCGACTGATCTTTGCAACAAGCGCCCAAGAAGGCCCCTTTTCTTGACGCCCGCCAGGGTCGGCCCTGCCATCGTCCATCGACAGGAACATCGGAGCGCAGTCGAAGCAGGTCGTTTTATCGTTCATGATCACTTTACAATACAATGCCCAGGCTAAGGTATTGGTGAGCTGGAAACGCTGACAAAATCAGTCGCCAGGGGTAAACTGGGATTAGTGAGAACTTTTCATCGCCTGCTTTCCGTTGTTCTTGTCTCTTTTAGCTACTTCCCGTTGGCAGTGGCGGGAATTACAATCGACGGTGACTCCGTACTTCTAAAAATTGATAATCAACTGATTTGTACCAGCACAATCAAAAAAGACCAAAACGGTAAAATGACTTGTGAGGATGGGAAATACTTTAAATTCGATCACCCAACCTATGCAAATCCTGGTCAGAAATTCACTCTTGACGACATTCATAAAATTGCCTTTATCCAAAAATTAGAGGCGCGCGCCAATCAGCAAAACTGGAAAATCTCAGCCGAGAATATTGAAAGCTGTGTCATGCAACAGATGAATGGTACCGGTGGTGCCAGAATGCCGGCGGAAAGCTATGCTGTACTTTGTGCCAACTACGAACAGGACTCTAAGGGTGCGCTCGGTTTTCATGGCTCTTTTATGAATACCAATGATCGGGGAAAAAAGCAGACAACACTGGATTTAATTAATCCTCCGAATAAGCAGTTTCTTCAGTTTTTGAAAAATCAAAATGCTTTGGCAACAGCAGGTGGACAAGGCTGTAGTCCTAAGCTCAATTTGCAATTTGCAAACTGCTCCCCGTTTAAATGTGACAAATGGTCAGGACTTAATATGTGTCGGCACTCAGGCTGTGAACATGATAATGAATTTGATTTGAGCACAGTCGTTAGTCGCCTCAAGGATACATTGACTCGCCCAGTTCTACTTAAACTAGGTATTAAATTGTCAGATGCTCAATGGTCTAATATCCAAAACCGTGATCCGGTGTGTATTCCATGTCCAGAAGGATCTAAGTACGATGGCAAAAATAGTTGTGTAGATCCTCATCAATGTCCCATTTTTACCGAAACATTCAATTTCTCTGCGAACGCCTGTATTCCCAAACAGTGTGATTCCGGAAGTGGTCTATCAAAAGGTTGTAATCCTTCTTGTGAATCGGAGTGCGATTGGGATGTTGAGGAAGCCCATAGGTATTTGGATGGCTATCGATCAAACTCTGAAGATGAAGTATTGTTCGGCGATGAAAGAACGGCATTTAATCAACTGCCCGCGGCTCAGAAAACTGCATTTTTCAGAGTTATGTCTCAGGTGACATCTAATGTTTTAGCTAGTTTGCAGATGGATCAACTTCAATGCAATAAAGATAAATCAATGATCAGTCAATGTGACAAGGAATATAGAAAAATTAATCAAGCTCAAGAATCTTTTCTAAGTAAGACCTGCCAAAAGGGTGAAATATTTCGGAATGACGAATGTATTTTTTCTGGATGTGATGCCTGTGTTCAAATGGAAGATGATCTGTTTAGATCAAGGGCATCCGCTATGAACAATGACAGTCATTTTCTATTTAAGATGGGATACTGTTCGACAGAGGAGCGTGAACATTTGATTGTGACTTACGCAGCTACCCTGGACGCTGAGCTGCAAGCTCGCCTAAGTTCCTGCAAGGCAACACATAATGCCTCTATCTGTGCCGTTCCTCTTCAGCTCAATCCGCAAAATATCATCACTTATGCGGGCTCTATTGATTATCCCTGCTTGGCGAAGCCTACAAGCTCTCAGGGGCAAACAATTCCAGGAGTTCGTTAGTCACTTCCACTGCCTTTTAGGTCGCATGAATTTTTGTAGATTTTCTAACGAATAAAAGTCACTGCGCTTCTGAAAATAATAGAATTTTGCTTTGGACGTTTAGATCGTGCATTTTGTCAGCGGAAATTCAGAAAGCTATGACTTCCGAGTCAAAAAATCAGTTTTCCGATCTCTCCAGATGCGATATTTTTGTTCTGAACCCTTTATTTTGCTTGGGAATTTTTCGGAATTTTCGCTTTTGCTTGAACAAAAACAAATGAATCATGACAAGGCCCAGGTCAGCCTCACAGAGCCTTTTGACACGAAGGGTATTTTAGTTCGAGTGCTTGCCAAAGTGCGGCCACCACCCCAAGTCCGCCTGAGTCAATGCCGACAGCCACCGCGCGCGAGTCCGACTGCGAATTGACTCTTCCTGAGTACCGACCTTAACTCTGTCTATGAGTACCAACTTGCACTTCAATCCGAATCCTTTGCCTCTGGACCAAGTAGATCTGCTCAAAAAATTTCTGGCAGAGATCACTTCTCAGGTGGATTGGGCGGGTATTCGCTATGTTCAGGAGATCACTCATTGGCGCGGCACCCGCGATGAAAAGCCAGACATCAATTCCCTTTCCATTGAGAAAGGAGTTTGTATTGAGGTTTTGCTGGGTGGGCAATTTGCCTATGGCACCACCAGTGATTTGTCACCAGCGGGACTGCTGCGGGCTTTTCAAAAGGCCCGAGACATGGCCGTGGCCATTGGCCGCCACGGAGTTTTTAGTTTCACCAAATCGCATCGTCCCACTGTCACAGGTCGCTTTAGCAGTCATCACAATGAACCTTTGGATCAAACCAGTTTGGCCGAAGTCACCGATTTTCTGATGGGCGCGAATAAGCGGCTGCGAGTTTCGGAAAAAATTGTCAACAGCCAGGCACTAGCCATGATCGTCGACTGCGAAATTCGATTGCTGTCCACCAACGGCACAGATGTGGAACAAAAATTTCTGTTGATGGGTCAGCACTATTCGGCGA
This sequence comes from Deltaproteobacteria bacterium, assembly GCA_013286585.1. GTDB lineage: Bacteria > Bdellovibrionota > Bdellovibrionia > Bdellovibrionales > Bdellovibrionaceae > CAIYID01. The sequence continues at coordinate 21,011 of JABDFK010000018.1, forward strand.
CCGCACAAGACGGCGGTGAGGCCCAGACCAGAACACTGAATGGTTCTCTGAACCGCTGCTACCAAGCCGGCCCTGAAGTTTTCGACAAAGATAGAATTTTTGTCGAGTGTGAACGTGTCGGCCGCGAAGCCGTAGAGCTACTGACGGCAGAGGAATGTCCTTCGGACATTCGCGATCTGCTCATCGATCCTGACCAAATGACTTTGCAGATCCATGAATCCGTGGGACATCCACTCGAGCTTGATCGAATCTTGGGTGACGAAAGAAATTATGCGGGTTGGAGCTTTGTCAAACCTGGTGATTTCGGAAAATTGCAATACGGAAGTAAACAGATGAGCATCAGTTTTGATCCTACAGTCACCGGAGAATATGCCTCTTATGCTTTTGATGACAGCGGCAATCAAGCCACTCGGGAATACTTGATCAAAGACGGATTGCTAGAGCGTGGACTTGGCGGCGTCGATAGTCAAAAGCGCTTGAAACTTCCGGGTGTCGCTAACTTTCGCTCTTCCTCCTGGAACCGGGCACCCATTGATCGCATGGCCAATATCAATTTAGAACCCGGTCACGCTCCCTTGGCAGAGATGATTGCGAACACGAAAAAAGGGATTTATATGCAGTCCAATCGCTCTTGGTCCATTGATGACTATCGCAATAAATTTCAATTCGGCTGTGAATACGCCCGACTGATCGAAGATGGAAAGCTGACCAAAATCATTAAAAATCCCAATTATCGAGGCGCCACCGTGCAGTTTTGGAATTCACTCAAAGCACTGGGCCCTGCCAGCGAAGTTCAAACTTTCGGGTCACCCAACTGTGGCAAAGGTGAACCGTCACAGGTCATTCGCGTCGGTCACTCGGCACCACCCTGCTTATTTAGCAACGTGCAAATTTTTGGCGGTGGCAAGTGAGCACTCCAAAAACAAATCCATTTTGCGAGACCGCCAACGGCCATTTTTCCCAGCTCTGCGAAGATTTCTTTTCGCTTTTGAAAGAGGGCGAAGACGCCACCTGCAACTTGCAATCCGAACAGCAGGATTATTTGCGCTTCAATGGATCTAAGGTCCGGCAATCCACCTTCGTGCAGCAACACGACTTGCAAATTCAGTTTCAAAGTCGAAACCGACGGCTGGATGTGAATGCGCAGTTGTCCGGCCACCGCGATGAGGACCTTCTTCTATTGAAACAATTACTGGCACGGGCGCGGGAAGAAGTGCAAGTACTGCCCGAAGATCCTTATTTGGTCCCAATGAGCAATTCGGGTGAAAGCCACCGCGATCACGTGGGCAGGCCACCAGAGGCCCGAGAGCTTGTGGACTATTTGGCCGAATGCACCAGGGACACCGAGTTCACGGGCCTTTATGCCACTGGCCCCATGGTTCGTGGCAATCGCAACAGTCGTGGACAAAAGCATTGGTTCAGCAGTGACAGTTTTTTCTTAGATTACTCTTTATACACTCTGAATTCAGAGCGGGAAAATAAGGCGGTCAAGGCTTGCTACTCGAGCAATCAGTGGCAACAGTCCGAATTTTTGCAAGATTTAAACGAGGCCAAGCTGCAACTGAAAATGTTGCAGAAGAAATCCAAAGTCCTAGCTCCGGGAATTTATCGGGCTTTCTTGACCCCGTCAGCGCTGGATGAGCTGGTGCAGATGCTGAGTTGGGGCGCACTTTCGCTGGGTTCCTACAAACGCGGCCAGTGCGCGCTGGCGAAACTCTACGAAGGTAAAGAGCAGCTCTCTAGTAAAGTGCATTTGAGCGAAAACTTCGATCTGGGTATGGGTCCACAGTTCACTCCGCTGGGCGAACTAACACCGATGCAGTTACCGTTGATTCAAGGCGGAAAGCTGACCACGCTGCTATCAAACCTTCGCTCGGCCAAGGAGTACGGGACCGAGAGCAATGGCGCTGACCTTGGGGAAAACCCGCGCAGTTTAGAACTGAAGCCTGGCACGCTGACTAGAGCGGAAACTTTAAAAAAACTAGAAACCGGCGTGTATTTGAGTAATTTACACTACGCCAACTGGAGTGATTTACAAAACGCCCGAATCACCGGAATGACCCGCTACGCTTGCTTTTGGGTCGATAAAGGGGAAATTGTGGCCCCGATCAAAGATATGCGCTTTGATGAATCACTGTTTCGTCTGCTGGGTGCTCACCTAGAGGAACTCACGGCGGAAAGTCGAATCATTCCCTCGACAGGAACTTACCAAATTCGTCAACTGGGTGGGAAAAAACTCCCCGGGTTGCTGGCCAGTGAGTTTCGCTTCACTCTGTAAAATTCACTCTTCCACTTCTGATGAGACTGCGCTATAAGGTTTCCAGCATAGGAGATACTTATGGCGTATCATTTGAACGTAAAAAAATTATTCAACGAATTGCGAGGCCCTAAAGGCGTTGCTGCTCTCAGTGAAGAGCTGGTGAAAGTCAGCGGTGAGGTTGAAAAACTTCGAGGAAAAATTCAGCCACAAGCTGAAGCCAAATTAAAAATGGCGCGCAAAAATGTGGATGACATTCAGAAGATGTTGAAACGCGCCCAAGGCGAGCTCGATCGCGAATTGCAAAAGACAATCACCATCGTTAAAAAATATGGCGAACAAGCTGAACGAAGACTGATCACTTTGAAAAATACGGTGACAAAAAAAAAGTCCACTCCGCGCCGAAAAGCGACGAAAAAGTCAGCCACTAAAAAACGAGCCTAGTCCCGACCCAGTGGCTAGCCGCATAAGGCGCAAAGCGCCTACTAACGCATTTTGTTAGCCGGCCTTTTGTTTTAAGTTCTATGTCTGCAGTGATATAGAAATCCTATGCAATCTACCTCTCAAGAATTCACCGATCGCCACATTGGTCCCACCGACTCTGAAATTCAAGCCATGCTGAAAGAGCTCGGCTTTGCCAGCCTAGAAGAGATGGTCGGCCATGTGATTCCAAAAAATATTCGCAGCTCCCACACATTCACAAAGCTGGGTCACGGGATCAGCGAATATGCATTACTAGAAAAATTCAAACGCACTCTCGGTAAAAATAAGATTTTCAAATCGCTGATCGGCATGGGCTATCACGACACCATCACTCCGACTGTGATTCAAAGAAATATTTTGGAAAATCCGGTTTGGTACACGGCCTATACGCCTTATCAGCCAGAAATTTCACAGGGTCGCTTGCAGTCTCTGTTAAACTTTCAGACTTTGGTGAAAGATCTGACCGGAATGGAAATTGCCAATGCTTCGTTGCTAGACGAAGGCACCGCCGCAGCGGAGGCCATGGCCATGGCACACAGTTTGGCTAAAAATAAGGCGATGGCTTTCTTGGCTTCACCCAAATTGCACTCCCATGTTTTGGCGGTGCTGAAAACTCGCTGTGAACCTTTGGGTATTGAAATGATTTTGCAAGAGCCCGAGCACTACAGTTACGCCAAACCTGTTTTCGCCGCTGTGTTGGCGTACCCTGGAACTGATGGCAGCGTTGAAGATCATCGCGAACAGGTCAAAAAGCTTCATGCTCATGGCGCGCTCGCGATTGTCGATGTGGATTTGTTGTCGATGACTCTTTTAACTCCGCCCGGTGAATGGGGAGCTGACATCGTCGTCGGCAACACCCAGAGATTTGGCGTACCATTGGGCAATGGCGGCCCGCACGCGGCCTTCATGGCCACGAAGGATGCGCACAAGCGCCTGCTGCCCGGCCGTCTGGTAGGAGTATCCATCGATGCGAATGGGGCTCCGGCTCTGCGACTGACGCTGCAAACCCGCGAACAACATATTCGTCGGGAAAAAGCGACCAGCAATATTTGTACGGCGCAGGTGCTGCTAGCAAACATGGCCGCGATGTATGCGGTCTATCATGGACCGAAGGGTCTGAAAAATATTGCGCTTCGAATTCATCAGTACACCCAAGCGATCGCGCTGGGCTTGGATAAATTGGGCTTTAAACCTCAAAATAAAAACTTTTTTGACACTCTCACGATAAAAACTGAGCGGGCGGCTGAAATTTTGTCGGCAGCTGAAAAGTTATCTATCAATTTTGCTCATCCTTCGAAAGACATCATCAGTTTGGCGCTCAATGAAACCACGGATGTTGAGACCTTGACCGATATCTTGAAGGCTTTCGGCCTTGGTAAAGCCGTGGATTTTAAAATTCAAGATTTGCTGGCGACTGTGGATAAATCGGGCCTTAGTGTGCAAAAAGATCTTTGCCGTAGTTCTGAGTTCCTGACTCATCCTGTTTTCAACACTCACCACTCCGAGACCAAGCTTTTACGGTACATTCATTCGCTGCAGAACAAAGATTTGACGTTGGCGCATTCGATGATTGCGCTAGGGTCCTGCACGATGAAGCTGAACGCCACCACGGAGCTAGTGCCAGTCAGTTGGCCCGAGGTGAACAAGATTCATCCGTTCGCTCCGTCTTCACAGATGGTGGGCTACATCGAGCTGATCAAAGATCTTGAAGATAAATTGGCCGAGATCACTGGATTTGCAGCGGTCACGCTGCAGCCCAATGCGGGCTCTCAAGGTGAGTATTCAGGCCTATTGGTCATTCGCGAGTTTCAAAAATCAAAGGGACAATCGCATCGCAATGTCTGCTTGATTCCAAGCTCTGCCCACGGCACGAATCCAGCGACGGCGGCGATGACTGGCATGCAAGTCGTGGTCGTGAATTGCGACAGCAATGGCAATGTGGATGTGCAAGATCTGAAAGCGAAAGCCATTCTGCACAAAGATAAATTGTCCGCACTGATGATCACCTATCCCTCCACTCACGGAGTGTTCGAAGAAGAGATCAGCGAAATTTGTAAAATCGTCCACGACAATGGCGGACAGGTCTACATGGACGGAGCCAACCTCAACGCTCTGATCGGACTTTGCCGGCCGGGTGAATTTGGTCCAGACGTGTCCCACATGAATTTGCACAAGTCCTTTGCGATTCCACACGGCGGTGGCGGACCGGGAGTCGGCCCCATCGGGGTGGCACCACATTTGAAAGAATTTTTGCCAGGCCATCCAGAAAAACCAGAGTGCGGGCCAGCGAAAGCCATCGGCCCAGTGAGCTCGGCCCCTTGGGGCAGTGCCAGCATATTGCCCATTAGCTTGGCTTACATTGATCTCTTGGGATATGAGGGTCTAAAAAAATCCACCTTAGTTTCTATTCTGAACGCCAACTACGTGGCGAAAAAACTGAATCCCTACTTCCCCGTTCTATACAAAGGCCGCGAGGGTTTGGTCGCTCACGAATGCATTTTAGATCTGAGGCCAGCAAAAAAAACCAGCGGTGTCGATGTCAATGACGTCGCCAAGCGCCTGATGGACTTTGGATTTCATTCTCCGACAATGAGTTTCCCGGTCGTCGGCACCTTGATGGTCGAGCCCACCGAGAGCGAAGGCAAAGATGAACTGGATCGCTTCATCCACTCAATGATTTCCATTCATCAAGAAATCCAAGCCATCGAGAAGCAAACCGTGAAACTGGAATCCAGCGCGCTGGTGAATGCACCACACACTGTGGATACGCTGTTGAAGTCGGAATGGAATCGCCCGTACACCCGCGAAACGGCGGCTTACCCAGCGGCCTGGCTGAAGACCAATAAGTATTGGCCGCCAGTGGCTCGTGTGGACAACGCTTACGGGGACAGGAACATCATGTGTTCGTGTCCTCCGCTCAGCGATTATGAATCTGTTTAGGGTTCTGTGTAGCCACGAACGCTGGCTTCAGCCGTTGTATAGCGGTTGCCGTCAGAGTGGCGTCGGTTCACTTCGATGTAATCCAAGCCCAAGATCACACAATGCTCGGCGCCCGAGCTGTAGCACTCGTCAAGTGCACTAGACAAAGCATTGGCCTTAGCAGCCATGCTGGATAAATTCCCATTTTCAGATGCGTTGTAGGTACTATCTGATTTTGTATAGGTCTTAGCCTTTGTCAATTTGAGCGAATCGAGGGCTTCAACAACAGCCTCATATCTAAGATGGCGACGACCGTCGGACTCAACATTGGACTCGTACTGCTTGGTGACTACTAGTTCACAAAGCGTGTTCCCTGCGGCCACACATTTTCTGTAGGACAGTTCAATGGCATTAAGCCTTGCTCCTTCAGTGTCCACTGATCCAAAATCTTGATCCCAGCTCCAATCACTCTGTGCTTTGAAAACTCTTCCAGAATCCGCAGAGGCAAATTGAGTAAAACCGACAAGACATGCTAAAGCGAACATGGATTTCATGGAGGCTCCCTATTTGTATAGGCACTCCGATAGTGCAAAGAGGATACCACTGCGCCGATGACGCTCATCGCGCTCATAGCGCAGGACGCTGGCCAAATTTTGGACAACTATGTTTTCTTTTCAAGGTCGCAGTCCGTTCCTGTTGCCGGGGGCGAATTCGCGGTAAAACTGTCCCCTCACTGGGGGGAAACTATGGAACTGAAAGCTTATATTTCCAGATATTTTTTGTCTTTAGTGTCGATTCTGATGGTCACTGCCACGACAGTGCCTAGCCAAGCCTACATCGTGACCAAAGGTGAAAGCGCCGTAGTTCATGTCATCATTGACGGCAGCCGTATTCGCAATATGAATGACGTTCATAAAACCGTTCGCAGTCAGTTGCTTCTGAATGCCAATATTAAGAATGACCTAAAGCTGCTCTTTTCTGCATTGACCGCTCTGCCTAGTGACACTGAGCTGATCGTCGCTCACAGCGATCTTCTGGAAAAAGTTTTGGGCGATGAGGATTTCGAAAATCTTATACAGACCTTGCGCGACGCCGCCGCCTTTGATGAAGAGTCCGCAGCCAGCGGTCACGGCTATTACCTGTCCGTGCATTTCTCTGTCAAAAGCTGAGCCCAGTGGCCTAGGGCTTGACCCGCAGATTCAAACACGTCAATTTAAGCCATGGCCGTGGTATTTATTCGCATCGACAAAATCGGAGATTTGATTTCGACCCTCTCGGTCGATCAGCATCCACAGCTGCAGGAGGATGTCACATGGGTGATTTCGCCTGGCCTGGGCATTATTCCCGAGCGGGCGGTGCCCCCCAGAGTCTTCACCGAACTGAAAGACTACAAAGAACTCTTGGCCTTGTTGCGGAAAATAAAACCACGGGCCGTGGTGGTCTTCTATGCGCCTTGGTGGGTGTCATTGACATGTTGGATGGCCCGAGTTCCTCTGCGCGTGGGCAGAGCCAGTCAGTGGCACAGTTTTTTATTTTTCAACCGACGCCTGCGACAAACCCGCAGCCTTTCTGAAAAACATGAAAATGATTACAACCGTGAACTCGTTGAGTTCGGCTTGTCGCTGAAAACGGCGAAAATTCCTCAGTTAATGTTGAAGGCCGAACCCAATCCACAGCTGCTAGAGAAACACGGCCTGACTTCAGAAGAGTACTTTGTCGTGCACCCCGGAATGTTTGGCTCTGCCTTGAATTGGCCACAAAGCAAATACAATGCTCTGATCGCCAGTCTAATCACGTCCGGCAAAGTGGCAGTGACCGGCACCAATAACGACGAGCGCTTCTTAAACGAGGTCAAACTTCGGTGGGCCAATCACCCGCAGGTTAAAATTCTGCAGGGCCGGCTAAATATGGGCGAGCTTCTTAGTCTGCTCAGCACCGCCAAAGCTGTCATTGCTCCTAGCACTGGGGTCTTGCATATGGCAGCAGCGCTTGGGAAAAAATGTGTGGGAATTTATTCTCCGATTTTGGCGCACCATCCTCGCCGCTGGGGACCCTTGGGACCCAAAGCCAGCTTCTTGCTTCCGCCGGACCATCAGAACATGGACTTGATCAGCGTCAATTCCGTGCTAGAAGAGCTGCAGAGGCAACCATGAAACAAGCCAAACACCTACCCGCCGACCGAATTTTTAAAATCGAACCTGATTTGGAAAAAAAATTAGCGGCACTGATCAAAAATAAATTCGCTGTGGATATCTTCGCAGAAAACTTTGCGGGCTCTGCGGGTGCGCGAAGAATTGCCGCTTCGGTATTGAAACTCAGTGATTTCTTTATCGCCTCTAAGTCGGATTCAACTCCGTGGTTAGAGCCTTGGTGCCAGATGGCCTACCTTTCTTACTACATGGTGCTGAATGAAATTCGTTGTCGTGCGGTTCTGCATGAGGCCCAGCGCCGACCTTTCCTGAATGGCGTGGAACAAGTGATCGATTTCGGCGCAGGACTTGGTGCTGCCACCTATTCTCTGGCTAAGGTTCTTCCTGATTCAACCCAGTACGTTCACATCGAAAAATCCGCGTGGGCGCAAAGCATGCACCAAGAAATCTTCAAACAGGGTCGCTGGACCGATCTGCCCACAGTGCCAGCAAAAAACAGTCTAGGTGTTTTCTCTTTTTCTCTGAACGAGCAGGAAACCTGGCCGCAGTGGATTCAGCAGTTTGATCACCTCATGATCATTGAGCCGGCGACCTCGCAGCAAGGCCGCGTACTTTTGCAAAATCGCCAGAATTTGCTGAGCCAAGGATTTTCGGCCTGGGCCCCTTGCGTGCATCAACAGGCCTGTCCCCTGCTAGAGAAAAGCAAAAATGACTGGTGCCACGACCGTGTGTTCTTCGATCAGCCAGAGTGGTTCAAGGCCATCGAAGAACTCTTGCCGATCAAGAATCAGACTCTGACTTTTAGCTATCTGCTGATGAGCAAGCGCCCGGCACCGGCACTCCCGGGATTGGCCCGCATCACCGGCGATCTGCTGGATGAAAAGGGCAAATCCCGCCAACTGATCTGCCGAAACACGGATCGGGAGTACCTCACCTGGATGCACAAAAATTCGACTCCGCAACGGATTCCCCGAGGCGTTTTGGTCGGTTGGCCCACAGAGCACGAAGCGAAATCCAATGAGATCCGCGTGACACAGGAAATCCCAGTCGTTGATCTTGACAAGGCCACGCTGGCTTAGGACAACTGGCATATGAATAAAACTCCCCTCTGTGATGAGCATATAAAATTGGGTGCACGCATGGTCGACTTCGCCGGCTGGTACATGCCCGTGCAGTACATCGGCCTTCGCGAAGAGCACAACAACGTGCGCACGAATGTCGGCTTGTTCGATGTCTCCCATATGGGAGAGATCCGCTTCAGAGGGCCGCAGGCCCTCTCGACCCTTGAGTGGCTGACAACCAATGATGTGGCCAAACTGGGGGATGGTGAAGCCCAATACTCGCTTCTGCCGAATGAAACCGGCGGACTGGTCGATGACATCATTATCTATTGCGTGAAAAAAGATACGGACTATATGGTCTGTGTGAATGCTTCGAACAAAGACAAAGACTTCGGCTGGATGACGAAAAATAACAAAGGTGCAATAATCACTGATGAAAGCTCCGAGTGGGCACAGATCGCTGTTCAGGGTCCGAAGGCGCTAGCCTTGGTGGATAAAGTTCTGGGCAACAAAGCCTCGCAGATGAAGTCATTCACTTTTCAAATTGGAAAATTCAAAGGCGAAACCACTGTCACCGCCACCACCGGTTACACCGGAGAAAAAGGTTGCGAAATTTTCGTCAAAGCTTCGGTTGCGGCAGCGCTTTGGCAAGAACTCCTGAAGCAAGGCCAAGAATTCGGGGTCAGCGCCATCGGCCTTGGAGCCCGCGACACCCTACGAACCGAGATGAAATACAGCCTCTACGGCCACGAAATCGACGACGTTCACAACCCATTTGCTGCGGGCCTTGGCTGGGTGATCAAGCCCAGCAAGAAGGATTTCATGGGCAAGGCACCCATGCTGGCCGGGAAAGAAAAGGGTCTTTCTCAGCTTTTGATCGGATTTAAGATGCTGGATAAGGGGATTCCTCGTCAAGGATACGACTTATTCGATCAAAATGGCCAAAATATCGGAAAAGTGACCAGTGGAACGGTGTCCCCAACCCTTGATGAACCCATTGGAATCGCGTACATTGCCACGCAACACGCAGCCGAAGGTTCTGAATTTTTTGTCGATATCCGCGGTCGCAAAGTGAAGGCGAAAGTTTGTAAAACGCCTTTTGTGCATCAGTAACTGAAGGAGTTTCCATGGCGACTTTTCACATCCCAGAAGATTATTACTACACGAAAGATCACGAGTGGGCTCAGGTCGATGAAAACATCGTGACCGTAGGTATCACCGAGTACGCACAGCTGTCTTTGGGCGAGGTCGTCTATTGCGAACTTCCCGAAGAAGGCCAAAAAGTGAACCAAGGCGAACCCTTCGGAGTCGTCGAAAGCGTCAAAGCCGTGAGCGATCTTTACGCTCCCGTTTCTGGAACTGTGATTGAAGTGAACATGTCGTTGACCGATGATCCATCTGTGTTAAACGATAACCCAATGAATGATGGCTGGCTGATCCGCATCGAAATGGACTCTGAAAAAGAGCTCGCCAATTTGATGAGATCCCCCGACTATAAAAAGTTGGTCGCAGAAGCGAAGTAGTTGTTAGTGCGAGTCGCCTCGAAGGCGACTCTGTTTCATACGATTGAGCTTTCTGCCCGAGTGGTGGAATTGGCAGACACGCCAGACTTAGGATCTGGTGCCGAGAGGTGTGCAGGTTCAAGTCCTGTCTCGGGTACCATCCCTCCAAACGGGGATGGTGAAGAAAGCTCAAATACCGTCATTCCCGAATACATGTTAACGGGTATTCAAGAATACCGGCGACCCAAAGATCAGTGTTCCGGTCTAGATACCACTTCGTCTTTTTCGTTGAGTTGCCTTAATGCCGGGCCCATACGCTAGTTTGGATCAAAATACCGTTAAAGATCAGAAACACAACGAACTGGAACGTGATAAACAAAAAGCATGCGACCAATACTTCCACTGGTGCCATCTAGGTAATAACCTTCTGAATTGTCGGGACAGTTGGTAGACGATGACCAGAAAGCGACATCACCCAAGTCACCAGCGGGGCGTCGATATCCTTCGGCGCTATAGTAAAACTCGTCTTGAGAGCCCTGGGAAAATCTTGAAACGTATTGGTATCCGGCAGGTATCCCGCCAGGTTTCACCTGGTCCATCTCCAAAATTCCTTTTGCTCCATGCGCTTGGGCTTCTTTAGCCAACTCGCGGATGTGGGGAAGATGGGTGCCGGTCGGGCATGCTTTCCTGGCTTCATCTTGATTCAAAGGTTTGATGCTGCCGTCTGTCCCCCGACAAATTTTATTCTGGTCCCAATGATCGCAAGGTGTTTCTGCATGAGCTTTGGCCGCTCCAATACAGCGAACCACATAGCCGTGCATGTCGTCGTGTATGTGATCGTTGCGATAGCCTATTTTGAGAGAACCGCTTTCTCCGTTAAGAATATAAGCAAACGAGGTTTCATTTCCGAAGACCGATGCCGACCAAAACCAATTGTTTCCTAAGTCACCTGCAGGCTGTTTGTAGCCGTCATGGTTGAAATAGAATTCATCCTCTTTATCATTGGCATTGATCGAGGTAATTTTGTCGTATCCGGCGGGAATATGGTTGGGATCCACTTGGCTGATTTCCAAAATTCCCTTGGCGCCTTTGGCTTGGCTTTCCATGGCGAACTCGCGGATCGTGGGAAGGTGTCCTTTGCCGGCAGCCTCACAAGCATCCAGAGTTACTTTCTCTCCTGTGCTGGGTTGAGTGCCACTGGCCTCGTAATGCCTCATGTGGATGATGCTACGGTTGGCGTCTCGGCAAATGCCGGACTCGTCAAAATAATTGCAGAGGCTATCAGCCGCATGTGCCGATACGACACCGAGGACAATACCAAATGTGAGTAAAAAATATTTAGCATACGACATAGATCTTGGTTCCCTTCTATGTAGAAGATCATAGAAGTTTTATAGGCATTGGCAAGACTCAAGTGCAGCGACGAAAATTTTGTGCGTACCTTCCCAAATCATATTCAGAGCCACATAGACCACGATCGCCAATCCCACATAGGATATCCAGCGATGGCGTTGAACAAGGCCCGCCAGTAGGTTTGCAGCAACACCCATAAGACCCACTGAAAGCAACAAGCCGAAGGCCATGATCCAAAAATGATTTCTGGCAGCCCCGGCAACGGCCAACGTGTTGTCGAGGGACATCGAAAGATCCGCCAAAAGAATTTGCAGAACCGCCTTGCGCAGAGATCCTACATGAGCGGATTCCTTCGCTGATATACGGTAATCGTGAGGTTCTCTCCATAACTTCCAAGCGACCCACAGAAGCAGCAGGCCGCCAACAAGAGTCAGTCCCATCACCGCCATAAGTTTGGAAGCGAAGATGGCGAATACAATTCGAAAGAGGGCGGCGGCGACCGTGCCAATCAAGATCGCCTTTTTTCTCAGTACCGTGGGCAGCTTCGCAGCCACTGTGCCCATCACCAAAACGTTGTCGACCGCCAAAGTGACATCGATGGCCAATACACTGATTAAAACGGTGATTTCAGACCAGTTCAAAGTAGAACATCCATTCCCAATGAGCACTCAGAAAGTTGCATACCTGCAGGTATGCAACTTTCTGAGGTGAGGTTTGACTAGCATCAAAGCTTTTCCAGGGCAATCGCGCGGAGCGTGGCCATCGGCGAACGAGTGTAGCTTTGATAAAAGCTGGCGAAGTCGACCGTTCTGATCTCGTCGCCATAGGCCGCCTGGTAACCTAGGTAAATGTCCTGGGCGGTGCCCAGGTTGAGAGCTTGTGAGGGCTCGCTATACACGGATTTTCGAAGGCCTTGGACTTCGTCAATCTTGTACATGTAATTAAATATAAATGCCGAAAAATATGCAGCGCTTTCCTCAACTCCCGACTGCACTATTTTATGAGCCAAATATCGAATGACGAAAAAATGGTAGGTCGCGCCGCCTTTGTAATTGGTAAGATCTAAGTTCTTTCTTTGCAGATCAGATTGAGCCACCAATTGATAAAATTTCTGTTTAGACTTTCGAAATAGGTCCACCAATGGTGGTCGATCACCAAACTTCTCGGTGACATAGAAATCCAAATTCATGCCAGAATCTTGGAAGAGCACCGCAGCCAGCTCTGCAAATGATAGATGAAGTGAGCTGGATCTTAAAGTCGAATTGGTCACCACTCTCAAAGCATTGAGCTCGATGCCTGGACGTAAGAAGTATTTCAGCAGCGCGTGCACCTGGGGGTCATTCATGAGTTCTTTGAATCGATGGCTAAAGGCCAAGCTGAGGGGTTCGCCCTCGATAGCGTAGGGTTCGATATCCAGGATCTTAACTAGGTGTTGAGAAGCTAGGGTGCACTGTTCGAGCGAAAATGCCCTTGCACCCATGCCACTCAAGTCAGAGTCGTAAAGACTGCACCTTTCGAGAACAATCGCGCCTAGAGAAGCGTTTAAAACCGATGCATGCTTTAAAAGAAAATTTCTCTGAGTATCCTCTGAGGCCTTGCTACCGATCGAGATAGCAAGTGTGCCAGTCAGAAGCAGAAAGTAGAGCCAATCTTTTACCGCAGATTTGAACTTCAGCATGATTGGCTCCTTCCCTGAAACGAATTAGTTACAAGAAACGGGGCCAGACGCGTCAAGCTGTGCTTGGAGCTCCTTGCGACGAGCCTCACACTTCCTCCAGGCAGCTTCATGTTGTTGATTCATGTCATACGCCATTTTTTCTTGATCGGGGGCATGCGCGACTTCGAAATTATCCAAGTATGGCTTTTCTTCGGAAGGGTAGTCAGCCGTAAAATTTTCGTCGTTGGTCGTAGACTGATTGCGAGCCGTTGCCGTGTTGGGAACTTCACTCTCTTTCTGGTTCCACCAGTGACCAGACACATCAGCAGTGTAATCCTGATAATGAACACATGACGCTGTCGACAGAGACGCTGTGCCGGTGATTCGATAGCCAGGAGACATAATAGGCTGAGCAACTCCATCTCTATTCGGAGGCAATGTTCCTACCTGAAAATTAACATCGTCAACTGTGGGCCTAGGTACAGAGCATTTGGAAACGCCCATCAATTGGGGCTCACCAACGGTACGACTACGAGCTTCTTTGTGGGGATTGATTGGAGCTTGATCGGCAAAAGCAAAACTGCCAGTCACAGCAAGAACAGCAAATACAGTGAACATAGATTTTTTCATGGGTTAGACTCCTTAGGGGTTATTGATTCTTTGAATCGCAGAGTGCTTAAGCTAGAAACGCGCCGCCGTGGGCTGGATTCAATAAGATTTGAGCGAAAAATGCTGACTAAGACCTAGACAGCTGTCGATGATTGTCACATGTTCAAAAAAATTTTCGTGATTGGAAATGCTGCCGCTGGAAAGACTCGCCTGTGCCGACGGTTAGCGCAGTTGCACGATTTGCCGCTGATCCACGTCGACACGCTTCAATTTTTACCAGGCCTTATGTTGCGGCCTCATCAAGAAACTTCCAAGATCTTGCAAGAGATTGCCTCCAAAGATAGCTGGATCATCGATGGCTTTGGCCCGTTGGATAGTTTTGAATCCCGCTTGCAAATGGCTGACCGAATTATTTTTCTGGATTGGCCTTTATGGAAAAACTATTGGTGGTTGGCACGACGGCAAGTAGAAATCATCTTTCATCCACGGGCAGAGCTGCCTGCCGGCAGTAAAGAGCTATGTTGGTCCCAGCTAAAAAAATCTGTCGACTATATATATAAGGTGCATCGGCAAATGCGACCAGAATTGCTGCGAATACTTGATCGCGAAATTTATCGGGGCAAGGTCACCATGATTCGCGACAACAATGCCTGGCGAAAAATTGAGCAGAGCGGTGTCTAGTGCGTGCGCCAACAGTCCAGGTACCACTCGGGGCGGCGGCGGCGATTGCGTATAGGATTCATTCGGTAGATCAGGCCATCGATCAACGTCGATTCCTTTTTCAACGAATCACATTGGTAATCGCCGATTTTCTGTCCCGCAAGCCCAGCTAAAATTTCGCTGGGCTCTGGCTCCATGGTAAGGATGGCGATTCCTTCGAATGGAAATTCTGTAGCACCCGTGGCTATTTGGGCACGGACAGAGTCTTCGCTCAAAGGCTCAGTGACTCTCTTCATCACCGCCGGTGGGCGCAGGAAGAACTGATACATCCAGCCCCGGCCCATCAGTGAATCGTAATCCAAATACAAAACCGAGTCGGAGCGATCTTGCATCGCTGCCGCAGGTCCGATCTCTTCAATTTGGGTGTTGAGCAAACAGCCGATCACTAACAGAGTCGTGTTCAGCACCAAAAATATCGGCAGATAAATTCGGCGAATCCATTTGGAGTCCATGGACTCTGCCCAAGCGGTGCCCCATAACACGAATGAAAAACCCAGAATCGGATAGATGAAACGTTCTTCTTTATGGGGATAAAGGCTGTGGATCCCGACAAAAAGCAAAGTCATGATGGCGATGATCTTGTGCTGCTCCCACGCAGAGCGGAACTTGCGCCAAAAAAGCAAGGTGAATGGAAAATACATGGCCGCCAACCACGTGAGCCACGTCGAGTACCACGGCGACACGCCATAATCCTGCGGGTGACCAGCGGCAGAGACATAAGTCAAAATCGTGATCAATGCTGGGCGCCCGATGCTGAGGTCAATCACGGACTCAATGGCCAGCAGGCCAAATCCCACTAGAATTCCGGCGGTCACTCCCCGCCGATCGCGAAGCACAGCTAGTACGACCAGGTAACCCACATACATCACACCTAGCTGAAATCGCACCAGCGTCGAAAAACCCAAGAGAGCAAATCCCCAAACCGGAGAAATTTTTCGTTCTTTCCTAGCTAGCTCTAACAGACCAAAAGCCAATGTCATATATCCCATGGCGAAGGCTTCCAGAAACGAACGCGTACTGATGAACGGCATTAGCCCATAAGCCGCCATCAAAAATAATGGCAGAATTCGTTTTAAAAGATTTTTCTCGGTTTTCGGAATTAATAGATCCACTCCCAGGATTCCGGTCAGGGAACTCACCGCCAGGAAAAAATAAACCCAGCGAATTTGTGCCACCGCTTTACTGATCCCAAACAGGCCCCCGAACTTGATCCAGGATCCTATAATCCAAATGAAAAGCGGACTGCGGTAATCATGAATGCCTGTGTCTTGTCCGATGGAAAATTTCCAGGCGGGCTCTAACACGTCCATAAAATCATCCAAGGCCTGCGGGCCCCAAACATACCACGCTGACAAACAGCGCAGAGCCAAACCCAGCAGCAATGCCGAAATTAAAATCTGTCGATGAGTCGAATGTTTTAAAATACGATCAAGCAAAATGAAATCCCCTGTTCCGGCAATATGCCGAAATTAGAGCGGGATTTCAACACCAACTTCATTCAAAACAAAATTGGCCAGGATTTTAAGGTTCACCTGCAACTCCCGGGAAGAGTAAATATTGTAAGAGTAATGCAAAAA
>JABDFK010000019.1 GCA_013286585.1 Deltaproteobacteria bacterium
AACCCGCCAGTGGAATTTACAACATGGGTTTTGGAAAAGCTAAAACCTGGCTGGACTTAGCACGCCCTATTTTTTCGGCCATGGGAAAACCTGCAGACATCCGCTTCATCGAAATGCCAGAAAACATCCGAAATCAGTATCAATACTTCACCGAAGCCAAGATGACGAAATGGGAAAAAGCCGGAATGAGCTCGGCCCAATGGTCCGTGGATTTGGGAGTGACAGATTATGTGAAAAATCATCTGCTGCAATCGGACCGTAGTCTGTGAAAGACATCCCCCAGCACCTCAAGAAATACATCGTTGAACAACATTACGAGAAGTACACTCCCGTAGATCAAGCCTGCTGGCGCTACATTCTTCGCCAGCTCAGAGCATTCCTTTCCACGCATGCCCATGAAAGTTATGCCGAAGGCCTGCATAACACTGGCGTCGAGATCGAACAAATCCCACGCATTGAAAATATCTCTAAAAAATTGTCCAAATTTGGTTGGAGGGCTCTTCCTGTCAGCGGGTTTATTCCGCCCGCAGCTTTTATGGAACTGCAGTCCCTGGGAGTTTTACCCATCGCCTGCGACATGAGGACCATCGAACACTTGTCTTACACTCCCGCACCCGACATCGTTCACGAGGCCGCCGGTCACGCGCCGCTCTTGGTGAATCACGAGTTCTCGGAATATCTGCGCCAGTACGCGCTGGTGGCAAAAAAAGCCATCATCAGCAAAGAGGACATGGCCCTATATGAGGGCATTCGAAAACTTTCCGATCTCAAAGAGAGCCCGGATTCCACAGAAGCCCAGGTGCAAGAAGCCCAAGAGCATCTGAATCACGTAAGCAAAAGCATTTCACACGTGAGCGAAGCCTCACTGCTTTCTAGAATGAACTGGTGGACAGCGGAGTATGGACTCGTGGGCGACATAGAAAATCCCAAGATCTTCGGCGCAGGCTTACTGAGCAGCGTGGGTGAATCGCAATTGTGCTTAAGTGCCAAGGTGAAAAAAATTCCTCTCACTGTGGAGTGCATCAAGTACAGCTATGACATCACGGAACAACAGCCGCAACTTTTTGTTGCACCTAGCTTCAAGAAACTGGGAGCGGTGCTAGAGCAAATGGCCAGTCAAATGTCGTTTCGTGTCGGCGGCCTCTCGGGAATTGAAAAAGCCATCCAGTCAGAAACAGTCAACACCGTAGAACTTAATTCTGGTTTGCAGTTGTCAGGACAAGTGAGTTCGGTGATAGTTTCTGATTCAAAACAACCAATTTATCTGCGCCTCCAGGGCCCTTCGCAATTGTCTTATCGGGACCAGGAGCTGTCGGGCCATTCGCAGAAAACTCATTCACAGGGTTTTGGAACCCCCATTGGGAAATTTCAAGACCGACCGACGGATTGTCCTTCGACATTCACTGAAGCCGATCTGCAGAAACTCGGATTGATTCAGGGGAAAAAAATCTCATTGAAGTTTGTCAGCGGAGTTTTGGTTGAGGGGGTGCTCAAGTCTCAGCTGCACCGGGATGGAAAGCTTCTTCTGTTAGCTTTTGAAAATTGTCGGGTCACTCATGGCTCCCAAATCTTGTTCGAACCTGAGTGGGGAACTTTCGACATGGCCGTGGGCTCACAAGTCACCTCCGTTTTTGGCGGGCCTGCCGATCGTGGTGCGTATGGTGAAACCCAGGATTTCGTCGCTGCCCGAGTGCCATCCCGCAACTTTACTGACGCAGAAAAGTCGCTGCACGCTGATTATCTGAGCGTTCGGAAATGGCGGGAGCAAAAACTTCAAGGCGAAGCCTTGAACAAGTCTGTCCTCGAGGTGACCACCCGACAGCAGAAATTGAATCCGCAGGACTGGCTGCTGACGTTGGAGTGCTATGAACTGCTCCTACATCGGCAGGGCGACGCCCAGCTGAAGCAGGAACTACTCTCTTGTCTCCAATCCAAGGGTTCCGCGCTGAAGACCGTGATTGAAAACGGTTTAGCTCTAGCCAAGCAATTGTAAGTTTGCTACTTGAGGTCCATGCGGAACTTTCAGCTGAACGTCGTTTTGGTGCGAACCATCTATGACTCCAATATCGGAGCCAGCTCTAGAGCCATGTCCAACATGGGTGCCAAGAATTTAATTCTGATCGATCGCAAATGTGAAATCACTTTTCAAACACATCAGGCTGCGGCCAGTGGCCAAGCTGGACTGCAAAGTCGCCGAGAGTACGCATCCTGGGACGAATTTTTTAAAAAGGAGCCCGAGGGTTTACGCCTGGCCTTTTCGGCCCGCGATGGCCGCACCCGCCCAGTCTGGGAGATTGGCAAAGCGCTGTCTTGGATCAAAGATGAACATCCAGAAATGCGACTCAATGACGCTGCGATGATTCCGGTCTATCTGATTTTCGGACCCGAGGATTGGGGATTGTCCAACGAGGACCTAGAGCTCGCACACTTCAATATCAACATCCCCACGTTTGGTGACAACTCCAGTTTGAATTTGGCGCAAGCGGTTTTGCTGGCACTCTATACTCTACGACTGAACTGGGGCGGTGAACGCACAGTCTTAGACGGACAACAGCCCGATCGTCATTTGACTACTGGCAGCCGTGCGAAGATTTTTCCAGAAGAAACTCTGCGCACATGGCTGCAAGAAATGAACTTCGATTTATCCAAGGATTTGAACGCGTACTCGGTGCTGAAGCGAATGATGTTGCACAATGTGCCGACGGAAAAAGAGCTATCCATGCTAGAAACCGTTTTGCAGCAGTCGATTCGTAAGTTGCGTGAATACAATGAAATGCGGGAAAATAAAAACTAGCGCAGCCCCTTGAGTTCGTCCTCGCGCGAGCGAAAACGATCCAGCTGACCACTGACTTTCTCTAGCTGAAGACTTAGCTTCATACCCAGCTCATTGAGCTTGTCGATCTCTTCCATGGCGGTGGCCTGATCCCCGCCGACCAGCTTAATACTTTCGATTCTTTCGTGATTGAGCTCGATTTCCCGATGCACCAGCTCGATCCGCTGATTGATCTTTTTTCGGTCTTGCGACAAAGCCCGAGTGATTTGTTTCACCTGCTCAATGCTTAAGATCTGAAGCTTGCCACTTTCGAACGGATCTTCGACTTCGGCCTTGGGATCGTCCTCGCCGGCGATGCCTGCCCAAAATAAATTCCATTCGATTTTAATATTTTCTAAGAACGAGCCGACCTCTTCTGTGGCCGGAAGGGGCACAGACTTTACGGCCTTCTTCTTTGGCTTAGATTTTGACTCGGGATTCGAATTTTTCGTACCAGATTCCATTTTCGGAGACACCCAAACTTAGTTAAACAAACGTCCTGTGATGAGCAGATCAGAATCCAGCTGCTGGACCTTGGGGGTCTTTAACTGAATCTTTTCACTCATATTTTCTATGTTAACTCCTTCTGACCAGGCCTTGCCAGAATTCGCTCCAAGTATAATGGGAGCCTGAAATAAGTACAGGCGATGGGCCTCCTGCTGCGATATAAACGAGCTGACAACTTGCGCGCCGCCTTCAACGAAGACCGATCTGACGCTGGACTGCCATAGCCGTGCTAGTAATTCCTTCAAGTTGAGCTGGCCTTTGGGCTGGGTTCCTACCCTCAATGTCTTAGCTAACGGACTTGAGATGTCGCTGGCCACCGCAACGAAAATATTCTCTGGCCGATGGGTTTTGAAAATTCGTAGGTCTGGTCGTTTCAGGCATTCCGCTGATGAATCCAAAATCAAAATTTTATTTTCTTTACCGGGAAACCGAGGGTGACGAATATTGAGCTGCGGATCATCGGTCAGCACCGTGTTCTTACCAACCACGGTGATGTCGTGGATAGCGCGCAATTCATGAGCTTTTTCCCGTGAGGCCTCGCCAGTGATCCACTGGCTTTCACCCGTCTTCAACGCCAACTGACCATCCAGCGAAGACGCGACCTTGATGGACACAAAGGGCTTCTGCGCACGGAAGTTCATTAGAAAATGTTCGCAGACCTCTTCAAGGTCATCTTGTCTTTTCGCGAAGTGAGTGGTTTTGATTCCAGCACTCTGAAGAATTTTAATTCCGGCACCAGAGACCAGCGGGTTCGGATCGAGCAAACCGTAGATCACTTCGGCGAGCGGAAGTTTCGCCAAGGCTTTGGCACATGACGGAGTTTTTCCCTCATGAGCACATGGCTCCAGAGTGACAAACACTCGCGCTGACTTTAACTGTTCTGGCTTCAGACCTTGAATGGCATTGGCCTCGGCATGAGGACCGCCGTAAATTCCGTGATGACCTTTGCTGAGAAGCTCTCCTTGGGAATTCAAAATCACACAACCGACCATAGGATTCGGGCTAACAAATCCCGCTCCCAGCAAGGCCTCTTGCATGGCCAATTCCATGGATTGGTCATCGGTGAGTTTAAGGGCCACTATTTCATCCAGCTTTGCCAGTAATTTTTCACTTCCACTTTTTCAAACTGCTCGTCAATCTTGAGAGGACTCCAAACATCGACCATGACAGCGTATTCATCCGTGTGAGTTTTATTGGGAGTCTTAGCGACGGCCTTCGGATGCGGACCATGGGGAAATCCAGCTGGGTGCAGAGAAATCATTCCCGCGTGCAGATTGTCGCGGCTGAAAAAATTGCCGTCGTGATAAAAAAGCACTTCATCGTAATCAATGTTCTGATGATAGAAAGGAACTTTCAAGGCGTCCGCATCGGTTTCCAGAGGTCGCGGCAGAAATGTACAGACCACAAAACCATTGGCAATAAATGTTCCATGAGCGCTCGGTGGCAGATGCACTCGCGCACTCACCAGAGGCATCATGTCATCGACATGAAGAGTGAAAGGAAAGAAATCACCCTTCCATCCGATGGTGTCGTACACATCTTCGCTGTAGGCAAAGTGAGTCAGCTGATCCAGACGCTTCACCAATATCTCTTTCACATTGGCGCCGTTTTTTTTCTGATGAGCTTTGAGCGCCTCAAGATCTGGGGGCTTGAGAGCTGCCGTATCGTAGAACGCGTTTCGTCCGACCATTCCACGATCGGGCTCACGAAATGGGCCTGTGCGCGATTCGATCACCAAAAATACGGAGTCTTCGCTGCAAACAAAGGAGTGGCCCACACACTTTGGAATGTTGATGTAAGAGCCTTTACGGAAACTCAGCAAACCATATTCGGTCAGAACTTCGCCCGAGCCTTGATGACAAAAATAAAGTGATTCGCCATCGGCGTTGCGGAAAGACTTTTTCGCCGTTGTGGATTTGGATTCCCAGAAATAATAAATGCTGATGTCATTGTTGTGCATCAGTCGCTGCCAAGATCCGAAGTCCTTGGGCAAATTCACACAGTCAAACAAGTGCGGACGAAGTGGTCCTTCAATATTGGTCCAACGCGTGCTGGGCTTTTCTTTGATCAGGTGAGAGACATGACCGAAGAAACCTTTGCGTCCCTGCTCTTCTTCAAAACAGCCTGCGGGAATTCCCTTGTGTCCTTGTGTGGTGTGCTTGCCCTGTTTGTATTGAAACATAAAGTCCTTCTCCTAATAAAACTGCTCGTAAAACTGATTCACCAATGGGTCAACGACAAAAGATTTTTGACTCCAGCGCAGAATTCTTAATCCGTGAGCCGAACGCAATCGACTCAGGGCCACATAAGCATGCCCGGGCTCCCACAGTCGCGATAGGTCCACCCAGAGCTCATCCAGCGTCGAACCTTGAGATTTGTGAATAGTCGTCGCGTAAGCCAGCGTCAGAGGAAAATTGAGCACCGATGCCACGACGTCCCCTTCCGCATTTTGTAGAGAGAACATCGTCTTTTCGACAGTCACTTCGCGACCGCGAAGGCCACCTTGGCTGAGCTTTTCGACGACGATCTTGTCCGGCTGTATTTCCGTCACAACACCGCGAGTGCCATTGACCCAGCGGCGCTGCGGATCGTTCTGCAAAAAAAGAACTCGGCAACCTTCTTTCAAAGTCAGGCGCGCCGGGATCGGCGACTGCTTCTGCAGCATTTCGATGTATCTGGCTTCGCCAAAATAAATACTATCGACCACCATTTCGGCGGTGCTTAGGCCAGCCAATTCGCTGAGATTGAATTTTTCCGATTGGTCACGCAGAGGGAAAAGTCGTGTGGCCTTGTCGTCCTGATCGTTGTCGCGGACATGATCTTCCAGAAATTCGATCACCTGCGGGGTGACTCTGCCACTGCGCACTTCGGACAGGCGATCCAAAAAATCCCGATCATCAATGCGATGATTGTGCGTGAGCCAACAAGTCTGCAAACCCGACTGCTCCCAAACCTTCGAACGAAAAGCCCACTGCCTGGGTCCGTTGCGAGTGACCGGTGGTAGTTGCGCAAAGTCGCCGACCAAAACCACCCGCAAACCGCCCCAAGGTAAACTGGATCCACGAGCGACCCGCGCGATTTGTTCGGCAGCCTCAAGAGCTTCTGCTGGAATCATAGAAACTTCGTCGAGAATAAAACCTTCGACGTCAGAGATCCGCTTCAGCACCCGGCGCTCTCGTGTGGCTTTGGTCACGGTGGCTTCGAAACCACCTTCCATAATACCAAGACCAAAAAAACTGTGGAACGTGCGCCCGCCCACAAGAACGGCCGCCGCACCCGTACTGGCCAGAATGGGCATTTGCTTAGCGGACTGGCGCGACATGAACGCGCGAATCAGATGGCTTTTCCCACAGCCAGCTCCACCGGTGAGGAAAATATTCTCGCCAGAGTCCAGCAACTCTAAAGCCTGGGCCTGTTCATCGCTCAGCGTGAACTTCTGAATATTTTCTTCAATGGTCGTTTTGTTGGCTTTTTTTGTCATAAGCACGTCCATTCTGGCGGTTCCCGGCCCTTAGTCCAAGGACTAATATTGGCGTAGGTTATGCGCTGCGCATCGTTTTCGCATTCGCGCGACCCAAAAACCGTGTTATAGTAAATGTCCGTTAATGCCTCTATATTGCAAAGGAGTTGCAGTGTACACTCACGATATGACAAAGAAAAATAAAAAAATGCCGGTGGATTTAAGCGCCAAAAAATTGGTCGATTTTGAATCCAAAGAAGGAAACCTTCATTTCGAACAAGTGATCGATATCGAGCCTATGGAACTTTCAGAAAAGCTGGATGACGTGATCGTGGTGGATGTCCGCCAGCCCGACGAATTCACCGGAGAGCTTGGCCATATTCCCGGCGCCAAACTTCTGGTGCTGGATGATCTGGAAGAAAACTTAAAGCAACTTCCCAAAGACAAAACAGTGGTTTTCGTCTGCCGCAGTGGCGGTCGCTCAGCCCGCGCTTCCCACTTGGCCATTGAAAATGGCTTCACCCATACCTTCAACATGAAGGGTGGAATGCTGCTGTGGAATGAACTGCACCTTCCAACAGAAGCTTAAGAGAGATTTAGAATGAGTAACAGCGTCTATGTGAACCGGACTTTGAATCTGAAAAGGATTCGTTACATTGGTTTGGATATGGACCACACGCTCATCCGCTACAATGCGCATGAGTTTGAGAAGCTCTCGCATCAAGCAATCAAAGAAAAACTCGTGAAGAACCGCAATTATCCGGCCGTGATTCTGGATTTGCCCTTCGATTACAACTTGGCCATTCGTGGACTGGTGATCGATCGGCAAAAAGGAAATACGCTAAAGCTAAATCGCCACAGCGCTATTCGCGCCAGTCATCACGGTTTGAAGTCCATCGATTTTAAGACTCAGCAGAAGATTTATAAAAGCACTTATATCGACTTAAGCGACAAACAATACCTGGCCGTGGATACGGCTTTCTCTATTTCTTTGGCCACATTGTTTTCACAGATCATCGAATTGAAGGAAGCTCAACCCAACTTGGCTGTGCCAGACTTTGCCACTGTGGCCGATGACGTGTTGCACGCGCTCGATGAAGCTCATCGTGACGGCTCATTGAAAGAGACCGTCAAAAAAGACTTAAAAAAATACATTATCAAAGATCCAGAATTAGTCGCAGGCCTGGAAAAATTTAAAAAACACGGCAAGAAAATTTTCATCGCCACTAATTCTGATTTTCACTACACCAAATTACTTTTGGATTACGCCATCAATCCATTTTTGAAAGATCACCGAACTTGGTTGGATCTTTTCGAAATCGTCATCACCAGCGCGCAAAAGCCAAGATTCTTCTTCGATGATCTGAAATATCTGAAGGTGAATCCCGCAGACGGCACTATGACCAATGTCGACGAAAAATTAGTTCCCGGAGTCTATCAGGGTGGCAGCGCCCAAGTTTTCACCAAAGATTTAGGCCTTGAAGGCGACGAGATCCTCTACATCGGTGACCACATCTACGGCGATATCCTGCGCTTGAAAAAAGACTGTGGCTGGAGAACCGCCATGGTCATCGAAGAGCTGGCCGACGAGGTCAAAGGCAACAAAACCGCCGAGCCGCTGAATCAAGAGATCGATCTTCTGATGAAGAAGAAAGAACCTCTCGAAGACGAGTTCACTGAAATCATGACTAAGAAAAGCGACGGTGTTGCCGCCAATCACCAAAATTCCTTGGACACGCTTCAAAAGCAAATCACTGAGATCGACGCGCAGATCAGCGGCCTGATTAAAAAACAGCAAGTGCTGTACAACCAGCATTGGGGTCAGCTCATGCGCGCCGGCAACGAAGAAAGTTACTTCGCCTATCAAGTGGATCGCTACGCCTGTATTTACATGGCGAAGTTGAGTGATCTTTTGCAGCTTTCACCGCGCACCTATTTCCGCGCGCCTCGGCGCCCGCTTTCGCACGAGATTTTGTAATTCAATTCTACTCTGTGACTTTTACAAATTTTAGGCCCGGCCTAGAATCAGGTAAATGACGACGAGGGTCTTGAGCATCGAATTCCTGCTTACTCATCGTCCAATGATAAACATTCTCTGGCTTTTCATCATTCCGTTTTTGAACTCGTCGCCATCGTTCTTCAGATGAGATTTCAAAATAATAAATTTCAATCTTAGCATCGGCGGCATCGGCTAGCTCCATAAGCCATGGCCATCTTCCGACGTCGAAAACGACCGATTGACCGTTTTTAAGGGCTTCCAGCGCTTTTGAAAACATCAGATTTAGCGCTTTCGGCATCAAACGTTCATAACCCTGCAAATCTCCGATGGGCTCATGGAAGTTTTTAATGGTTCCATCGCGGGACTGAAAAAAAGCGCCCTGCTCCTTAGCGATTTTTAGCGCGAGCGTGGTTTTGCCGGAGCCCATTGGGCCGACCATTGCGTAGATTGTTAGGGGGGAATCTGGATTCATTAGTCCCATTCAGCAAGTTTTACTGACAAAAATAATTTGTTTCAAAGGATCCACCTAAGACCATTCGCTGATGAAGGTAACAAAGATAATATGATCTATCGCCTGCAATGATCCTAGACTGTGAATTTTTCAAAAGATCCGAATGGCGACCCTCAGAATCAAATTAGCGGCACCTAGGCGTTGTCGGAAATTGCATAAGACTAGCCTTTAATGAAATCTATGCTATACTGCTTATAGCAGTATAATGAGGATCGTTTATGCTGCCAACTAAAGTCACTTGGTCGGATCGGGTCGAAAAGCAGTTAGGTAAAATCCCTATTCACATCCAAGAGAAGTTTAGAGCCTGGATGGTGAGCGTTGAGGAAGATGGAATCCATATCGTTCGGCGGCGGCATGGTTTTCACGACGAAGCTCTGAAAGGGTTAAGACTAGGACAACGATCGGTTCGATTGAATAAAGCTTACCGAGTGATTTATGTACAAAAGGATCAGAGCCATATCAGACTCATTCAGGTCATAGAGGTAAATAAACATGAGTATTAGAAACAAAAATTTTGGCATCGATACTTTGAATAAACGACTTGGCAAAATGACCGTCGGAGGCTTTCTTCGCGCTTGGCGGCTTTCCGAGGAGCTATCACAAAAAGAGTTTGCTCAGCAAATTAAAATGTTGCCAGCAAATCTTTGTGATATTGAAAAAGGGCGGAAAGGTGTTAGTCCGGAAAAGGCCGAAGAAATCGCAAAAATTTTAGGTTACTCGAAAGCAGTCTTGGTCAAAATGGCATTGGAAGAATTGCTGGAGTCCGCCGGACTGAAATATCAAATCGAGGTCAAGCCCGTTGCCTAGGGCTCTCTTGTTAACAGAAATACAAATTCTTCTTGTCCCAGTTGATCCAGCAAACCCACATGCATGCCGGAAGGATATTTTTTTCGGTAAAGGAATCGTGCTTTTTGAATCACGTAACAACCTAGGGTGGCGGTTTGGCCTTGATCTTCTTCCCCGGTGTTGCACGGAACAGTGACGAATTCTTCCTGTTGGCGCTGACGTGGGAATGAAGTGAACACCAGTCCCGCCACTTTAGCCGGATTTTCGGTGTAAATGGTTTTTCTAGCTAAGCTCATCAAACTGTCAGGTATTTTCGGTGACGCCTCCACCACCGGCACCACCACGAGAAGATGGATCGCCTGCTTTTCGGCGGACTTCAGACCCTCGATGAATCTTTCAGGCTCTTTTCTAAAATCAAAATGTTCGGCCTGCATGCCCTCGGGGATTTGAATACTTTGATCCACTACCATGGCTTGAAATGGATGCGGGGTCTGCTGCATCTTGGACCAAAACTTGGACAAGATTTCCTTCATCATCGGATCATTGGCATCGGAGGTATCAATTCCCAGAAAAAAGATCGCGGGCGAAATCAGATCAGGCTCGATGGAGACGAAAAGTGAGTTGACCACCACGTCCGAATTTTCAAACTGGCTAATGCCTATCTTAGAGATCGCCTTAGGCTGAATACCGACGAAAAAAACGAAGGCCAGAGATGCCAACATCAAAGAAATCACTACGGTGAGCATTTTCCAGGTCTTCATGGAGGACTTCTTATCGGTATAGCCGTCCGGTGTCAAATTTGTACTTTGCTTAAAGCTTTTGCAAATGCTCGAAAATACGCCTAATTATGGAGGCACATAAGGACCCGACGGGCGGGTACCTCACAACTGAATGGTTAGATCATGAATCCGACGCAAACGTCAGATCTCCCAAAACCATATCGCTATCTAGTCATCGGCAATGGCCGATGGGCCACGCATTTAAAAAAATATCTAGAAATTCTGAATTTACCTTTTGCCCAATGGAACCGCAGCCAGCCACTGGCGCAGCTGCAATCCGGCTTACTTGAGTGCACTCATGTTCTGTTAGCGATTTCAGATTCGGCTTTGGAGTCTTTTCAGCGGGAGCATCTACGGAATTTTCCAGGCTTGGTGGTGTATTTTTCCGGAGCCCTCGAACTGAACGGCGCCGTGGGTGTTCATCCACTCATGAGCTTTGGTCCAGAGTTGTACCATGAAGAGACCTACCGACGAGTTCCCTTCGTCACGACCTCCGCGCTTTCATTGCAAGAAATTTTGCCCGAGTTTCCGAACTCTCTACATCGCCTGCGGGCTGATCAAAAACCTTACTACCATGCTCTGTGTGTGCTGGGCGGAAACCTCACTACGCTTCTGATTAAAAAAATGAATCAAGGATTTTCGGATTTGAACTTACCGCCCGAGTTGGGACAGCTCTTCATCCAACAAGTCGTGCAGAATGTTTTTTCCAATCCAGGCCTGGCGCTGACGGGCCCCCTAGCGCGCAAAGATTTTGTGACTGTTGATAAAAACTTAAAAAGCCTGCAAGGCGATCCCTTCGCGGCTGTTTACCAATCCTTTCTTCCCATTGCTTTTCCAGAATATTCAACTGAGGTGAAAAATGAAAATCCAAGACTTTAAAACCCACAAGCAGAGCGGCCGGAAAATTTCCATGGTCACTTGCTACGATCATTGGAGTGCGCAGATTATTAATTCTTCGAACGTCGACGTTATCTTGGTGGGCGACTCTTTGGCCATGGTGATGCATGGACACCCCACCACTCTTGCGGCCACGGTGCCGCTGATGGCTTTGCATACTGCTGCTGTGGTCAAAGGTGCTCCGGACAAATTCGTGATCGCTGATCTGCCTTTTATGTCTTATCGAAAAGGGCTTTCTGAAAATATGAATGCCATGGAAGAGCTCATGCGGGCTGGCGCACAAGCGCTGAAACTCGAAGGAGCCAAAGGAAATCTAGAGCTGATTCGCCATGCGGTCGACAGCGGTGTGCCGATTCAAGGGCATTTGGGCCTGACTCCGCAAAGCATCCATCAATTGGGTGGCTTCAAAGTGCAAGGTCGAAGTCCGCAAGAATATTCGGACCTCGTCGTGCAAGCCCAGCAACTAGAAGAGGCTGGATGTTTTTCTGTGGTCTTGGAATGTGTGCCAACGCCATTGGCTGAAACTATTTCCTCCAAGCTGAGTATTCCGACCATAGGCATCGGAGCTGGCCTCGACACTGACGGACAAGTTCTGGTTTTGCAAGACATGTTGGGGATGAATCCAAAGTTCAAACCGAAATTTTTGCGCACATACTTGGACGGCTTTGAAATGCTCAAAAATTCTCTGAATGAATACCACAACGATGTTACGGCCCAACAATTTCCGACGGAGAAAGAAAGCTATTTATGAGCTTAAGAATAATTCACCAGCCCCTGGAGCTGAAGGCGACTTTGGCAGGTCTGCGCCAAAATAAAACCATTGGCTTCGTCCCAACCATGGGAGCTTTGCATAGTGGTCACCGTGCGCTTTTGCAAAGATCTAAGAGCGAAAATGATATTACCGTGCTGAGCATTTTCGTCAATCCCACTCAGTTCAACGACAAAGAGGATCTTAAAAAATATCCACGCACTTGGGATGCCGACTTGGCTTTGGCGGATGCTGCTGGTGTGGACTTTGTGTTTTCCCCTGAATTTGCCGACATGTATCCCGATCACTTTCGTTACCAGCTGATGGAGAAAGAATTTTCACAAGCCCTTTGTGGAAAGGATCGTCCGGGTCATTTTGACGGTGTTCTGTCCGTCGTGATGAAGCTTTTCAATCTGATTCAACCCACCCGCGCCTATTTTGGCGAAAAAGATTTTCAGCAATTGCGCCTGATCGAAGGCATGGTGGAGGCTTTTTTCATGAGCACGAAAATCGTGCGCGTGCCAACCGTCCGCGAAAGTTCTGGCCTGGCTTTAAGCTCTCGAAATCTTCGACTCACTCCGGAAGAAATTCAATTGGCACCGCGCCTTCATCAAGTCTTAATCCAGGCAGTGAATGCGTCTGAAGCGACAGCCCAATTGCAGAGCAGTGGCTTTCAAGTGGACTATGTAGAAGACTTGGAAGGTCGTCGTTATGCGGCTGCCCGCCTGGGGAAAGTTAGGTTGATTGATAATGTCAAAATCTAAAATTCTGCTGCAAGTGACCGGTTCCATCGCGGCCTACAAGGTCTGCGAATTGCTTTCCACTTTGGTGAAAGCTGATTATGAGGTCAAAGTCGTGGCCTCCGAAAATGCTCTGCGCTTTGTCGGCGCCGCAACCTGGGAAGGGCTCAGTGGCTCGCCCGTTTATTCGGATCTTTGGCAACAGGGGCGAATGATGGATCACATTGAGCTCAACCGCTGGGCCGATTTGATTTTGGTCGTACCGGCCACCGCAAGTTACATCAATCGCGCTGCCAGTGGCACTGGTGGTGATTTACTGACGACTTTATTTTTAGCCCACGATTTTAAAAAGCCCTTTTTGTTGGCACCGGCGATGAATCAGGCCATGTACCAACATCCTGTGACTCACAAATCTTTGTCTCTGCTTCGGGAAATGGGTGTGGAAATTTTGGATCCTGAAAATGGAAATCTGGCCTGCGGTGAAATTGGCCCAGGTCGTTTGATGGAGCCTGAAAATATTTTCGCCCGCATCCAGGCACGTCTTCAACCCAGACATAGCCGTGTTCTGATCACCTCGGGCGGAACCGTGGAACCCATCGATGACGTTCGTGGGATCACTAACATCAGCACTGGCGTTACCGGCGCCACGATTGCCGATCAGCTCATACGTGATGGCTTTGATGTCACTTATCTTGGCGCCAAGACGGCAGCGAAACCCACGGGACCGTGTCGACTGCTGAACTTTAGTAGCTTCAAAGACCTGCAAATGCTTTTACAAAATGAGCTTCAAGAAAAATATTCGGCGGTGATTCACGCGGCCGCTGTCAGTGATTATTCGCCAACTCCGTTGAACGGAAAAATTCCTTCCCAAAGTGAACATCTGAACATCGAGCTACAGAAGAATCCCAAGTTGGTGAATCAACTTCGCGGGTGGTCGATCAACAAAGACCTGCGCTTGATCGCCTTCAAGCTGACCTCCTCCGATTCTGCACAGCACCGCCTGGCGGCGGTAGATACTCTTGGTAAAAATTCAACGGCAGATCTGGTCATTCAGAATGATTTCTCTGACTTTAAAAATGGAGGCCCAGAGCACCCTTTCGCGGCTTACCGAAATTCACAGTCTGTTTTTGCGGCGAAAAATAAAGCGGACCTGGCCCAGAAGATTTCCCATTACCTAGTGAAGGAGAGTCCCCTATGATTTTAGCTCTAGATGTCGGCAACAGCCAAATTTACGGCGGCGTTATCGATCACGACGAGATCAAATTTCGTTTTCGCAAAACTTCAAAATCAGGCTCCTCATCGGATGAAATCGGTGTCTACTTAAGATCTGTATTAAGAGAGAACGACATTGATCCCACTCATATCCAACAGATCACCATGTGTTCTGTGGTTCCTGACGTCGTTCACTCCTTAAAAAATGCCTGTAAAAAATATTTCAATGTGAATCCGTTCATCCTTGAACCCGGAGTAAAAACCGGACTGAAGATTGGATATCGAAATCCAGTCGAAGTGGGCTCAGATCGAATCGCCAACGCTATCGCAGCCACACACCTTTTTCCCAAAAAAGATTTGATCGTGATTGATTTGGGAACCGCCACCACTTTTTGTGCGATCACTTCAGGCAAAGAATACATGGGCGGCAGCATTGTCGCTGGACTGAATCTTTGCATGGATGCTCTTGAAAGTAAGACTGCGAAACTTCCTTCTGTGGAAATCGTGGCGTTGGGTGCGGCCCTGGGACGTACGACGATTGAAAGCATACAGAGCGGGCTCTATTTCGGACACATTGGTACAATTAAGGAGCTCACGGCAAGAATCACTAAGGAGTGTTTCGATGAAAAACCATATGTGGTCGGTACCGGGGGATTTTCTTCGCTCTTTGACAAAGCTAAAGTCTTCGATGAGATTCAACCTGATTTGGTGCTCAAGGGACTGGTGATGGCGCTAAAGATGAATAGCTGAGGGGGATCGGCTTCAGGTTCTCGGTTCCCAGACCTCGGTTCACCGTTGCAGTTGGGATTTGGGAACCTAAAACTAAATGATTCTAATTCGTCAAAGGCCGATAAGCCTCGATCGCCTGAATCACACTGCGAGTTTTAAACGACTTGCTGGGTTCGTCCCAAGTGGGCGATTTCCAACCCACCTTGACAAAAAATGGATTTCCCCAGTCTTGCTTGGCCAGCGCTGGCAGCGGATTTCCCTGATGCCCATTCCAGGCCTGCATCAAACTAGGAAGATGAATTTCTACGAAGGCCAGTTTTGGATTGCTCTGTGCAAAGCCCATGTAGCCCTTGTTGAAATACTCTTTGAAATTGATTTCAGAAAGCTGTCCGCAGAAACGAACATACAGCAAACGATCCGCATTCTTTGAAAACTCCACCAGTTTTTCTGTAGAGGGAATCTCGCAGCTGAGATACATCAACTGGTGCGCTTTCAGCAGACCGAAGATTTTTTTCTGCAGCGGAGTTACACCTGGCAACATCAGCAGGCGCTCGTCGTCGACAATGCCCACCAAAGCCGACACTTTTCCCAGGCGGCGAAAATATTCGATGCTGTCATCACTTAAGGTCACGTCAGGTCCCAGCTGAATCAAATAGTCCAATCGTGCCACAAATTCATTGGAAGAAAATCCATGCGTGCCCAGCTGCCGGGTCAGTTCGCCAGCGAACTTCTTCCAAACCGGAGGTGCTGAAGCCTCAAGTAGCAGTCGCAAATTTTCGATGTCCTTAGTCAGCAGCTCTGGATCATTCACAGAGCTATCCTCGGAAAGCATGCTCGACACCTGAAACGGATTGAGCGCCTGTAGCACCTCCGGCAGCGCATGCAGCAATTGCGCGCGATCGCCAATTCCTAGATTCATGTAGGCGTTCACCATCGCATCGCTGATCATCGGGCGGCCACTGCCCACCAAGATCGATTGCGAGTCGTAGGCGGCCTGGCGATTACCAGCGCACATAAGATAATGGTCCGATTTCAAAGTCGCATCGGTGCCCGGTGACTTTTGGCAGAGCCCATATTCGCTGCTCAGTAAACTTGGCCATTGTCGATTCATGGTTTCAAATGCAGCGGGATGACCCAGGGAATACATCACCAAGTCCACCAGGGAACCTTCCAGCAAGGTGCGATCAATGGTGGACTCTCCGGATTCTTCTCTCAGCCATAGGCGCACGAGGGCTCGCTCCAATTGGTCGGTGTTAAGCAACAGATTCTGTGACAGAAAAATTTTCGAGCCCTGCAGGCGAATGGTTTCTCCCATGCCCTCTAGCCAGACCAGTTCAATTTTTTGTGAGAGTGGTTTGACCTCATCAAAAAAACGCTCAATCACCGACAGGCGATGACTGATTTCTGGAAGAAAAGACTCGAACTTTTCGTCGTAGGGAATGCTGTGGTTCAGCGAACATTTCCACACACTCGAAGTGTCGTTTTCAGAGACCCTGTCGATCTTTTCGACAAGCTTAGAATCAATACAAAGTGGCCGCTTATTCAGGGACACCAGAGTGCCCACTGAAACGAAAAAAAACGATTAGAAGAAAGGTACTGACGATCTTCATCTTCATCCCAGAATGAAGAGCAAAGGTTGGGCCACTGAACGGCCCGTTTTAAAGCTTTTGAGCCAAGCTTTTGACGTGATCACTCACTTGGGAATCTTTGCTCAGACTGGGTTCTATTAGGCCAGAAGATTCGATCAGTTTTTCGTGTCGAACATAACAAGAAGCTCTCAGCGAATTCGGACTAGCAGAGTTCTCTGCGCACTCTCGGTAAAACTTCAGTCCAGCCGCAGCTAGATCTTTGTGATCAGCGATAGCCTGGGCGATATCTCCTAGGCGCAGTGCCGATTTAAAAATCACTTCAGGCGTGTAGTGAACTTGCTGGGCCGTCAATTTCTGCAGGTCCGCCTGGGTCGGCGCACTACTTTTGAAGTCTTCAATCAGTTGGCCGAAATGCTTCTGCGTTTCTGAAATTTCTTGAGGTTGAGTGGCAGGCTCTGCCATCTTAGCGGTCGCAGGCTCCAGTGCCTCGGAGTGAATCACAGGCATGGGCTCTGGTGGGGCCTCTGGCTTGATCTCCATCCAAACCATCAGGGCTACAATGGTTAAAAACAAAAGACCAAGAACGATCACTTTACCAGGAATTTTTTCGTTCACTTCGCTCACGGCTGAATGGCCTCCGGAGCATCATCCCAGGCTGTACCAGCTTCCGCCCCAGCAGAGGTCCCAGGAACATTGAAGCTCGTGACCAGGCGGTCTGAGAGATCCAAATAATAGAGTTCAAGAACAGTCATCGTGTGCTCCGTGCATCGAGACCCACAAGCCTTCATCAAATTTTTCTGCATCATGGACCCGATCGTGTACGGACCGTTGGTCGAAGCGTCGCACGCATTGATGCCCGCATAATCAGATCCGGGCGGACAAACCGCATGCATAAATCCCAAACCGACACCATGGCCATCGCTATGTCGGGCCTCGTGAAACAAAATTCCAGCACGGAAAATATCCAATAAAATATTTTGTACTTTTTTACCCTGCATATCTGGAAACATACCAGGGCCAATCTCTAACAGACCTATTCGTGGAGAAACCAACGGCACAACACCGATCCCGTCCAAACTCAGATTCACCAAACGGTGAACGTATTTTCCCAGAAAATAGCTGATAGCTCCGATATTCAGCATGATCACTTGCGCGTCGATGCTACCGTCGACATTTTTCTTCAACTTTCCTTTGATCGCATCTGGCACATCATTGGGAAACGGATAATTGGCCGTACCGTCCGCTAGACTTGCATGGGCCTGAATGTCGAAGCCATCGTTGACGACGTAGGAGACTCGCTTTTCAAGCCACTGCTGAAGAGCCTCAGGACGAACATCATCCACTTTCATCATCCGAGCCATAGAAATAACGTCGACCTCGGAGGGATCCAGTGTCACTTGATAGATGCTGGAAATTGACTCATTGAGCGCAGCCACGCGCTCTCCGGAAACCGAGCTTTCGAACAGCATATGATTGCCGACAGCGGGAATGTTGATGTCTGGTTGGTCTGACGAGGTACTGCTGTCGTGTTTTGAACACGCGCTCAAGCAGGCTAGAAAAAAAAGTGCCGTGGCAACAAGTCTCGAACTTTTCATGCTCACTCCAGTTGATAGAGCCCAATATACAGAAAATTGGGAAAACCGGGGTGAATTTCAGGTGTTTGGAAATTTATACTTCGACTGTCGAATTTATAGCTAGTTTTGGATCATGCACTGCTGTTGATTCTAGGTCTCCGAGGTTTATAAGCGATAAGGTAAAGTGCTTCCAGCGTATTTTGCAGGATATAGCGGACCACAGTTCGGAACTCCCGCCCCCAAGTAAGTACCCGCGAGTAGAGCAGTAAAGCCCAGAACTTCCGCCGATTTTTCGAGCAGCCCTTGTGGCTGTCCTCCGCTCTCCCGGGGGCACCGCCCCAGCCCAGCGCCGGCAGCGGAAACTCACGCAGAATTTCTTGAGCGATGTGGCCTGCCACGACTCGGAAAAAATTCTGTAAATCGCCTCGCTTGTGTTCCCGAGTCAAAAAGTGCAGGTGGTTCCGACAAATCGCGGCTTTGTAGACCCGGACGTGAAATCTGCGACTGGCTTTGCCGACGATCCGTAAGATCAGCGGGCGGTGCCCGCAACGGGGCAGAGGCGGTCTTGGTGGTCCGAATTTCGTCTTCAGTGGTTAGGGCTTTGGCTCAGAATCCACGGAAATCCTACGGATTTTAGAAGGATCCTAGTTGGCGTAAGCACAGGCATTGGCCGCGTCCTCATAGACACCCAATCCTGAGCCTGCCATCTGAGCATATTGTCTCTGTACGCACTGAGCGAGCTCCGATGGATCCCGGCCTCCGCGGCAGGCTACGGCCGCCACTCGATATGTCGGAAGACCACTACCACTGATCACATTGTATAGCTGACTTAGGCACTGTTGGACCTGAGAGGTCGGGACCCCCCCCATGCACGCGATATTCGCAATATCTTGAGTGGCCACGCCCGTGCCTGGCAAAAAATTATAAATGGCACTTCGACATCCCGCCATTTGCTCAGCGGCTGCTGAGCCATTCACACAGATCATAGCCGCTTGTCGATAGACTTCTATTCCAGATCCAGTGATAGAGTTGTATTCCTTTCGCACGCAGGCACTGACATCGGGAGCACTCGCACGACCACTGCAGGCAAGAGCCGCAACGTCATAAACATCCATCCCCGATCCAGAAACCACTTGGTAAACGCCATTCAGACAGCTTCCAACATCGTCGGCAGTTCTTCCCCCACTGCAGGCCAGAGCGGCGGCGGCTTCAACTCTTGGACCCGTGCCAGGCAGAGCATTGTACGCAGCCCGATAGCACCCGCTATCGTCCGCAAAGGCAGAGAGCGGAACTAGGATCAAAGTTACAGTCGCAATTAAAATTCTTACAGATGGAATTTGTCTTTTCGTCATATAGCTCCCCTTGTCGGTGGCTCTTTGTCCCCGGTAAAGTCATAAAGCAAATTCCAAGCCAAAGAAATCGAGAGTTCAACGATGTTCAACTTTACCCAAAGGCTTTAGCCGTCCGACCCGACCCACCTTCGAAGGAAGTTCCTTACCCATCTTGGATTTCACCCACTGATTGGCGGCAAGCAACCGATCCAGGTTCAATCCGGTTTTTACAGCCATGCTGTCAAACATATAAACCACGTCTTCAGTAGCCACATTGCCTGAGGCTCCCGGTGCGTAGGGGCAACCGCCAAGGCCGCCCAAACTGGTGTCGAAAACTCGCACTCCCAATTGATAGGCAGCCAAAGTGTTCGCTGTGGCCATACCGCGAGTGTCGTGAAAATGTCCGGCCAATTTTGCCACCGGCACGACTTTTTTTAACATTTTAAAAAGTTCTTCGACATCTTTCGGACCGGCCACGCCGATGGTGTCACCAATGGAAATTTCATAACAGCCCATTTTATAAAGACGCCGGGCCAAGGCCACGACCTTTTTCGCCGAAATTTTTCCTTCGTAAGGACAGGCGAAACAGGTGGAAAGATACCCGCGCACTCGAATTTTATTTTTACGTGCAGCTTGAAAAACACTCTCGAACCGAGCCAAGCTTTCTTCAATGCTACAATTGATATTTTTCTGCGAAAAACTTTCAGAGCAAGAAGCAAACACGGCCACTTCTTTCACCGGAGTCTCTAGCGCTGCCGTCATACCGGTTTCATTGGGGACCAAGGCCGAGCCTTGAATTTTCGAACCATACTTTCCGAGCACTGCCTTGATGATTTCTGCTGATCCCGTCATTTGCGGAACGCGATCTGGTCGAACGAAAGCACCTAGCTCCAATCGGCGAACTCCGGCTGCTATTAGCAGTTCCGCCATCTCGATTTTTTCACCAACGGAAAACTGATGTTTTTCGTTTTGCAGCCCGTCCCGCAAACCCACTTCTACCAATTGAACAGAACTTTTTTTCATTGAGGGGAACCGCCTTCCTTGAGCGGCGCAATTTGCAGCTCCGCCAATAGTTGGCCAATCACCACTTGATCCCCCACTTGGCAATTGAGTTTTTTGATCTCGCCATCCGCGCCGGCTTTGAGCGTGTATTCCATCTTCATCGCTTCCATGACCAGAATGGCTTCGCCCTTTTTTATTTTTTGCTGCAACTTCACGAGGATCTTAGTCACCTTGCCCGGCATCGGGGCCGTTAGGTCCGAAGCTTGGTCCGTATCCGACC
The DNA here is from genome assembly GCA_013286585.1 of Deltaproteobacteria bacterium. Lineage (GTDB taxonomy): Bacteria > Bdellovibrionota > Bdellovibrionia > Bdellovibrionales > Bdellovibrionaceae > CAIYID01. The sequence goes on from JABDFK010000019.1 coordinate 20,957, forward strand.
TTTTGCCTCGACCTGATTTGGACCGCTCGTCTTCAACGACGAAAGTTTTACCATTCAGGTGAATCCAAAAACGCCCTTGGATCCATTCGGCCTCAACCCATTGGGAAATTTCTGGAGTATCGATGAAGTATCGCATCTATACCCCTCTCCAGAAACTCGAAAATGGCGAGGACTCGTTAGCCTGATCTGGTCCAGACGAGGTCTGGCCCACCTTCCGTTTCACCTCTTGAATCACTTTTTCTTCGATCGGCGTTGGTGCCACGGCCTCAATGGGTGCTGAAAAATATTGGTCAATGAATCGTGTCGTCATCTTGCCGCTGACAAATTCCGGGTGAGAGAAAATTTCTTGCAGGTAGGGGATGTTGGTGTGAACTCCGAAAACCACGGATTCGCTGAGGACCTTCTTCATCTTTTTGATAGCGCGGGGGCGGGTTTCATCCCAGACAATCACTTTGGCAATCATCGGATCGTAGTAAGAGGTGATTTCATCGCCGGATTCAAATCCGTATTCGAATCTGCGACCCGGTCCTTCGGGCCAAACTACGGTTCCTAATTTTCCGGTGGAAGGAACTCCTCCCAGAAATGGATTTTCAGCATAGATTCGACATTCGATGGCATGACCATGCGGCTGTCGCTGGTTCGCGGCTTGGCCCAAATGACCGAAAACCGCATCGCCTTGTGCTGTCAGTATCTGCGCTTTCACTAGATCCACGCCCATCACCATTTCGGTCACGGGATGCTCCACTTGCAGGCGTGTATTCACTTCCAACAAATAAAATTGGTCATCTTGAAAAAGAAATTCCACGGTTCCAGCGCCACGATAGCCCGCGGCTTCGCCGATCAAGCAAGCCGCTTCGGACATTTTACGGCGGACTTCTAAAGTCAGAGACGGGCTGATCGCTTCTTCGATGATTTTTTGATGCCGACGTTGCACAGAACATTCGCGGTCCATCAGTTGGATCACTTTTCCAGTCGCATCACCGAAAATTTGAAATTCAATGTGCTTGGCCCGGTCTAGATATTTTTCCAGGAAAACTTTTTCAGAGCCAAAAGCCGATCGGGCCTCGCGCTGAGCGGATTCGATCAGCTCTTTGCACTCTTGGGATTTGCGCATGACCTTCATTCCCCGACCGCCACCGCCAGCGGCGGCCTTGACGATGACTGGGAAGCCAATGGCCTCCGCTTCTTTGACCAGTCGTTCGACGGATTGGTCTTCACCTTGATAGCCAGGCACCAACGGCAAGCCTAAAGATTTTGCTAGGGCCTTGCAGGAAACTTTGTCACCCAGTTTACGAATGCTTTCGGCCGATGGACCTACAAAAATCAAACCCGCGTCTTTGCACGCCTGTGCGAAATCCGCATTTTCTGATAAAAAACCAAAACCTGGATGCACGGCCTGGGCACCGCCCGCTTTGGCTCCATTCACGTTGGCCACGATGTTCAAATAACTTTCGGCGGTGGGGGCTGGTCCTATGCAGATTTTTTTCGTCGCCAGTCGGTAAGCACGGCTGTTGATATCGACTTCCGAGTGCAACAGCACGGTTTCAATATCGAGCTCTTCACAGGCGCGAATGATTCGAACAGCGACTTCCCCGCGATTGGCGATGGCCAGCCGCTGAATGCGTTGACTCATTCAGCGCTCCGCCATTTGGGCTTGCGTTTTTCCAGGAAACTCTTGAGGCCTTCTTGGCCCTCGGCACTCACTCGACGTTCAGAGATCGTCTCTGCGGATTCTTCTTTGGCCTGGATCCATTCCAGGTCTGGCAGGCGGTGAATCAAGCTTTTGGTGGCACGAATGGCCTCTGGTCCTACTTCGCGCATCCAGCTCAATGCCACTTCGACTCTGTCTTGTAGAGCTTCCTCGTCGCAAATTTCGTGCGCCAGCCCTGCGGACTTAGCTTCTTTCGCGGTGAACACTTGCGCCGTTAGCATTAGATGTCCAATTTTTCCAAGACTGCATTTTTTTAGTACAAAAGCGCTGATGACCGCTGGTGCAATTCCCAATTTAACTTCGCTGAAGCAAAATTGCGTCTTGTCTTCGCAGATCACATAGTCACAGCAAGCCACTAGGCCTAAGGCTCCGCCGAAGACAGCGCCATGAACGACTCCGATGACGGGAACGTGACAGTGATAGATAGCTTCAAACATTTCAAAAAGACGATTGGCATCTTCTTTGTTTTCTTCGGACGTGTACTTGACCATGTCCTTCATCCAATTCAGGTCACCACCGGCACAAAAGGCTTTTCCTTCGCCTTTCAGTACAATGGCGCGCAAGTCCTGCCGGGTGCTCAGTTGCTTGAAGGTGCCTTGAATCTCTGCAATCATTTCTGGATTAAAAGCATTTCGTAATTCAGGGCGATTCAGGCTGACGAACGCGATGGATTTTTCTTCGGTCAGTTGCACAAATTTCATACTACATCCTTAAAACGCCCTGAGATTTCTCAGGCCATTTCTTGTTGAGACTTGCCGCTATTCCTAAAGCTAAAACCTTGCGCGTGTCAGCAGGGTCGATGATCCCATCATCCCAAATTCTGGCGCTAGCGAAATAGGCCGAGCTTTCGGTGTCATACTTTTCCAAAGTGGGTTTTTTAAAGGCAGTCTGTTCATCTGCGGACATCGACTGTTTTTTCGCTGCCAGCTGATCCATTTTCACAGTCAGCAATACATTGGCCGCTTGATCGCCGCCCATCACAGAGATGCGCGCATTCGGCCACATCCACATCTGTCGCGGCTGAAAAGCCCTGCCGCACATTCCGTAATTTCCGGCGCCGTAAGAACCGCCGATGACCACCGTGAATTTTGGCACATGAGCGTTTGAGACCGCCATCACCATCTTTGCTCCGTGTTTGGCAATGCCTTCATTTTCATATTTTTTGCCAACCATGAAGCCCGTGATATTTTGCAAAAACACCAGAGGAACATTGCGCTGCTCACAGAGTTCGATGAAATGCGTGGCTTTCAGAGCACTCTCGCTAAAGAGTACGCCGTTGTTAGCGATGATGCCGACGGGATAGCCTTCGATAAAGGCAAACCCGCAGATCAACGTTTTTCCAAAGTTGGCTTTGAATTCATGAAACTCGGAAGCATCCACGATGCGCGCGATGATTTCACGGACATCGTAGGGAACTTTTGAATCTCGCGAAACAATTCCGTAAATTTCCTGCGCCTCATAAGCCGGAGGCCTTGCCGTTTGAGACTTCAACTGCAAACACTTCTTGTGATTCAAATTTTTGACGATATTACGAGTGATTTCCAAGGCGTGATGATCGTCCTCGGCAAAATGATCGCAGACTCCACTTTTTTCTGTGTGAGCAATGGCCCCACCCAAATCTTGTGCAGAGACCTCTTCGCCGGTGGCCGCTTTGACCAGAGGAGGTCCTCCCAAAAATATAGTTCCATTGTCTTTGACGATGACGTTTTCATCCGACATTGCAGGAACGTAGGCACCGCCCGCCGTACAACTTCCCATGACCACGGCGATTTGCGGAATTCCGGCGGCTGACATACGCGCTTGATTGTAAAAGATACGACCGAAGTGATCCCGATCCGGAAAGACTTCCGATTGCAGAGGTAAAAATGCCCCACCGCTGTCCACCAGGTAAATGCACGGTAGTCCATTTTCAAAAGCGATCTCTTGTGCGCGCAAATGTTTTTTGACCGTCATGGGATAGTAGGTTCCACCCTTGACAGTCGCATCGTTAGCGATGATCAGGCATTCGCATCCACAAATCACGCCGATGCCGGTGACAACACCGGCGCCGGGCGCTTGGCCTTCATACATGTCCCACGCTGCCAGACTAGAGAACTCCAAGAAGGATGATTGCGGATCTAGCAGGCCTTCGATGCGCTCGCGTGCGGTGAGTTTTCCACGGGCTTTGTGTTTGGCTGTAGCCTCTGGACCGCCGCCAGCCTTCACCAACTCCATACGTTGACGAAAAGTTTGCACCAACGCCAGCATGGACTCGCGATTTTGTTTGAACTCAGGGGACTGGGAATTAATTTCTGTTTCAATCATCGATGTGTCCAATCATTCAGAAAGGGAGTCCGCTCTTGACGATAATACTTTTTCCATTCGCAAGACAGATTTCACTAAAATTTTCGCTACGACCTGATTTTCTTCATCATATACCTGCAGCCCAGCTTCATGAACCGAGCGCTGGTGCTCCGAAAGCTCCACATAGATGGCCTCCCGCTGGGAAACCGGCAGATGACCACGCACAAAAAGCGGGGCCGACAATGGCTGCAGACGTTCGAATTCAAAATTCAAAACGTCGACATGAAACGAACCGCGGGGTGCATTTTTTCGCCAGAGTCTACGAAAGGCAAAAAGAGCTGCCGAGATCACCGCTCCTTCGTCCAGTTGTTCTTGTGAATCTTGTGACAGAGGTTTCGCCGGAATCACGACCTCGATGTCCTGAAAGGAAAGTTGAGAGACCCGTAGGCCCAGACTTCGTAAATAGGGCCGCATGACGTCCAAAGCCAGATTTAAAATCTGTTTTGGTGGCCCAGAATTCATATGCTCGGTGAGATCTTGTAAAGAATCTTGAAATACCCCAGTCAGTCGCGAAATATGAGCCTGAATGTGTTGATACTTGGGGATTTTCAAATTATTAAAATTCATATCTCTTTGATATAAAACTGAACTTGTGTTGATATTCAAGATGAAAGGGAAGGGTGCAATGAAATATCTCAGCGTTATCGTGTTTGCAGTTTTGCTCACCTCGACTTGGTACATTATTAATTCGGAAGCCGCCGTTCCTCTCGAGACGCATGCTGGCATTCAGGCCCGCATGAGTCAGCTCATTGTGGATACGGTGAAAGCTAAGAAACCCAGTGCTACAAATATCGAAATACAGCAGCTATGGACCGAGCCCTATGGTTCTGGAACGCCGGTTCGGGTCAAGGCCCACTTCACTTATCGTTTCACTGAACCCAGTGCCGACAACGGCAACGTCTCTAGCGTGATTGAAGGCGAAGGACTGCTGGAAAAAAAAGGGGACGACGAATCCGGCTTTGATCGCTGGACGTTGACGGATGTTAAAACCAACAATGATGCCGTGATTTTTGAACAAGCCCTAGTGATCACCACTGGTAGCAGTGAAGCTGCTCCTGAACCAGCGACCACTGAAGTTCACTGATTGAAACAAGAACTGCCCCATGAGTATATCATCATCGACGAGCAGGGTCTTCCGCGAACGGCCGATGCCCATTTTTCCCCTGAAATTTCTGCCGAAATTCTAAGGCAGCTTCGCTTCGCTGATAACGGTGCAATGCTGACCGAAGTATCTGGCCAGCTGGCCTTAGTGGAAGCCTTTGATGAGCCCTTCATTGGAAAAGCTGTGGCCCCGCCGACCAAAAATATATTTTGGAGCTTAGAGCTGCCCTTCCAAGTGCGCATGAAATTTTTATTGTCGAGCCTAAGCTGCGATGAGTGGGACCGTTTTCACGGGCTGACCACCGAGGGAATTCCATTTGTATTGTCCGACACCGCTCAAAATCAGCTCTTTGATGCTGTCGATGAGTTCAGCGACGATGGCTTGAAGTACAGTGGCCAAGAATATGCCGTGCCTCAATGGCTATCGCCCAATGCCGAAGTCCAATCCGAATCTTTTTGGAGTAACATCTACCAGACTGAAAAGCCCGGTTGGGATCTTGGTGAGCCCTCACCAGTGCTGAAAGATCTGCTACCCCGACTGAAAATTCCTAAATCTCGAGTGTTGGTTCTAGGATCCGGACCGGGACATGATGCTGCCTATTTTGCCGAGCAAGGACATGTGGTCACCGCCGTCGACATTTCGCCGGAAGCTCTAAAAACCTCGAAGGCCAATTATCCCGTGCTAAGGAATATCACTTGGGTGGAGGCCGACATTTTCAAACTGCCCCGCGAATGGCTGGGCCAGTTTGATGTGATTTTCGAACACACTTGTTACTGCGCCATCAATCCTGCGCTTCGCAGTCAGCTGGTGAAGAGTTGGCTGCAGCTGTTGGCTCCGCAAGGACACTTGTTGGGAGTTTTTTTCGCAATGGAAAAACGCCAAGGCCCGCCTTTCGGCGGCAGCGAATGGGAAATCCGGCAGCGCCTCAAAGAGCGTTTTCATTTTTTATTTTGGGGACGATGGAGACAATCGATCGCCCGAAGAAACGGTCTAGAGTTGGCCGTTTACGCACAGAAGAAATCGGAATAGCAACTGCCTAGTGATGCTTCTGCTGGCGCTGTGACGCTTTGGTTTTTGCTGCGGCTACGATCAAAGCGTCAGACACCTTCATTTTCTTAGTCGGCGCACAGGCAATATTCTCTGCTTGCGACTGGGAAAGGCCCTGAGAGATCAGGTAAGCTTGTGCAGACTCCATCAAACTACCTCGGGAAAGAGCATGAGTTTGGCCATGTCTGGCAGTCAAAAATTCGGAGAAGCTCCAGAACATTGCGAATAGAGATCCCGAGCATTGTTCATCGGCTTCCTGACGAAAGTGCGCCATCAATGACCGAAAGTTTCCACTGTTGGCATAGAGATCCCAGAACTGAGCAAAGCGCACTAGTTTTTGCATTTCTGCGAACGAAATATCCTTGTTTTTCAAAATCTGAAAAGGAGGCTGATCCGAATACACCATCTTGAAATTCTGGTCGTGACGAATCACTGGAGTGCCCTTCAAGCGCTTCAGTATCCCCACCTGCACTTCATCCACCTGACACTTAGAAAGCGCATCAAAACCTTGGCCGAAAGATTCTTTGGTTTCGCCAGGAAGACCGACGATCAGATCCGCGTGAGTATGAACCCCTGTTTCATCATGCAGGAAACGAAAGTTCTCGACGATTTTAGTGTAATCTTGACGGCGGCTCACGTTGGCTGCGACCACGGGGTTCCAGGTTTGCACACCGACTTCGAACTGCAGTGAGGCCTCTGGGAATTTCTTGATCCATTCGCGAAGCTCGCTCGGCAGACGATCCGGAACCATTTCGAAATGCAGAAACAAACCAAGATCAATATGCCGAGAGAAAAATTCCATGATCTTGCCGCTGATGGACGGGCTTAAGTTGAAAGTGCGATCGACGAATTTGAAGCTTCGTGCTCCGCGATCCAAAAGCTTCTGCATCTCTGCCAGAAATAAATCGACCTTGAAATTGCGCACACTCGTATCGAGAGAGCTCAGGCAGTATTCACATTTGTAGGGACAGCCTCGTGAGGCCTCGACATAGATCACTCGGTGGGCAATGTCTTCGTCAGAATAATATTCGTAGGGAAATTTGATTTCGTCGATGTTTGGCAGTGGGCCACTCACCAATTTCGGCAGTGGATGATCGCCGGGAGACAAAAGCTTCCGACATAAGTCCCGGAACAAAAATTCAGCCTCACCTTTGACAACAAAATCGCAGAGCCGGTAAAGCTCCTGACCCTCGGTTTCGTAGCTGATTTCAGGTCCGCCCAAAACAACGATCACTTCCGGAGCAATTTTCTTCAAATGCGAAACCAGCTCCAAAACTTGAGTGGTGTTCCAGATGTAAACTCCGATGCCGATGATCTTGGGATTTTTGGCCAGCAGTGACTCGGCGATATCGCGCGGGTTTTTTCCCAGGACGAATTCCATGATCTGCGCCTGCGGCTGAAGCTCTTCCAGATTGGCATACAGATAGCGAAGGCCGAAAGAGCTGTGATGATATCTGGAGTTGATGGTTGTCAGTAAAATATTCAAAATCACTCCTGACAAAGGAGAGGCACCGAAGTTTTGCTTCGGTGCCTCACAAAGCGGGGTTCATGTTTTGCGATAAGCCGGATTCTGTCTGATCCCCAAGAATTCCCGAATTCTTAAAGATGAGTTCATCATTCCTCTAGGCCTGACATTGCTATCAAGCTCAAGCGATCTTACCCGAAGGTCCCATGTGGGCACATGTGCTGAAATCATTGCTGACTTCAACTCGCCTTCCTATTTGATCTTGCTCCACGCAGAGTTTGGCTGTTTTCACTCCAGCAGCTCCCTAAAAGGCTCCCGTTCCCGCCTTAAAGATCAAAGCTCTGGACATTCTCTCTGTTCCACTGTTCCGACGGTTTCCCGTGAGGGGCGTTACCCCCTGCGCTGCCCAATGGAGTCCGGACTTTCCTCCCCGATTTTTACACCAGGGCGATGGACTGCAAAACGGAAGGACACTAACACAGCGAGTCCATTCCCACAAGGGATTCGGAAGGCGTCGAATTAGGGTTGAATTTTCTGCGAGCATCCCCTACCTTCGATCTAAGCCACAATTTAAGTTATCCGGAGGTTCGAATCGTGAAAAAAACATGGGTCATGTCGTCTGCTCTTATTGCCGTTTTATTTGCATTTTCCGCTCAGGCAGAGACCGGTGCGAACCTTGAACTTTTTCCAGCTCCGAAAGCGGATCTTAGCAAGTCAGCCCGTCCGTCGAAACCGGAACTCACTGATCCCAGCTATCGCGCCCGCATCGACAGTGAAAATGTGACTTTGAAATGGAATCAAGTTTCCACTGCCGACGCTTACCATTTGCAAGTGGCCACTGATCCTAATTTCAAATGGCTGTTGGTGAATGAAGAGTTACTCAAAGCCAATTCCTACGACGTCAAAGGCCTTGCGAAAGGTCACCATTATTTTTGGCGGGTCGCTGCACTTAAAACCAATAATGCCTCCACCTTCATGAAGGGTTGGTATTCACTGTCCACTTTTGAAACTCCTTAAGAGTTTCTTCGTTTCATTGCGGGATATTTGTCGTCAGCGATGAACTTATCTTCAAAATTTTGCAGAATCGACTAAAGTCTAGTCCAGCTCACCCCGATAGAGATGTGTCTGTGATAACCGTTGAACGTGGGTGGAGTACAGAATGGCAAAACAAGTCTTCTTCATAACTATGCTGGTGGTCGCTTCGCTGTTAATGTTGTATCAGAATGCGACTTTCTTCTGATCATCCTTCCTATGTCTTATTTCGAGACGAATTTTTAACACTAGCCGCACAATTTGGTTTTAAGCTGCATCGGGAAGTGCTCCCCGGAACGGGGTCACAGGGCGAGCCCCTCAGCCAAGACTTCGCCCACATCGACCAACAATCAGAAAATACCATCGTACACCTCAGTGGCGTTCACGGCGTTGAGGGCTACCTAGGTTCAAGCATTCAGGCGAAAATTCTTTCCACGATTGGCCATGGATTTCGCGATCACCGGGTGAATTTTATTTTCGTTCACGCGGTCAATCCCTTCGGTATGTCTTGGTACCGACGCGTGAATGGGCAAAATGTGGACTTGAATCGCAATGGTTTCTCTGGCCCACCTCCGGTGGCGAGCATGGACGTGGCGCGGTTTTCCGATTTTCTAGAATCCTCTTCGCATTGGGAGTTGTTGCTTAAAACCCCAGCGCTACTGACCGCGCTCGCAAGTTTGGGTGTTCGCCGGACCACCCAGGCCATCGCCGGTGGCCAATGGCAGGAACCCGAAAGTCTATTTTTTGGAGGCACCACCCGACAGGCCGAGCTAGCTCATCTTCCGGGGACACTTTTACGACTGGCACCCACGACGAAAAATTTCTATGTTATCGACGTGCACTCTGGTCTGGGGCCGTGGGGACATGATTCACTCTTGGTTTCGGACCGCAACCATTTGGATTTTTTTCAGCGGGCTAGTGAAGTTCCCCATCAGGAATCTCACGTCGTCGACACAAGTGACGAAACACCCAGTCAGTATTATCACGCCCATGGGATGTTGGCCGATTTTCTGACCGCATCGATGACGGGTCAGTCTGTCTATTATATGACCCAAGAATTTGGGACCGTGTCGGCCTTACAGGTGTTGGTCGCTCTTATTCTGGAGAATTCGCTTTATAAGATGGAGCCTGGAAATTCCCGCAGAGTACGAATTCTGCTGAATTCTTTTTTCCCAGATTCTGCTAGCTGGAGAAAAACTTGTCGACAGGCCGGTCTTCAACGTTTTTCACAGTTGCTTCAGGTTGTTGCGCATCAAAATTGACATCATGCTTCGCAGGCCCTGGGAAATTGCCTGTCGCGCGACAGGTGAATTGACGCAGTATTTCGCAGGCCCTGGAATCTAAAAGAGGTATTCGGTGGTTGCGGTGATTGCCGTTGTGTACTGCCATGGCGTCCAATAGGAATCCCATTGCAGCCGAAGATCCAACGGCATGAAGTTATAACTGATAGCTAATTCGGTTTTTGAAAGAAAGTGCACATCCGGTCCTGGGAAATAGCGAACGTGTTCATAGCTGGCTAGCATTTTTATCTGATCATTGATTTTTAGCAATCCCACAGCCAGTGCTCCAGGGCCCGCCCGATAATTTTGGGCAAAGATCGGGCTGAAGGAATTCGACAGCTCACCGTGCCCGGTGGCCATCAGTGAAACGGAGGTTCCGGCTTTTCCGAGTGTCAGGCCCACGCCGCCATTCACATACTCGGACACACAAGAGCTGCAACCGATGTCCACCGGCCTTAGTAATCCACCACTCACCTGCCATGACAAATAATTTTTTAAGCGTGTGAATGGTTGGTAGCTGATCACTTCACCCAACAAAAGTTCATCCAATCGGGCCGTGCCACTGCCATCCGTCAAATAGCTTCCGCGAATTCGCACCACATTCAGTGCCGAATTCGGCAAAAATCCCTGTTCAGGATTTAACAAATCATGAAAACCGACACGAGCCTCTAAACTCACGGCGTTCACATTATTTTCAGAAGCAGATCCCAAGGCCAATCGAGAACTGGGGTGTCCAAGCTCCGGCTGGGTCAATTGCATTTCCGATTGGATCTGATCCGTTCTAGCGGGGGTGTCATCCAGCTTGGCCCGCATTTGTAAAAGTCGCAGATCGATTTTCTTTTCGGCCTCATCAGTGCTCACCGAATTTTTGATCGCCATGTATCGTTGCCAGTCCATCAAGGCGTCTAAGGTCCTAGCAGTGTCGGAAGAATTGACCAGCGAAACGTCATTCTTGACCAGATGAAACCGGTCCAACTCGGAAGGACTGAGCTTCATCAGCTGGCTGTCCAAAATGTGCATCACTGAAGGACGAAAGTGAACGGAGCGAATGGCGGACGGCTGACTTTTAACCGCGCGAATCGTGTCCACGGGAATGGTGTGAAAGCGAAACTGCCGGGTCATATTCCATTCGGGATTCGCCACCTCGAAAAGAGTCAAAAGCTGATAGGAACAATTTCGATTGATAAAGTAATAGTTAAAATAGGTCGTGTCCATTTCCCAAACATGGCTCAACAGCCGATCGACCTGCTCTGGGGTGAGGTTCAATTGATATTCCCAGAGATCGCGGCTTTCCATGTTGTTGTAGCTATTTGTTTTCATGAAGTACGGCATTTGCGAATACATTCCAGGAAACATTCCAAGCAAGCCCTTAATCGGATAGGCAAACTTTCCGGACTCGCCCATGACGGCGTCAAAACTTATGCCGTAGTCCAACATGTCATTCTTTTGCGTCTGCCCCGCACGAGGAGCCGAATCAATGCGCAAAAAGGTATGGCCGAACATGGAAGATGGACTTCCGAAATAGGCAGCAGCATACACCAGCGTCACCGATTGGGCGTGAAATCGTTGTTTCCACTCTTTAAACATGGAACAGGGCTGATCGGTGAGGTCCAACTGCAATTGGCTTTTTAGAAATCGATATCTCTCGGGAAAGGCACATTGCGCGTGCTGTTTCGCCGGACCCACTGGCAAGGAATTGGGATCGCGAAAAGCTTCGATGTCTGCACGAAGCTCTGCTTCTGGGTTGTCACGTCCCTCAGGACTAATAAAAAAGTCCCGACC
>JABDFK010000020.1 GCA_013286585.1 Deltaproteobacteria bacterium
CGAGAAAGATAATAATTGGTCGAACCAAAGATGGATTCAAACCAATAACTTCCAGCCAGCTCACCCAAGATCAGAAAACTTCCGCTGGCAGCAACTCCACTTGTGCGTAGCGAAACTTCTCCTGGATAGCCACGGAACATTTCTCGGTAAGCGCGAAACGTTTTGTCGCCATCGGTGATGGTGATATAGGATTTGTTGTATTCACCTTTTTTAGGCGCGCCAAATTCCCACAGCATTTCGTTGGAAGCCGGCTCTACCATGGTCACAGAATTTTGCGTTGAGCTCAACTTGATGCCAGGAGGCGCTTTGACGAAAACCTTGGCACCATCCACATAAGTCGACTTCGCAGAGTTGGATTTGATGTACGGTCGCAGATGATCCGAAGGAATTTTCGTGATGGTGAACTGCTCCCGAAAGAGCCCTCCCCCTTCGCCCGGTACGTACAGCACCGGATTGTCGCGCGGAATGTTCACTTCCCAAAATTCGCGAAAATCACCAATGGTCTGATACCAAGGACGACCGACGACTTTTTCTAACAGACCGTGTTTAACCATTGAAATTTCATGCACGGGAATGTTCGGGCGATTGCCGTAGGCCATCAGTCGGCACTGATTGGTCCCCTCGATGTCGACGATTTCCACCATATTGAAGTTCGTCGGCTTGGCCATGAATTCGAAAGAGGTTCCAGAATCTAGCTCTGCATAGAATTGCACAGGTTCGTTGATGATCACCGGTTTCGAGTCTTGCAGTTTGGCCTCTTCGTTGAAGGCGATCACGCGCGCTGGCGCTTTTGACATAGGAAAAGCCTTCAACGCCACGTCACTCTTTTTGAAATGACTGACCTCCACCAAATGAGTGCACATGCGGGTGAACAGTGACTTGTCCATATCTGAAGTGAGACACAGGCGAAAAGGTTCCGTCAGTGTCCAAAAAGGCTGCAAATCCATTTTGAAATCGCGGATCGCCACGTTGGTTTGCATGACAGGCATGACGTCGATTTGCTCTTTTGGGATTTTTTTGGCCAGTAGTTGTTGCCGCCAACGGGTTTGCTGATCCTTCCAGCTGTCAAAATCGGCATCGACCAAGTCCTGATGCCAAAGAACTTTCCCCGAGCGACTGAGGGCCTCTAACGTGCCGGTTTTTAAAAGTGGCCGCGGCCATCGAGCAACGAACAACCATTCGCTGGCCTGCTCGTCCTTAAGGACCAATTTTAACCGTGGGTCTAATTGCACCGCCTTAAAAATTCCCAACAAAAAACTGTGATCATTGAATTCCAAACCAGAAATCTTTAAATTGTCGGCAGAGCTCAAATCCCAGTCCAACAGCAGCGGCGACATCGTCACGCCGTCATTCAACACGTCAAATCTCAATGGAAGACCGTAAGTTTGGCTGGGTAAGCCGGACCGGCGCCGCACAGGACTGGTCAGCTGGACTTCGGCAGCGATGGAAATCTGGGGGACGATGATTCCCCAAAAAAGGAGTACGACCATGGCACAATTGACACACCAGTATCTGCCACCGCTGCGGATTCTTGCCCGTGTTCTTGGCCGTGTCATGATGCTACTACTTGCCTGTTGATTCAATGGCTTAACTGTAATGTAATGGGACCCTGATGTCGACAAAAAGAACACTCTACAATACGAAAATCGAAAAAATCATTGATCACAATCCCACGGTCAGAGAGCTCTTCATTCGCTTTCTGGAGCCCGCCCAATTTCAGTTTCGTGCGGGTCAATTTGCCATGCTTCATGTACCGCAAGCTGGCAGTGAAAAACCAGCCCTAAGGGCCTACTCGATTGCTTCCGATGATCGGGCCACCGATCATTTTCGACTGATCTTCAAGTTTGTTCCTGGTGGCGTGGCATCTACTTTCGTCTGGACCTTAAAGACCGATCAAAATCTCACTTTTACTGGACCCTTTGGCCGAGTTTTTTTTCAAGAACCTCCTTCCGAGCAAATTCTTTTTCTATGCACTGGAACCGGCTTGGCACCGCATATCTGTTACTTGGAATCGAAAGCCGATTTATTTCCCGAACTCAAATACCGAATGCTTTTTGGCTTGAGCACCGAGCAGGATATTTTTTATTTTGAACAGTTAGAGGCCTTAAAAAAGAAAATGAGAAATTTTGATTATGACATCGTCTTGAGCCGATCCAGCGAAAGCTGGAAAGGCAAAAAAGGCTATATCCAAGATCATCTCAAGGACATTGATTACAAATCCATACCCACTTCCTTTTACTTATGCGGCAATGGAAAAATGATTCATCAAGTGAAAGAACTTCTTATTCAGGGGAATGGAATTGAACCATCAAAAGTTTTCAGCGAGGCCTTTGATTGAACTGACCCTAGCCTCAGTTTTCTGGGGCTTTGGATTTGTCGCCACCATTTGGGCACTGCGCTTTTTAAGTCCTCCGGCAGTTATCGTCTATCGTTTTCTGATCGCTTTTGTTTTTGGCACCCTGATTCTGTTGGCTCGAAGAACGCCCTGGTCCTCGGTGATGGCCGAAAGCAAGATTGCTCTGGGCGGCGGCTTTTTCTTGTTTCTGACGTTGGCGCTACAAACCACCGGATTGATGCACACCACGGCGACCAAGTCGGCCTTCATCACCACCACCTACGTGATCATTGTGCCGCTGCTGTCTCACTATTTTTTGAAAAATCGAGTTTCCGCCCTTCACTGGTTATGGGTGGCGGTCGCCTTGATCGGCACGGTGCTGATCATCAACCTGAAAGAGGCCGACTTAGCTTGGGGTGATTTTTTCACTTTTCTTTGCGCCATCGCCGCCGCCGTTCACATTCTTTATGTGGATCAAATCTCGAGCCGATCACGCAGCCCGTTCATTTTCAATGTGATGCAGTCCTTTTGGGCGGGACTTTTCGGATTGGCATTTTTTCCATTCACCGAAAAATGGCAACTGGGCTTGCTAGATCAGCGCGGGTGGACGGGCTTGCTAGCTTTGGCGTTTGGCTCAACACTGCTGGGTTTTTTCTTGCAGGTGCGCGCACAAAAACTAATTTCTGCGCCGGTGGCGTCGATTCTGTTTCTGCTGGAATCACCTTTCTCTTTTGTTTTTGCTTATTTTCTTTTGCAGGAACGTCTGAATGCCCTGCAATTCTTCGGAGCATTTCTCATTTTGGTGGCCTGTTTGGGGGCCTCGCTGAAGCAAAAGCCTCACGTGCTGGTGATTGAACCATGAAACTATTTTTTAATCTGATCATTGCCGCGATCTTTGCCAGTTTACTGGCCGGCGGTTTTATTGAGTGCTTGAATGTGGCCGTCGATTTTTTTCAACAGCACAGCCGCTTCTTGATTTGGATGATCCCCATGGCTGGCGCTATCCTTTATTATTTGGGTCGAATCAAACATTTTAGAAATTGTGAACATGAAAATTCACCGGCTCTGACACCTTATATGTATTTGACGGCCACTTGGTCGCACCTCTTCGGAGCCTCTGTGGGCCGGGAAGGTGCTGCGATCCAAATCGGGGCTTCTGTGGCGGAGTGGGTTCGGCGCAGACTGAAACATGAGGAAGGGCACCGCCCGTATTTTGCCATGGCGGGAATCGCCGCCGCTTTTGCCACCGTGCTGGCTGCCCCGTTCAGCGCCGTGATCTTTGCGATCGAATATCGCAAGAGTGGGCAGAAATGGCAGGTGCTGTCCGCCGCTCTTGGAGCTGCGATCGGATGGGGATTTCTGCAGCTGGCCCCCATTCATCACTGGCACGCACCTACGGTTGAGGTGAATTTTTCGCAGATCCAGTGGTTGGGACTTTTGGGGCTTAGCTTAGGCCTTTGGGTCCTAGCGAACTCTTTCGTGTGGAGCGAGGATTTTTTTACCCGACTGTTGGGACCAGTGCCGATGTGGATGATATTGCCGGCATCTGGGGCGATTCTGTCTCTTTCAATTCTGCTGATCGGACACACGCAGTTGAATAATTTTAGCCTACCATTGCTCGATGAAAGTTTTGTCACGCCGGCCGATTTCTCTACGACACTGGGAAAAATATATATGACTTTCATCAGCCTCACCGGCGGCTGGAAAGGCGGCGCCTTCGTGCCATTGATGGTGAGCGGAGCACTCTTTGCCTCTTGGTTGGGCTCACTGCTGGGAGTTTCCAACGCCGCGGCGACGGCGGTGGGTGTCTTTTCCGTGATCCATAAAAAATTTAAAATTCCACTGACCAGTGTGGTGATCACCGGCGAAATATTCAGTTGGAGAGTGGCTGTGCTCTCACTGCCGGCGCACTTGCTGATACATTTTTTTCGTCCGCAGGTTCATTTTGAAAAATTCCTGCACGGGCGAAAAAATGCCAAACCTAAAAGTTCGCTTTAGATTCCAAAGGTTCAATCTGCGGTAGCTGTTTTTCAAAAGGGTCGAAGGCCAGGCTTAAATTCATGGTAGTCATGGAATTGGTTAAGCTCCCCCAAGAAACATCCGTGTGCGAAACAATGATCCCCAACTCCGATCGAACCCCGTACAGCAATCCAGCAGAGATCGTCTTCGAACTGCCCGCCTGAGTGGGAAATGAATAGTTCATGACCGGATATTTTCCATCCCCGGTCGCGTCTTGGTGAACCGATCCGTAGACGTTGAATTCCTCATCCGTGGCACCTATATAGGCCTCCAAATTTGGTGTGAATCGATAGCCCACCGACATGCCCACAGAAGGACCGTTGAAATCCGAGTTCGTGGACCATCCATATCCACCGGGTCCAAACAGATAAGCCTGATCCCCAGAAGAACTCATTCGCGAATCCACGTAGTGAAAATACGCAGCACCATTCCAGCCGGTGAATTCTCGGTGTTCAGAAGTGGCACCAAAAAGGCGATACTTCGCGGCTAAGCGTGCAATATAGGATAGTCCTCCAAAAGACAGCAAAGGTGCTGCTGTGATCCCGAGCTCCCAGTCACTGGAAAGGGAAAGTCTGGCGCCCTCTAAAACCATGGGATAGGAGGCCATGGATGAGCCCACTGGTGCCACGAACGGCCGGCTAGCAGCACTGGTAAAAACGTCAAATTCATGGAGCTGTTCTGACTGCACAAAAAATTCCATGTGATAGGGCTCGGAATGAATCAGATCTGGAGGCTCAACATACGCGGAAGGGCCAATAGATACCAACATACATCCCGGTAAACATAAGAGAGTGCAGATCCAACCAAGAATTCTCAATGGAGACCTGCCGTGCATTGATAATCCAAGTCATAGGTGCCCCAATATTTTCCCATCCACAAGAGTCCTAAGCCGCCGGTGATCACGCCCAGAAACAATCCCTCAGGTGCGAAATCATCGGCGCGATGAATCTGATAGTGAAGCGTCTGACAGCCTTTTTTTTCCACGCGCACATTGACGTGGCCGAAAATCCACTGGCGATCGCGGTAGGCTAACTTGCCCTGCGCGGTTTCTTTCGAGTCCTCGATAAAAATTTGCGCCTCTGGATCTTTGGTCTTAAACGTTGTGGCCGAAATGCAAGATGTCAGTAACAGCGCCCAAGATAAAATCAAAAATAAAATGCGCATCAATTCTTTCCTAACAATGGCTTCAGATATTTACCGGTCACGCTGCGTTCGTTTTTTGCGATTTCTTCGGGCGTACCCTCGGCCACGATTTCGCCACCGTGAATTCCACCGTCGGGCCCCATATCAATCACAAAATCCGAACATTTGATCACTTCCATGTTGTGTTCGATGACCAGCACCGTGTTGCTTTGATCGACCAACTCTTGCATGAGCTCTACCAATTTTTTCACATCTTCGAAATGCAAACCCGTAGTGGGCTCATCCAAAATGTAGAGCGTTTTACCAGTGCCGCGCTTCGACAGTTCTTTGGACAACTTCACGCGCTGAGCTTCCCCACCCGACAGAGTCGTCGAGCTTTGTCCAAGCGTCATGTAATCAAGACCCACGCGCAACAGTGTGCTCAGTTTGCGGTGAATGTGGGAATGATTTTTGAAAAATTCCGCGGCCTCGGACACGGTCAGATCTAGAACATCGGCGATGGATTTTCCGTTGTATTTGATGTTCATGGTTTCGCGATTGTAGCGGCGACCTAAACACGCGTCGCAGGTGACGAAGACATCGGCCAGGAAGTGCATCTCCATGCGGATTTGTCCGTGGCCCTGACAGGTTTCGCAGCGACCACCTTTGACGTTGAAACTGAAACGGCCGGGCTCAAAACCACGCAGTTTAGAATCCGGCAAGTTGGCAAATAGATCACGAATCAACGGCAATAGACCCACATAGGTGGCCGGCGTTGACCGCGGTGTGCGACCGATGGGGCGCTGATTGATTTCGATGACTTTGTCGATGTGTTGCAATCCTGAAATGCTCTCGTAAGGAGAGGGCACCACTCCTGAACGATAGAACTGTTGGGCTAAAATTTTGTACAGCGTATCGATGATCAATGTGGACTTGCCACTGCCGGAAACGCCCGTGACCGTGGTGAATGTTCCCAGGGGAATGCGCAAATTCACCTGATGCAAATTATTACCGGTGGCTTTGTTCAGATGCAGGGATTGACCGATGCCCGATCGTCGTTTCGCCGGGACTGGAATGCGCAGTTCGCCAGAAAGATATCTACCGGTCAGACTGTTCTTGTTTTTTTCAATCTGAATTGGTGTGCCTTCGGCCAAAAGCTCCCCGCCCAGTTTTCCAGCGCGCGGCCCTAGGTCGATGACGTAATCCGCACTGCGGATAGTGTCTTCGTCGTGCTCGACCAAAAGAACGGTGTTACCGCGATCGCGCAGATCGGCGATGATGCCCAATAGACGATGGTGGTCTCGCGGATGCAGACCGATGCTGGGCTCGTCCATCACGTACAACACTCCGATGAGGGACGATCCCACCTGAGTCGCCAAGCGAATGCGCTGG
This sequence comes from Deltaproteobacteria bacterium, assembly GCA_013286585.1. GTDB lineage: Bacteria > Bdellovibrionota > Bdellovibrionia > Bdellovibrionales > Bdellovibrionaceae > CAIYID01. The sequence continues at coordinate 6,869 of JABDFK010000020.1, forward strand.
GCCTCTCCACCAGAGAGTGTGCGCGCTGAGCGGGACAAAGATAAGTATCCGGTGCCAACGCGAATGAGATACTCCAGGCGATTGCGAATCTGCTCGATCACCTTTCCGGCGACCAGTTGATCTTTGTCGCGGACCTTGACTGTATCCACCCACTGGCGAAGCTCTACACAGGAAAGTTCGGCTAGCTCTGCGATATTTTTGCCAGATAGCTTTACGCTTAAGGACTCTGGCTTCAGACGAGTTCCGTGACAATCAGGGCAGGTGCTGAGTTCTAGTTCTTCGGACTCTTCTTCATCATCGGAAACTTTTTTATCGTTTTTATAGCGATAAGAAACTTTCTCTAAAACTTTTCCACCTTCTTCGTAGGAGTACTGTTCCTCTTCGACCAAATCTAAGGTGCCTAGGCCGTGACAAGTTTCACAGGCTCCTCGTGGATTGTTGAAGCTGAAGATGCGCGGCTCTAGATCTGGAAAGCTGAAGCCACAAATCGGACAAGAGGAATGAATCGAGTACGCCGTGCGCTCGCCCTTAAAACTTTCGATGATGACCCGTCCGTTGGCCAAGACGATGGCAGCGTTGATGCTTTCAGCCAGGCGCGCGTGAACATTTTCTTTCAGCACCAGTTGATCGACGACCAAGTCGATGTCGTGCACTTTGGTTTTAGCCAGTTTTTTGGCTTGCGAAAGCTCGATGAATTCCCCGTCGACTTTGGCTTTGATGAATCCTTTTTTTTCCCACTTTTGGAATTCCGCCAGGAACTCACCTTTTTTACCCTGGGCCATGGGCGCCAGCACATAAAATTTTTCGCCTTTTTCTTTGCGCAAAATTTCATCGATGATCTGACTGGGATTTTGGCTAGAGACCGCCACTTTGTGTTCGGGACACTCGGGAATTCCGACCTTGGCAAAGAGCAGGCGGAAATAATCATAAACTTCGGTGACAGTTCCCACCGTGGATCTAGGATTGGTGCTCACTGATTTCTGATCGATGGCGATGGCCGGCGACAGTCCGGTGATGGAATCCAATTCCGGCTTTTTCATTTGCTCTAGAAAACTGCGAGCATAGGCGGAAAGACTTTCCACGTAGCGACGTTGGCCCTCGGCATAGATGGTGTCAAACGCCAGCGATGACTTACCGCTGCCGCTAAGACCAGTGACCACGGTGATTTTATTTCTGGGAATGCGTATATCCAGATCGCGCAAGTTGTGTTCGCGCGCTCCTTTTATGACGATGCCATCGAAGTCTTCAGCCATCCGGCCATGATCTCAAATGGTGGGAGCGTCATGCAACGACTGGATTTATCGCTGCTGGCAGTCAGGACAAATGCCGTAGAGCTCCAGAACGTGACCCGTCAATTGGAAGCCAAACTCATTAGCGACGCGAATCTGCAGTTCTTCGATTTTGTTATTTTCAAACTCGCAGATCATCCCACACTGGCTGCAGGTGAGATGATCGTGATGACCTTCCGGTTTCAACTCATAGCGCGCCGAAGAGCCCCCCAGGCGGACCTCTGTCACAAAACCGGCCTCTGTGAGCGTGCGCAGGAAACGGTAAACCGTGGCAAAGCCAATGCCAGAGTCCTGACGACCGACGATCTCAAAAACCTCTTGTGCCGTCACATGGGCGCTGCCACTGTGCAGGGTCTTCAAAATCAAGAGCCGTTGGTCAGTCACCTTGAGCCCCAAATCACGAATCATTTTCCGCAAAGTGGACTCATCCACTCTTTTGGCTTTGGAGCCACTTGTTTGATGCTCTTCACGTTGATATTGGTGTTGAGATTTCGGAAGTCTGAGTGTTTTTTCTAGCATGGGGTTTTGTACGCTGAAAGCCCGCTCTTAATCAAGAATGATTATCATTTTCTTTGCGAATTTTTGCCACGGCATCATGGGGATGCAGGCTTTCCACATGGCGGAATTCTCCGGAATATCCGACCACTTCCGGCAAGGACTCTAGATCCCGCTTCACCCGTCGGGCGGCATCTTCGCAGAACATCAGATTTTGGCCGTTGCGCAGAGCGAACTCCTGCTCGTCCTCGCGCTTGACCATGGTTTGCACCGGGGTTTGCAAAGACTCTTCGATCAAGTCAATCAGGCGAATGAAATCAAACTGAGGATCTTTCACTTGCACTTCAACGCGTGCGAAACTTCTTTGCGCATGCGGAGTCGCATTGATGCCCCCGGCGGTGCCTAGCCATTCGTGCACCTGTGGGCCGCTGACCTGGTCGCCTGAAAAATGCGCTTTGAAATTCTGTTGAATGAGTTGCCGCGACAATGCTGCCGAAGCCGGGCAGGTGCTTGAATATGTCACCAACACCTCGACAAAATATTGCAGCTTCTGAAGCCCACGCTGCACGCGCAATTTCACCGGATAGCTTCTCCAGCCAGAGTTAGCACTTTTTAAGGCGGCTCTTTCTAGCAATGCTTCAAATGAAACAGCTAGTTCCGCGCGGTCGCTCAAGCCCTCATGGGAACGCAAAAACTCTTCAGTGATTTTAGCTAAAAGTAGCAGCGCCAGAGGCTGCTGGGTGAGGCCCAATTGCACGTCACGAAAAAGACGGCTCATGTGAATGCCGCGCACTTCGGGCTGAGATAAATTCACATAGGCTTCGACTCGAGCCGGGGTTCGCAGCGTCTGTCCCTTGGAATCTAGCAAAGACACCGGAACTTCAATGCCGCTCATGCCGACCGAGTCCAATACGCCGGTGGCCAACCCAACGGTTTCAGAGGCAATGTCCGGCAAAGATTGAAATGGCACACCCGTTTTATCAAGCATAGGAAGCTGCAGTTCTAACAGAATTCCCCGGAATTGTCGGGATTTTTCCCCATAGTCGCAAGTTAGTGGCAAGAAAGATTGAAAATGTTTCATCCTTTGAATAACTTGAGTCCATGACACCCCTTATATTGGCCAGCACTTCCATCTATCGCAAAGAGCTTCTCTCGAAGCTGGGGATCAGTTTCGAGGTCCGCAAACCCCTGTTCGATGAGGACTCCGCCAAACTGGAAGTTTCATGGCTAAAACCCGCGGAACTGTGCCTATTCTTGGGCAAAGAAAAAGCACGCTCATTGGCCAATGCACAGAACTGCGTGATCGGCAGCGATCAGATGTTGGTGCTGGGTTCCCAAATTTTAGGCAAGCCCGGAACGGTGGAAAAAGCCCGCGCGCAACTGCAACAGATGCAGGGGCGCGAACATGAATTGTTGACTTCGGTTTCAGTTTTCTTTCAAGGTCAGGAGCATTCGTTTTTGCACCGAGCTCATATGAAAATGCTGCCGCTCAGTGAAGCGCAGATTCACACTTATGTCGAAGCCGATCAACCTTTGGATTGCGCCGGATCTTATAAAATCGAAAAACAGGGCTTGGCGCTCTTCGAGAAAATTTAAACGGACGACTTCACCGGCATTCAAGGCCTTCCGCTTTTGCATCTTAGTCAGCTACTTAGAAAACTGGGCTATTTAATTCCGAATCCAAATCGAGGTATCCAATGAAAAAAAATTCCGCTGCAAAACTTCAACAACTGCATGCATTCGCCGTATCTGTGCGAAAAAATTCTTACTCACCCTACAGCAAATACCGAGTGGGCGCGGCTCTGAGCACTGATTCTGGAGCCATGTTTTATGGCTGCAACGTGGAGAATGCCAGTTACGGTGGCACCATCTGCGCCGAACGCGCGGCCATTTTTTCCGCGGTCTCTGCCGAAGGCAAAATGAAAATCCGGGACATTGTCGTTGTCACGGCAGAGAAAAAACCATGGCCACCCTGCGGATTTTGTCGCCAGGTGATCGCCGAATTTTCTGATACACAAACTCAAATTCATTTGGGCGATGAAAAGAAAATTCACAAAACTTACAGCCTGTCCGAGCTTTTGCCAGAGGCCTTTGGTCCGCAGAATTTAAAATAGTCGATAGACTTTCTTTAGCAGTAAGTCTCGCACTTCGCCCTTCCAGGAAAGGCCCTCTATTTTCGCAAGAAAGTCTCTCACGCTGGCAAATTCTTGGGACAGCTCCGGAGGTTGATCGGTCCCCGCGAACTCAAAAATTCGCGTTTCCGTTTTCAGCTGAATAACCTTGGATTGAACTTTCCACATTGTTCCTGAGCCCGCGGCATCTGAAACAAACTCCTCGCCGTGCCGAGATTTTATGATCACTTTGCGCAGAGGAATCTGCGGTGACAACAGCGCCCAAAATTCGCGGGACAAGGCCGGCATATCCGCAAACAATTTCCCTTTCACCGCCGCCAGAGCTTTGGTGATGGATTCGTCCATCACCGGTAAGCTGACGCTCATTCCGGTTTCGGGATCCAGATCGCCGGAGGCTCCAAAGACAAGAGCCAGCTCTTGGAGCTGGCTCTGTATCTGAATCTCTGCGGAAAACTGGCGATGAAAAATCATTACTCGCGCAGAACCAGTGGATTCTTTTCGATGGTGGAAACTTTTTTCACCGACTCTAGCCAGCGGCTGAACATCTCGTTGGAACGTTCTCGGGTGGAGTTATCCACCACTGTTGGCACCACGGCTGCCGGAGTCTCTGTTTTCAATTCTTTGAACTTGATCAGATAGCTGACAGCACCGTCTCGAACCAGGCGATTCAACCAAGGACTTTTCGCGTTCACTTCAAAGGCGGCTTGAGTGGCCATTCGGCTGCCCATTTTCGGCGCTATCTCTGAACCCAAATCAAAGAGTCCGGTCTCTTCCCACTTCACGCCCAAGGAAGCTAGAGCCGCATCAACGCCTGCGGCGTCTGATTTTTTGAGGGCTTCTTCCAACTGAGTCGAAGCCTGATTGAAGCGCTCTTTGGCGATGAGAGTTTTTGCGATTTTTCCTTTAGAATTTTCCAGGGTTCCTACCATCGCCGGCTTTTTCTCGGTGACTTTGATTAGGTGATAACCGTAGGAAGTTTTTACCGGCTCGCCGATAACGCCCACCGGTTGCTTGAATGCTGCTTCGTCAAATTCTGGCACCATTTTTCCACGTGTGAAAAGGCCCAAGTCGCCCTTGTTCACTTTTGATCCGGTGTCCTCGGAGTTGGCCGCTGCTAATTTTCCGAAGTCTTCTTTGCTAGCGCGAGCTTTCAGCGCAGTGATTTTTTCCAGCGCCGCTTTCTCACTAGCGGCGTCGCCGGCTTTGGCTTTGATTAAGATGTGGCTGGCGCGCACTTGTTCTTCGGAAGAATAGGCGGACTTGTTTTGCGCCAGCTCTGCCTCTACTTTTTTCATGAATTCGGGATCGGCTAACTTGGTGTTAATTTCGCTGGCGGAAATATTCATATTCGCAGTGACCTGGGACTCATCCAGCTTCACGAAACCCACGTTGATTTTTGTCGCCTTCAAGGCATTGTTTTCCGCGTTCTCTAAGGCTGTGGGCTCTGCCGCGACTTCGAAAGCGTGGCGCAGTCTCATGCTTCGGTGTTCTTTGCGAATTTTTTCTTCAAAATCAGCCGGAGTTAAATGATTGTTTTCCAAAACCTGAACATAGATGTCGCGTTGGAAGCGGCCATTTTGCTGAAATACGGGCATGTCTTTGGCGATAAAATCCCGAACTTCCGCGTTGGTCACTAAAATTCCTTGATCGCTAGCCGACTGGGAAATCAATTCGTTCATGATCAAATTCTCTAGGGCCTGACCCCTCATGAACTGACGCTGCGCATCCCCGCTCATCTGGCCGCCGAACAGCTGTCCGTACATTTGCTCCATGCGCTGGCTTTCTGACTGCAAATCAGCGACTGAAATATAGGCACTGTTCACTCGTGCGGCAGAGCCCACACCGATGGCATTGTGCTTGCCTTGAAAACCAAACAACACAAAAACCAGAATGATGGCGCCGAAGATGACCATGGCCACCACTCGGCGAAATGCCTGTTTTTCGGTGCCCGCGTTGCTGTTTTTCGATCCGCCACTCAGATATTTTTTCAATTTTTCGACCACGGGACCAAACCTTTCGCTGTGAATTCAAAAATTCATTTTTTCTAATCTGGACATAACACAACGACGCGGATTTTTTTTCAACCGAAAAGGTTGGAATCGGATCGGCTTTTTGTTACCGTTTTTATATGAATTGGCTGAATTTAGACCTGAGAAAAATATTGATCACGACAGCATTGGTCATTTTGCCGTTAATTTCGATGAACACCCAGCAAAGTCCGACGTTGGGTGGCTGGTACGACAAGCCTTTTTCATTTATGGCCGGCCTGGTGGAGTCCATCTTTTTCTCTTTCAGCGATGGCGTGCGCGGCACCACGAAAATGTATCTGGATTTGGTCGACATTAAGAAAGAAAATCAAAGCCTGAGAGCACAAAACAAAGAGTTGCAGACGCGACTACTTCAATCGGATGAGCTCGCAAAAGAAAATCAACGCTTCAATGCGCTGCTGGATTTCAAACAAAAAAATAAAATGGAATTGGTGGCAGCGCGAATTATGTCGCGGGATTTATTTTCCGATCACGCCACGGTTCGCATTGATAAGGGCACCAATCAGGGACTCAAAGCCGGGATGGCTGTGATCACCACCGAAGGTGTGGTCGGCCATATTTTTCGACCAGAGACTTTCACTTCTCACGTGCTACTGATCACTGATCGCTATTCGGTGGTCGATGGTTTAATCAACCGCAGTCGCGCCCGCGGAATTGTTGAGGGCAAAAGTCCTGGAGGCCTGGCTCTGCACTACGTGGAAAAATCCGAGGACGTGCTTAAAGGTGACGTCATTGTCACCAGTGGCTTGGACAATATCTTTCCCAAGGGTTTTCCTGTCGCCGTCGTAGAGTCCGTGGAAAACAAAGCTTTCGCTGTGTCGTTGAAAGTAGAACTGCGTCCCGTAGTTGATCCTGACAAAGTGGAAGAAGTTTTTGTGATCACCGATGCCAAAGAACAAGATTTGAATCCGCCCGTGCAAAAAAAGTAAGGAATCTAAAAAGTGGTCCAAACCAAATTCAAAATTCTCAATGCTTTCGTCATGGGTTTGATCCTGACGATCTGTTGTGGATTTCAATCTAGTTTTTGGTTTCAGCTCACCGGCGGTGCCCCAGGCCCGCAACTTTGGATCCTGGTGCTTTTGTATTTAGCGCTGTACCGACCGTATCTGTCGGCCATGGGCCTGATCTACATCTTTGCGCTGATTTTGAAATCTTTCTCGGCGGTGCCGCTAGGAATTCTGTGGGCCAATCTTTTTATTTTGGTCAGCCTCACCAGCTTTATTAAAAGTCGATTTTTTTGGTCCAACACGCGCTATTTCATTATTGCATCGGTGGCATTCTCTGTGGCTTTTAATCTTTCGTCTTACTTTTTGTCCGTAGGGCTCGAGGAAAATGCTGCCAGCCTTTCGCCATTCACTCGCTTGGCCGAGGTGATGCTGACCGGGTTGTTTTCGGCACCGATGTATTGGTTCTTGCTGAAAATTGACCATTGGACCCTGCCTGAAGTCATGGAAACACAAAGGGTGGGCCCATGAGCGAATACATTTCAAATCCGGAAGAGGCCAAGGAATTACTCCCGCGATATCGATTGTTTTATGTCGCCATCGCTATGACTTTTTTCTCGTTTCTATTTCGCCTTTGGTATTTACAGATCATCGAAGGCTCTGAGCTTCGCGAGTTCTCGGACAAGAATCGGATTAAGCAGATCAAGAACACGGCTCCGCGTGGGTTGATGCTCGATCGTGAAGGCAAAGTGCTGGTGGAAAATCGTCCAGGCTTTGAGGCCATCCTCACACCACAGTTTGTGGATGAGATCGACGATGTCGCCGAAGTTTTGGCGCCCATCTTAGGCATCGAAAAAGATAAGCTGGTGGCCAAATTTCAACGCTCACAAAGGCAAAATGGCCCCTACGCCCCCGTGCACATGAAGGACAATCTTTCCCGCGACGAAGTTTTCCGCCTGAAGCGCATTCGCTTGGATACGCCAGGCCTAGAAATTCGCGAAACCGTATTGCGCTCGTATCCACTCAAAGGCGACGGAGCACAGTTGTTCGGCTACGTCGGAGAGATTTCGAAGAAACAGATTCCGCTTTATAATCAGCTGTACAAAGGCATCACTTTTGATCAAGGCGATATCATCGGCAAAAGTGGCTTGGAGGAATATCTAGAGCGCGAAATCCGCGGTGAAGACGGAATGCAGTTGGTGCAAGTGGATGCCTATGGTCGGGAAACCGCCACGCAAACCCCCAACATCTACGGCGAACAGATCAAGGACAAAGAATCCGTCCCCGGGTACACCGCAGTTCTGACCATCGACAAAACCATGCAAGAGGCCGCCTACAACTCCTTCACTCATGACGGACGTATCGGTGGCGTCATTGCAATGAAATCGAACGGCGAAGTCTTAGCCTGGGTCAGCACTCCTGGATATGATCCCAATGAGTTCGCTGCTGGCATCACGCCGCAGACCTGGTCGACGCTGGTGAATGATAAGTTCAAACCGCTGCGGAACAAAGTGATCCAGGATTATTTTTCGCCGGGCTCTACGTTTAAGCCTTACATGGCCGTAGCGGCTTTGTCAGAAAAAGTGATCACGCCAACAACGATCATCAATTGTCCGGGCTCGATTCACTTTGGAAAACGCGATTTCCATGACTCGGTCAAGGGTGGTCACGGAAATATCACGGTCTTTGAAGCCATCGAGCGCTCTTCGAATATTTTCTTTTACAAAATGGGGATCGCACTTGGGGTGGATAAAATGTATGCGTACATTTCCCAGTTCGGCATCGGACAGAAAACGGGCATCGAATTGCCGCGGGAAAATGCGGGCCTGATGCCGAACTCCGCCTGGAAAAAGCAAGCCTTGGGCGAAGATTGGCAACCCGGTGAAAATCTGACCGCAGCCATCGGACAGGGATTTGTGGTAGCCACTCCGATCCAAATGGCGGTGGGATACAACACCATCGGTAACGGCGGCAAAGTGGTGCGTCCGTTCGTGATCAAAAAAATCGTCGATAACGACGGCAAGACTGTGCGCGAAACCCAACCCCTGATAGTGCGTGACCTGACGCAAGTTCAGTCGACGGGAATTCATGTGGACCCCGAAACTTTCAAGGTGGTCAAAGATGCCATGCGCCGAGTGGTGCAGGGGCCTCGCGGGACTGCCAAGCGTGTGAATATTCCGGGCGCTGATATCGCCGGAAAAACTGGAACGACACAGGTCATGGGCTTTGCTGCTTCGGACATTTACACCCTCTGCGAGAAACGTCCGCTGGAGCAGCGGCATCACGGGTGGTTTGTGGCCTTTGCTCCGGCTGAAAATCCGGAAATCGCTGTGGCCGCCTTGGCCGAGCACTCCTGCCACGGAGCTTCGGGCGCGGGTCCCGTGGTCCATGACATCATGAAAGCGTATTTCGAAAAATATCATCCAGAAATGATCGCCGATTATTTGAAAAAAGAGCGCGCGATCAAAGCGGCGGCAGGCCCCGTAGAAAATATTGAGGGTGAATAAATGGATTTAAGAATAAGAGTTGAAGAAAGAACCATTCTCAAGCGCATCGACTGGAACTTGGTTCTTTTTATTTTCGCTTTGAACATCGTGGGCCTCTTCAACCTTTATTCCGCGACCCACGGACCGCACTCGCAGGACATTCAAGGTTTGTTCCTCAATCAGATCATCTGGCTGGGGGCCGGCTGGAGTTTATTTTTTATTTTCACCTTCGTCGACTATAGCATCGTTTCGAGAGTGGCCTACATTTTGTATTTCCTCAATTTGGGCGCCGTTCTGTTTGTGATGTTCTTCGGAGCTGTGGCCCTGGGCGCTCAGCGCTGGATCGATCTAGGCTTTATGCGCTATCAGCCCTCAGAGACCATGAAGCTAGCTATGATCATGGTGTTCGCCAAAACTATGGCACACAAACGCACAGATCAAGGCGGTATGGGAATTCGTGATCTGCTTTGGCCGGTGATTCTGATGGGAATTCCCTTCGTGCTGATCGTGAAACAGCCGGACTTGGGCACGGCCCTTTTGATCGCAGCGATCTCTGGCTCAGTCATCTTGTTCATGAAGGTGAAACGCTGGATTTTGGCGGTGGTGGTGATCAGTGGGCTGGTGGCAGCACCCATCGCTTGGAACTATGCTCTTCGTGATTATCAGAAGGCGCGCATTCAGAATTTTATTTCGCCCACGAATGATCCGCGTGGTTCGGGCTACAATTCAATTCAATCGAAAATCGCTGTGGGCAGCGGCCGATTTTTCGGCAAAGGCTTTCGCAAAGGAACGCAGTCGCAGTTGGAGTTTTTGCCAGAACGCCACACGGATTTTATCTACAGTGTGCTGAGTGAAGAGTTCGGTTTGGTCGGAAGCTCTCTAGTGTTGGCGCTATTTTGCTGGTTGTTTTTGATCATGGTTCGAATTGCCACGACCTCGCGGGACAAATTCGGGGCGGTCCTCACCGTCGGAGTGCTTAGTTATATTTTTTGGCATATGTTTATTAATGTGGGAATGGTGATCGGCTTGCTGCCTATTGTGGGAGTTCCACTTCCGCTTCTGTCTTACGGTGGATCGAGCATGCTCACCACGATGACGGGACTTGGATTGGTTTCGTCAGTGGCTTATCGGCGGTATATCTTCTAGATAGAGGTTGCCTGTCACATTAGACAAGAGGCCATGCTCGTGGGAACTTGACCAGAATCTACGGCTGTTTGTCGCGCACGCATATCGGCCTGACAGTCTTGCATTTGACGGATCGAATCCTGCATAAAGCCATCATTCCAGTTCGTGTAACCAAGTTGATCGTGAATCGTAAATTCCTCCACCGAAGGGGAATAGAAATATCGAGAAGATTTAAACCAATAGCACGGTCCAGATCCATAGTCGTCGGAGAAATCCTGATTTGAACTGAATCGCTGCCCAATCAGATCAATCCCAATTTCCTGACACTGACCTCGCGGATCCAGATTTTGCAAAATTTGACTCAGCGGAACAGGGCCCGCAAAGAGTGAAGGATCAATGACATAGGCTACGATGCCCTTATCGGTCATAACATAAACAAGCGGAGTTGTATGAAAAGACCAATCGGTCTTGCCCCCAGGCGCGTAAGAGTTTGCAATCTGAATTGTACCTTTATTATAGACGATCACAAAGCTATCGACCCTTGCTCCTTGGCTCTCGATGAATTTTTTCATCACATATGACCGAGACTCGCACCCTGCCTCTGGCAGGTGAAAGGTGTAAAGCGGATTGTTTTTAATTTGCTCAAAAATCAGCTGTGCTTTGGCAAGCACCACTACCGATCCTGGATCCGCATTCGCTGCAAGCGAAGGTGACGTCCAGGCCATTCCCATAAGGATCGCAGATCCAATTCCATAAGCTAAATTTGACATTTGAGATAACATTTTCATCAATGTACAATGCCCCAGAATAGGTTTCACCTGTTATGATTTCGACAGAATGACGTTTTTCGCCCCAGAGCCACTGCCTGACAAATATTTCGACACCTGATCAATAACCAGCCATGGAGATTGGCCGAAATTACGGAGCTTCTGGTCGCTGAGAGAAAACTCGGCACTCCCCTTGCACAGTTGAGTCCTATGCTGCGATGGCTTAGACAACCCGTCATTTTACTCCTGATTTTTTCGACCACCGTCGCGCGTGCCTCGTCGAACTCCTGCGATGGAGTCTATTCTTCGAATTTTTATTCTGCTCAGGATTTTCCCACCTCACGCTTTTGGGTGGACCATCCTGAGTATCAAGGGGATCAAGATTACTACAGCCAGTCGGCCAGTGCGACCGCGAACGAAATCTCGCGCTTGATTCAAGGTGGCCTCAGCGTGACCGATGCCTTTGAGATCGCCAGGCAATGGCGGGACAGCGGACGCTTTCGCGGACAAAGCATTTTTAGGTCATCCGGCCAAGGATTCCGAACGGCACTGAAGGGTCGGTATCTGGAGTACTCCGCAGTGCTTTCCGGCCGCTATACCCGCAGTCGTCTGCCCAGCATCGGAAATTTCGTTCATACCTATTATCGAACACTGGAAGGCTCGGTCGCTCCCTCCTCGATTTACGATTTGAATGCGCAGCCTTATGTCATTCACCCGCTAGATTCTGAGCCCATTTTCCTGGATGCAAAGGCACGATTGGAAATGCTACTAAATCCACAAAACAAGATGAGCGAGGCCGAAGCCACTCGGGTTTTCGTCGAAGCTATGTATGCCTATTATGTAGCAACTCCGTACACCCGTGGCAGCGCCGCCATTGGAAATGTGGTCTTTGCAGGAATCTATGCTAGTTATTTCGGTCGCCCGCTCAGAGGGCTTCCGGACGGCATTGACCTCGAGGCTATTTCGCGGTCGGAAGAGAATCAAAAAAGTGTGTTCGTTGAAAAGATCATGGCGATCCTGAATCCCAAAAGATAATTTTCACCTGTCGCGCGACAGGTGAAATTTTTCGGCGATGACGATCCGAAACTCGGCCCAGACATCCGGATCCGGCCAACCGGGAGATTTGCGACCGCTCATAGGCCCAGCAAATATGGCAAATTCCTCATTTCATCGAATACTTGTGCTCCAGCACGACTCAGACTACTTGCGTCCCCTGTTTTCGGAGCATAACCAAATACTTTCATGCCCGCTGCAACCGCGGCAGTCACTCCCTTGGCACTGTCTTCGATCACGACACATTCGCTCGATGGCACTGCAAACTTTTGGGCAGCATATAAGAAAAGATCAGGAAAAGGTTTAGGCCGTGGAACCATCGTAGAAGAAAAAATATGATCGTTAAAAAATTCTAAAAGACCGGTCAGTCCTAAGGTCAACTGTGTCTTCTCAACTTTCGCCTGAGATGCCACACAAAATGGGACATGTTTGCGAGACAACAACTGTACGACTTCTTTGACTCCATCGATGGCCTTTAACTCCAGCCTAAATGCATCGGCTCTTTGCTTTTCAAATGTTTGAAGCCAATCGGTCGGCAGAGATCGGCCAATTCTGCTCTCAACGTCGCGTATGACCTCAACCATTGTTCCACCAATGTAGGTGGATAGAACCTCTTCGTCGGTCATCAATCCACCGACAGATCTAATGGACTGAGCCATAATTCTGTTAGAAATGATTTCGCTATCGACCAGCACGCCGTCAGAATCGAAAATGATCAAAGAGTGCACAAGGTTCTTCTGCGACTAAAGGTGCTTAGAAATAAACTCCACCAGCGTGGCTTTCGGTACTTTCCCCATGATCTGATCCACCGGCTGACCGCCTTTGAATAAGATCATCGTAGGAATGCTGCGAATTCCGAACTTAGCGGCCGCGTCCTGATTGTTATCGATGTCCAATTTCATGACTTTTACTTGGGTCGACATTTCTTCGGCAATTTCTTCGAGTGTAGGAGCCAGGGCTCGGCAAGGAGCACACCACTCGGCCCAAAAATCCACTAGCACTGGTGTATTCGACTTTAATACGTCCGTGTCGAACGAAGCATCTGTAACGGCATGTGTGTGTTGTCCCATGTGATCTCCTTGTTTGGAATTTACTCCGACTGAGTCCGCCTTCAATTGTTTTTTTTGAATAACGCTTCCGCAAACGCCCGCTTTAGATCATCCAATTTCTCTAGGATTTTGAAATCCCAGCCTTTTTTAAGCTCATACTGCCGCTCGCGCACAGCAGTTTTGGAGTGGGAGGTCTGCTGCACGTCGATCGTCATACCCTGCACAAAGCGTTGGTAGGATTCGACGCGATCCCGATCATTCAGCTGCACGTGCTCGGCCGTCCGGGCGGTGCCCTTCACCATCACCATGTCCGAACCTGCCAGGGCCTCAGGAGCCGAGCGCGGGGCTGGAGGGGCTGCGTGATCCTGTATCTGGGCCTTGCTGAATTTTTCCAAAAGCGGTGCCGGATCCAGCGACAGATTTTTCGCCAAAATCTCTATCAGACGATGGGGTTTCACAGGTGCTTCGACCAGAACGTCCACTCGCGCTTTGGAAATTTCTGCTGGCTGGGGCCGCTCTCCGGCAGGAAGGATCAGAATCGATTTGCCCTTGAAGTGAGTTACTTTTTTAAGTTCTTGGCCGATCACTAGACTGGGAAACTTTTGGCCGCCGGAAGAGACTATGGCATCCGGCCTAAAAGTCAAAATTTGGTCGGAAAGTCGACTGGTGTTATTTTGTGCCAATACATCAAAGCCCACCTTTTTCAAAATGGCTTGGGTATGGCCACTTTCCTGAAAATCCTCGAAGATCAGCATGACTTTTTTCATCCAGAGACTCCTTCCATGATTTTCTCAGGTCTGAGCCACCCTGGCCATAAATTCTTGCTTGTTGTGCTGTTCAGAACTGTGTTCTAAACTTGAGTCCAATGAAATTGCTCTTTCCGCGTAAAGCGACTCAGTACTTGTTCTTTGAGATGTGGCCGTCTCTCATTATCGGCATTGTGGTGTTCCTCTCGATAATGATTATGTTTCAGGCGATTCATTACACAGAATTCGTTCTGATTCACGGAGTGAGCATCTTTGTCGTTCTGCAGATGATGTCCTACATCTGCATCAGCTTTTTGCCGGCGCTACTACCGATGGCGCTACTCTTTTCAGTGCTGATCACCTACGGACGCCTCAGCCAAGATTCAGAGATCGTGGCACTGAAGGCCTCGGGCTACAGCATGTGGTGGATCGTTTCACCGGCGGTGGTTTTGGGCATCATCGTTTCGATCATTTCGGCGCAGACCAGTTTTTATTTGGCACCTTGGGGAAATCGTCAATTTGAAATTTTATTTTCGCGCATGGATCAAAGCAAAGCCAGTTCCACCATTCGTGAAGGCACTTTCTCTGAAGGATTTTTTGATCTGGTGGTCTATGCCAATGAGGTGGACTCAAAAACAGGGGTCTTGAAAAAACTCTTCATCTACGACGAAAAAGGCGGCGACGTTCCGCTGACCATCGTCTCCCGTCAGGGTAAACTGATTCAGGAAACCACTCCCGAGGGCCGCACCATGTTTCTGCGACTGCTGGACGGAGCCATTCACCGGCAAGGCGAAACCCACACGAAAATCAAATACAATAGCTTCGACGTACGGCTGCTAGATCCGGCCAAAGAAAATCTGCGGGAAAAATCGGCCGCATCGTACACCATTGAAGAAGTCACAGAGCGATTGGCCACGAATCTCAGCAAGGATGATCGCAAGGACATGGAAGTGGAGTTTCACAAACGTTGGGCCGTGAGCTTGGTCTGCATTGTATTCTCCCTCCTGGGCGTAGCGCTGGGGACCTCGGCCAATTCCCGCCAGCAAAAAAATAACGGTCTAATTTTATCGCTCTTGGTGGTGGTCTTTTATTGGGGAATATATCTGACCGCAGAAAGCTCTGCTAGATCTGGCCAACTGCCGGCATCCGTGGCCATTTGGATTCCAAATGGGATTTTCCTAGGGCTGTCTTTTTGGAGATTGAAGAAAATTTGGGATTAGGGGGCGGGAAGCCCCTAGAAAAAATGAGCGATGCAGTTGCATCCATACAACCACGGTCGTCCCTGACCACATCGCCCCTCCCTTGGTATTAAGTGTAAGAATAAAGAAGTCGAACTTGCAAAAGCTTTTTTCACATTTTTTAATTATTCCCACAATTTGCAGTTGCAGCATGGCCGATAGAAAGGACCCCCACTAACCATAGTGGGACGACTTGCCCTCTGCCACTAGACCTGCTTCGGTTCTAAAACACCCTTTAATTCGGCGGACAAAAAGCTGATCAAATCTTGAGCGTCACGCACCGGTGTCGCCCCATCCAAAAGTAAATCCAAACCGCCCATTCCTCGAGGATCATAGGGATGAGTGGGCAAAATAAAGAGCGGTTTCGCCTGCTCCACCGCCTGTTGAGCTGTGATCAGCGTCCCACTTCGGCGTCGGGCTTCGACAATCAGACATATCTGAGCCAATCCCGCGATAAGGCGGTTTCGTCTTTGAAAGAAATTCTTCGCCATCTCTGTTTTGGGCAAATACTCGCTGAGTAGTGCACCTCCGGACTCCAGAAGTGAATTCACCACTGGGATGAGCGAGGGCGGATAAATATTCTGCAAACCCGAAGGTAAAATCGCCACCGTCGGCAGTCGCAAACGCACACTCACCCGATGACAAACCTGATCGATGCCTCTGGCGCCGCCACTGACCGTGAAAATCGAAAGCTGTTGCAGAACTAACGAGAGCTCTTTTTCGCACCAAGATTCCGAGTCAGCACTGGGTTCACGACTGCCCACTACCGCCAAACCCACCGAGGTCTTCCAAACCGGAGTCCCCATATAGCAGAGAAAAAATGGAACCTCCTGCAGATTCAAAAAACCCGCTGGGAAATCAGGCTCTCCGGGTTGAGTGAAACACAATCCGGCTTCGCGAGCGCGATCGATCTCATGGCAAAACAACAAATACTGCTCGCGACAAAGTAGGTGGGCCTGCGTGGCCCGAATCTCTGCCCAGGCCTCTACGCCTTCACCCAAGGCAGGATCAAAAATCCCAACCCCAGAAGCCACCAGTTCCTGAATCCGAAGAAATTCGGCCAAAGAAGCGCGACAACTCAATGAAAAAAGATAAGAAACCCAAAGCGAAAGCATAGGACCGCGAAGCTGCAAAATCGAAACAAGGCCCAAATGGAAAAGAATCTACGTAGAACAGCCCACCCGGCCGATTTCCGTACACCAATATTTCCAATCTTTCCCAGTTCGGAAAATTAGACCTCTCCACTGCCTCTGTTGGATCTCATTTCGAAGATAACTTGAAAAGACCTTCATTTTGCTGAACTGGGAAAGATCGGAAAACCCTCACCTGCGCGAGGTCAAATCCGGGGAGGTGCAATCTCCGACTTCGATTTCGTGATTGGAATCTGTGACTACCGCAGTCGA
This sequence comes from Deltaproteobacteria bacterium, assembly GCA_013286585.1. Classification (GTDB taxonomy): domain Bacteria; phylum Bdellovibrionota; class Bdellovibrionia; order Bdellovibrionales; family Bdellovibrionaceae; genus CAIYID01. The sequence continues at coordinate 23,644 of JABDFK010000020.1, forward strand.
AAAGTGATTGCTCGTCTTCACGATCTTAATATGACCCACCATCATCGGATTTTCTTTGACGAATTTTCCATCCAGTTTAGCTCGCTGAAACTGGTAGACAGGAAAAAGCTGACCTTCGCTCAAACCCTCGCTCTTACCGTGATCCAAAAAGACCACAGATTCGGCGCCAAACAGATGTCGAATCGTGTTGAAATGTCCACCAATGATTGTGGTGGTGGCGGAAGACAATGGATCATTTGAAGTGACCGTGTAAGTCGGAAGGGTGGACAAGACCAGCTTGGCACCGACCTCCACTTGCGAAATGGATTTCTTCACAAGAGCTCGATAAATATTCTTTCTCGAGTCTATGACGTTTTGTACTTCGATCGCTCCTTGCACCTGCACCATGATCGGCTTGCGCGAGGTGAATTCACTAGCGATTTCACCTTCATCTAAAATCACCGTGTAGTTTGTTACGTTGCCGGGATTTTTTAGTTTCACGTAGACATACTGAAACTCACTGGCGGTTTTCATTCCCATTTCAGTGCCGACCACTTCACCTTCAACTTCGGAAGCGATTTCCTCTGTCACAAAAAAATCTAAGTTCTTGATGGCTACCGGAGTTGTAACAATGGGGCGATCCAAATCCAGCAGCATCGAACCATCTGGATCTGCTCGATATTTCCACGGCGGCAGAGTGTCGGGAAGCGCGTTCAGGGCACCGACCCGCTCATGGCCGTTGGCTGGAATCTCTGCATTGAGAGTGTAACCCAAAATGTCGGGGCTTGCAGGATCCCCCATTTTTTCAGGCTCACGCACGGGGTAGAAGTTAATACCAAAACTTGGAGCATCCTTGCCACTGGCCGTGACAGAGATCACTGTGCCCGGCGGCACTTCGTAGGGATTGGAAATTTGCTTATTGATGGACCACAGCTTCGTCCAAAAATGCGAATCTCCGAAAAGCATTTCGCTGATTTCCATGAGCGATTCTTTTTTCTTGGTTGTGTAGGTGTTGTGCGGAGTTTGCCCCGAGACCATCTGCCACTCGCCATCGTCCACCGGTGACAGCGCCTGACCCACGTACTTATCATGCAACTTGGTTTCCGTGCCGATGTCTGGGGAATCATCCGCCATGACCGCGCCTGACAGCGCTAGTAACAACACAAACACAGAAATTTTCACTGAATTTTTCGCCACGAGTACAACATCCTTGTTGAAACTACCTGGAACCTTATTTGATGACTTTTAACTCTACCTTTGCGCGCATTGATTCCGGACTTCCTGGATATTTTTGCAGGACCTGGATCAACGCCAATTTTGCCTCACGGACTAGATTCATTCTCTTGTAAGTCACACCTTTAGCGAACATGGCGCTAGGAGCTTTCTTACCATTCGGGTGATCGCGCAAAACTCGGTTGAACTGCGCCAGAGCCACACCGTAGTTCTTATCGCCTAACTCCATCAGACCTTTCATGTAGACCACCTCATCACGACGTTCGCTGTCAGTGAAGCGACCCAGATAGGCTTTCGAGCGAAGTTCAAAACCCCAGACATCGTGGGCCTGATAACGGTCCGTGATTTCGGCGTAAAGTTGGCCCTCGGGCATTTTGCCAAAGCTACCAGAGATCACCGAATCAGGAGTCACTTCCAAAACCTTTCCAGGAAGACTGCTGGGCAAGGGAGCCTGAGACATCGTCTGCGGGGCTAGACCCATCTGACTGGTTATCTGACTGTGTTTGGCCAAAACCATTTTTCGATCGCCGTCCTCTTGCGCTTTGTCCGCACGGGACTTAGCTAGATGCGCCCTCTGGTCCGGAGACTGGGCCACAGAAGGATCTCGTAAGTTCGATCGTTTGGCTTGCTGCGCGGTTGAGCATCCCACTAAAATTGCTACTAAAAAGTACATGGCTTTTGTCATGCCTAGAGTATGACATGTGTAAGAAATCAGGCTCAAGTTTAATTGTGAAGATAGTTATCCACATTATTTGGGGAAATAAGTGGACTCTGGACCTTAGACCTATTGAAAATCAATGCTTTCAGCGAATTGCCACTAAATTGATCACGGATTAAACATTTAATATAACTAGGTATTAATAGAAATATGGGGCCATTTTTTTGGTCGACTGTAAGAATCTAAATTTTCGCGTCCGCCGGGTTTCGGTGGAGGGTTTACTCTAATGTAAGAATATGAAATAGGCGGACTGTGCACACATTTTGCTAACTACATGTTTTCATGGTTTTTTTTATTTTGATTCTGTCAGCATTGGGATGGATGTCGCTGCATCTGCAAGAAACTGTGGCAGCTTTACTCCAGAACTCGCATCGCTTCTGTCTTGAGCGAATTCCCCTGTCACCCTCATCGCAGGTCATTTCCGCACTGATGTGTGGGGAACATATCCGCACGGCGGAGTTCACTGATTTTTTTTCGCGCAGTGGGCTTTATCATTTGATCGTGGTTTCCAAAGCCCACTTGGAAATCTTGTCGACCGGATTGCTGTTGCTTGGAAGTCACACCAACATGGGAAAGCTTCGCTGGCTGTTGCTAGTTCCGCTACTGCTCTATCTATCTATGGTCGGTCCACAAGCACCGCTGGTTCGCACTTTGATTTTTCTGCTGCTTTCGGCTTTGGCGTGGAAATTTCGCTGGGGTTGGAGTCCACTCTTCACTTTGATGATCGCCACCTGCCTGAGCTTGGCATTTGATTTCGAGTGGTACTCCAGTCTGTCGCTACTGCATTCATCCGGCTGCGCCTTGGGATTTCTGCTGGCCCGGGAGATCGTATCGGCGCGCTGGAAACAGTTGCTATTCGCCTTTTTGTTCACGCTTCCTTTTCTTTGGGGCTGGGCCAATATTCATCCGCTGACGATGTTGATCAATTGGACCTTGGCTCCGATTCTGCTGACGATTTGGTTGAGCTTTTCGCTGATCAGCTTCATTTGGCCCGACTCTCACCCGCTGGCGGATTGGGTGATCATGAACAGTATCGACTGGTCGGCGAAAATATTAGAGCCCATTCCCGCGAACACGGCCGAAGACCACATCCCGCCCCACTGGTTGTGGCTCTTTTTTTGGTGGGCGGCTTTGAGTGGTTGGGCCTGGAAACTTTGGCGAGCCCGAAATCCCCCCAGGGTGATTCATGTCTGAATATCGGCAGCAATTTCTTTTCGTGTTTCTGCTGATCACATTGAGCGCCACGTTTCTGCGCTCAGAACACGAGGTGACGGAAAGTGATCGCTTTGTCGTCTGGAATATCGGACAAGGCCAATGGACGACCTTGATCACCCGGAACTATTGCGATCATTTCGATATGGGTGGTGAATACAATATCTCTAGAAAAATCCTTGGACTATGCGGACACCGACAACATCGCTTGCATCTATCCCACTGGGATTGGGACCACATGGGTTTACTGCAGAATTTTCGGCGGCGAAATATTCCCATTTGCCTATGGAACTATCCACTGGGCCCGGCATCGGAGCGCAAATTGGCATTGCTGGCGGGAATTCCCAAGTGTGAGACGACCGAACCACCGTTTCAATCTATATTTGCAGGAGACTCTTCCGTCCACGCGACCTCCAACGACACGTCCCAGGTGGTGCAAACCCACAAAATTTTGATCCCAGGCGATTCGACCAACAAAGAAGAACGCACTTGGAGCTTAAAAACGGAACTTGCGCAATCTAGAGGATTGATTTTAGGGCATCACGGAAGTCGCTCCAGCACTTCGGAGCTTCTCTTGGAACATTTGCCTAAACTTAAGTGGGCAGTGGCCACAGCCCGGAAGCACCGCTACGGACATCCCCACGCGGAGGTCGTTGCTCGCTTGAGAGCCCACCGGATTCCTTTGATTAAAACCGAAGACTGGGGAAATTTGATGTTCGAAATCGAATAACCCAACGAGAGATTTTTCACTCTCGCTGGGCGAAGATGAACTTATTGTTTGAAAGGTTTGTATTCCATTCCCAGATCGCGGGCCACTGGCTCGTAGCACACGTGACCACCGTACACATTCAGACCTTTGAACAGTGACTTGTCTTTAGCGATCGCATCTTCAACACCCATGGCAGCGATGATGGAAGCGTATTTCATAGTCACGTTGGTCAGTGCATAAGTGGAAGTTCTGGAAACAACTCCGGGCATGTTAGGAACGCAGTAGTGAATCACTCCATCGACTTCATATGTGGGATGAGTGTGGGAAGTGGGCTTACAAGTTTCGATGCAACCACCTTGATCCACGGCCACGTCAACGACGACAGAGCCTTTTTTCATACTAGAAACCATGGCTTTTGAAACCAGGGTCGGAGCTTTGTGCCCAGTGATCAAAACACCACCGACCAGCAGATCACTTTCGGCGACACAGCTTTCGATGTTGGCTTGATTCGAATAAAGTGTGGTGATTTCGCCACCGAAAATATCATCCAAATATTCCAAGCGCGGAGTGCTGACGTCAAGAACGGTCACATCAGCGCCCAGGCCCACAGCCATTTTCGCCGCATTAGTGCCGACGATACCGCCACCGATAATAGTGACTTTACCAGGCTTCACTCCTGTCACGCCACCCAAGAGGATGCCTTTGCCGCCATGATCTTTTTGCAGATAAAAAGCTCCAATTTGAGTCGCCATTCTTCCGGCCACTTCCGACATCGGTACTAACAAGGGCAGGCTGCCGTCTGGAAGCTGAATGGTTTCGTAGGCGATGGCTTTCACTTTTCGCTCGCACAGAACTTTGGTCAATCGCGGTTCCGCCGCCAAATGCAAATAAGTGTAAAGAATTTGATTCTCGCGCATCAATTCATATTCGTCGGGAAGAGGCTCTTTCACCTTCACGATCATGTCGGCTTTTTGATAGACCTCGGCTTTGGTTCCCAAAATTTTCGCGCCGGCTTTTTCGTAAAGCTCGTTGCTAATACCGCTTCCAATGCCCGCATCTTTTTCGACAAATAGAGTGTGTCCTTCTTTGACCAACTGCCGAACGCCAGCTTCAGTCATACCCACACGATTTTCACTGATCTTAATTTCCTTAGGAACGCCTATGATCATAAATTTCCTCCAAGCTCTGGGATATTGCAGAATTCAGAGGCAAAAGAGAACAAAAATTCATCCCTGCGCAGGGCGCAAATCCGGGCCGGAGCGTGGGAGAGTTTTCCGATGTTACCCAGTTCGGTAATTTCAGGCCCTTTTTCAGGTATTTTAGAGATGAATTCAAAGCCATGTGGCAGGGAGGTCAAAAAAACTGAACTGGGTAAGACTGAAAAACACCCTAGAATCCCGAGCGGAATTTGGCTTCGTCGGTGATGTCGGCACCTAGCTCGACTAATTTGAAGCAGTCAGGGGTGCTGATGATTTTGCGGACCAATTTGTTCATGATGTCGTGACCAGCTTTGTACAACACTAAGTGACCCATCATCGGCATGCTGAGCGTGACCAAATCTCCTAGCGCATCCAAGGCTTTGTGACGCACGAATTCGTCGGTAAAACGCAGACCCTCGGGATTCAAAATCTGAGTGTCATCTAGGCCGATGGCATTGTCCAAACTTCCACCCAGCGCCAAACCGCGACTTTTTAAATCTTCCAGATCCTTCAAGAAGCCAAACGTTCTTGCCGGAGCAATCTCGCGAGCAAAAGAGACCTCATTCACGTCCAAATCCAATTTTTCCCGGCCAATTTGCGGATGCGGGAAATCGATGGTCACCGTCAGGCGCAGTCCGTGATAAGGAACCACGTAGGCTTGCTTATCGCCCTCGGAAAAATACAACGGCTGAGTGATGTAGCAATATTTGCGCGGTTGTTCTTGCTCGATCAAGCCGACGGATTGGATGGCTTGCAAAAAATCTTTGGCGCTGCCGTCACAGATGGGGATTTCGGGCCCGTCCAACTCGATGAAAAGATTGTCCACGCGTAAGGCGGAAAGCGCGGACAGGCAGTGCTCCACCGTAGCGATGGAAAAATCAGGGCCGCTCAAGGTGGTGGCATAACCAGTGGCGGAAACGCTTTCGGCTTGCACTTTGACCGAAGGCCGGCTGGGCAAATCCGATCGGACAAAGTGGACCCCGGAATTCGCCGGGGCCGGGACGAAGGTCAAGGAACAAGGCTGGCCCGAGTGCAAACCCACGCCTGTGACCTGTACTCTTTTTCTAAGTGTCTTTTGTAAGAACATGAACCTTAAACATTAGCAGCATTATTCCGATGTGTAAATAAATAGAGGGATTATGTTCCGTCGCTTTTTGTTGATTTTGGTGGCTTTTCTGGCTGGGTGTTCGTCACCGAGCTCGCGGGATCATATTGAGTCCGTCAGGGACTCGGCTCACCCTCATGTGGCGGCCATTGGCATGGACAATTTCTGGACCGATTATCGAAGTCCGGCCGATCGCAAAGTCACACACTGGGAGTTTTACTACAAACACTGCATCGAGGACGAATTCAAACCCTACCCCGACCACATCAGTTTCATGTGCACTGGTCCCTTCTAGTCGGCGCTATTGTCCCAATTCAGGACAGAAAATGGAAATTTATCTAAATTTCATAAATACCATTTAATCTGTCCGCATAATTTCCGATGTAAGTGAGTAACTGTAAAATAAGGAGTTGGCTCAATGGGTATGATTGATCGGTACAAGAAACGCGGCGGCTTTGTTCAACTGGTGCAATTGATTGAAACCACCAGCAGTCCTAAAAAAGAACAATTCCTGAAAATGATCGCCGACGAAAATCCCACTTGGGAGGCTGCGGTTAAGCAGCGACTGATCACTTTAGAGCGAATGACCAAATGGAATGCCGCCATCTTGATGGAGTTTCTACCATCCATTTCCCACATGGCCATTGCTTGCGCTGTGCACCCACTGACCGAAGAACAACGCACATTTTTTCTGTCGACTCTGTCGTTTGGCGATCGCAAAAAGGTCGAGGACATCATCAAAGAACACAAGCCGAACTCTGGAGAGGTCGCCAGCTCTCAAATGAAAATCATCGGCGAGGTCCGCAAACTTGCTGCCAATGGAAAACTGAAATTCGAAAAATTCGATATGGAGCTTCACATCCCAGAGGACATCGAGGAAGACCTTAAGTCCGGCGGTGGCGTCGGCGGCGGCAGTGCTGCTGCTGACATTTTGGCCGATATCAAGCCTGCGGCTGCAGGTGGAGGCTCTGCCGCTGCGAATGAAGAGGCGGCCGCACTTCGCCGCAAGTTGGTGGCGCTCACGCAGGAAAACTCGCGTTTGATGAAAGAAAATAAAGACGTCAAAGACAAGTTAGAAGCGATCAAATCCGCTGTATTAAAAGCTAGCTAAATGCGCCCGAGCGAGGTCGGTCACTGTCCGGCCTCGTGGCGTTTTTTGCAGCAGCCCTTCTTGAATCAAGAAAGGCTCATACACTTCTTCCAAAGTTCCCCGATCTTCACTGAGCGCTGCCGAAATGGTTTCCACTCCCACGGGACCGCCGCTGAATTTAGTTTCGATCAGTTGTAGAATCCGACGATCCATGGAATCCAACCCCAATTGATCCACGCCCAATTGATCCAAAGCAAATTTGGCCAATGGCTGATCGATGATGCCCGTGCCCTTCACCTGCGCATAGTCACGCACTCGCTTAAGCAATCTCTGCGAGATTCGCGGAGTACCCCGCGAGCGCCGAGCGATCTCTTGCAGACCTGCGGGATGGGCCTCTACCTTCATCAATTCACTGGAACGCACCAGAATTTGTTCCAAAGATTTTCGATCATAGAACTGCAGGCGCTCGACAATTCCAAAACGCGATAGGAATGGCGAGCTCAAAAGTCCTGCGCGAGTGGTGGCGCCCACCAACGTGAATGGCGCTAACTGAAAGCGCATGCTTCGTGCACCCATGCCTTCACCGGTGACGATGTCCAGGTAATAGTCCTCCATGGCGGTGTACAGATACTCCTCCACGGTGCGACTAAGCCTGTGAATTTCATCGATGAACAAAACGGAAAATGGTTTCAAACTGGTCAAAATTGCAGCCAAATCCCCTTTTCGGTCCAGCGCCGGCGCCGAAGTCACTTTGATATCAGCACCCAAATCTTCGGCGATGATTCGCGCCAGAGTGGTTTTCCCCAGTCCCGGGGGACCGCTCAGCAGCACATGATCCAAAGGCTCTTTTCGCTCTTTGGCGGCCTTCACGAAAATACGCAATTTGTCCTTCACTTGATCTTGCCCGGCGAAATCGGCAAAGGAGTGCGGGCGAAGAGTGTTCTCCCAGGAAATATCGGCTTCCATTTTTTCGCCAAGAATCTCTTCGCGGCCGCCGGATTGGACTTTGGATTCAATGATCACAATTCCCCCTAAATATTCGTCAAAGCCGCAAGGCCTTGGCGAATTCCTTCTTCCACAGAAAACTTGTCAGCGACAAAATCCATGCTGCTCATCACTATTTCCACATCTTGGGAGCGGAAACCCAAATTGATCAGGGCCGAACTGACTTGCGATTGCACTGTGCTGACGGCTCTTTTCATGGTCTTGCCGTTTTCTTCCGCCAAAACCAATTTTCCCTTAAGACTTAGGATCATTTGTTCGGCGGTTTTCTTGCCCACTTTGGGCAGCTTAGAGAGCGCCTTCACGTCTTCGCCTTCGATCATGTTCCAGATTTGATTGACCGTGGCGCCGCCCAAAATATTCACGGCACTTTTGGGACCGATGCCGTTGACTTTGAGCAAGGATAAAAACATGGCTTTTTCCACGGTCGTGGTGAAACCAAAAAGTTGTAAGGCGTCCTCACGCACGTGCGTGTGCACTTGCATGAGCACAGGCTTGTTTTTCAATTCCTGAATTTCTGCTAAGGTGGACAAAGAGCAATGCAGCTCATAGCCCACCCCACCGCACATGAGAACGCAAGAGTCCTCGTTCACTTCGACCAATTCACCGTGCAATCTTGCGATCATAGTCCAACCTCTTCCATTCTTTTTATCACCGCTTGTGCTGAAGCCATTTGTGCATGGTACAGCGCCAGCGCTAGCGCATCTGAAGCGTCCAGACGATCGACCTCGGGCAAACGCAAAAGTCTTTTCACCATTTCGCGCACTTGGAATTTATC
>JABDFK010000021.1 GCA_013286585.1 Deltaproteobacteria bacterium
GCCGCATCCGTGCTCATCATCCTTGGATTTTTTCCAATGAACTCTCGCAGAGCCCCAAAGGACATCCGCCTGGTGCCCCTGTGCGCCTGGTGGACGCCAAGGGAAATTTCGTCGCCAGTGGTTATGGGAATCCCCATTCGTTGATCGCCTTTCGCGCCCTGAGTTTTGATCCGCACATGGAAAATCCCTGCGACTTTGAAGAGCTGGTCAGCCACGTGGTCTCTTGTTGGGGACATCGCTCGGTGTTGGGATATAACAAGAGCTTTCGTCTGGTCTATGGTGAGGGTGATTTTCTTCCTGGTCTGGTGATCGACCGATATCTGTGTGAGCAAAATGGAAAGGCGCTGCAGGTTTTTGCGGTGCAAATTCTGACCGCCGGAATGCAGGTTGCCCTTGGCGACAAAGTGGAAAGTTTCTTTCGTCGCTTGGTCGAAGAGATATCGATGGGAAACCTTTCCGATATTCCCTGGGAGTCCACCGCCATCGTGCTTCGCAACGACGTGAATGTTCGCAGGTTGGAAGGACTTGAAATCGAAGAGCCCAAAGTCGTGCGGTCAGTGGATGCAGTGAATTTGTCCGACATCGATATTTTGCTGACTCCGGTGGCTGGCGAAGAGCCTGTCAAGATGGCCTGTGACTTGTTCGAGGGTCAGAAGACGGGATTTTTTTTAGATCAAGCCCACAATATTTCACAGCTGTGTGAACAGTTGAAAAAATCCAACTCCTGGGAAGGTCCAGTGCGAATTTTGGATTTGTGCTGTTACGTGGGCCAGTGGTCGACACAAATAGCACGGACTCTGCGACAGATGGGACTGAAGGTCGAAGTGACGGCAGTGGATGTTTCTGATGCGGCATTGAAGTTCGCGGCAAAAAATATCACGCGTGAGGGAGCTTTGGCGCTGACTCAGAAGTTGGATGTGCTGGATCAACTCTCTGTATTGCCCGACAAGCACTTTGATATCGTGATTGCTGATCCACCGGCATTCATCAAAGCTAAGAAAGACATTCCCACCGGCCGACATGCCTACTTGAAACTGAACACCAGTGCCTTCCGCCTGGTTCAGCGCGGGGGTTGGGTGGTCAGTTGCTCTTGTTCTGGGTTATTTGAGGAGCAAGAACTCATGGAGGTCGTCGGTAAAGCCATACGACGAATGGATCTGCAGGCGCGATGTCTAGTTCGTGGTGGCCACGCGGCCGATCACCCGAACATCATGTCTTTCGCTGAGGGATTTTACCTGAAGATGTTTTTACATCAGGTGGTTTATTAGAAATGAGTCCAACACTGAGCTATTTGCTGATAACTCGGCATAGAAAGTAGTCAAGGACCGCCTTCTTGGATATGGATTCCAACTGAGGTTTTAATATATTCGTGGCGTGAGCAGCCTCTTCGGTGATGTCTGCATCTTCAACAACCTCAATGGAAACGATTTTGCCTGTGTACGAAGTGTTAACATAAGCGGTGAGCGTTGTTTCGAGATCAGGTGACGGACCACGGATAAAAGTCAATGCCGGCAGAGAGACTTTGCCATTGCCGTCCTCATTCACATCAACCTCTTGGGCGCTATCGATAGCCCTTGTTAGGTTTTGACGAAACCAAATCGCCTTTTCCTCTGGTGATTGCTTGGCAAGCCATTCACCGATTCTATTATATTTATTCTTCTTGGGAATAACTCGCGCACAGTCTAGATCCGAGGCATCGAGGACATCATCCACCAGCTTTTTCTTAGACGCCACTTCCTTGGCGGTGGTTACGGGAATTGTATCAGCCATGGCGACACCGGCTGTCTGGAATAAGAGCATTGAAAGTAGAAACCATTTCATAAATATAGTCCTTCTGTAAGTTAGCTATGCAAGCCGATGCCAGCGATTTTAGCTCTATTTATTGATTAAGTTTTGAACGATGGGCGTGTTCGAAAATTATTAACAGAGAAAAAACCAACAGTTATGAGCGTCATAAAATCTTGGCTGCGACGCCCATTTGGGCGCCGCCAAAGCTTCAACTCAAGGAGCTTCGTGCGCAGGAAAGACCAGGACTCTGCTGACTTCGATGGGCAATCCCGCCGACCAATCTAGCTGTGTGGTCATGACTTTCGCAGAGCCACCTTCGTGCATCACGGTTGCGCCGATGCGATTGAAGCAGATGGTAAGAGCTTCTCTTTCGCTGCCGGCAACCACTGGATAGGCCTGAATGCGAGTGAATTCCACTCCGCGCTGAACGGGGATGTCGAAGCGACATTGATAATCCCTCAATCCGGCCTCTTGCATGGCGCGAATGGTGCCCATAGAGTTATCGCCGGCGTGAGCGGCTAAACCCAAGAATGTAACGAACGCAAAAACGACTGATATTTTCATGCACTGATTTCCATTCCGAGGTTGTGAGATGAATTTCCCATGATTCAACCGGAACGGTCCTTCAGCGGCAACAATATGCAAGGGTATGCCAAGATGGATGCCCTGGGAGAATTCGCCGCCAGCGAATCAGCGATCCGAATCTCGGAAAAATTATTTGTTGGCGGAAGCTGATAAAGCTGTGAGCTTGCTGATGTACTCTTTCAGCGCCTGATTTTCCTGTCGCTGAATGGAAACTTGGCTGAGCGCCTGCTGCAGATGACTGTAGTAATCCTGGGCCTCAGCGGTTTTCTTATCCAAACCGACTTTGAGTTCGATGATTTTTTTCTCGGCAACGCCGCTTAAGTTTTTGATCAGGCCCTGCTGTTGCACCGAGTGAGCTTCGAACTCGGTCAGGGACTCGGCCAGCTTGCCGACTTCTTCTTCTTTGCCGTTCAGATCAGCGGTGAGCGCCGTGCACTCACTCGAGCGTTTTTCAGCAAGTTCGCGCATTTCATTCAGCATGGTGGTCAGGCTGCTTTTTTCCGAGAGCCACTGAGAATGATCTCCCTGAAATTTATCGCGCGCTTTCCCAAGCTCCAACCGCGTGTCCTGGCAAAGCGCCTGAGACAACTCCAGTTCGTGAGACAGGGATTTATTTTTGTCACTCAGATATTGATTGTGTTTCTTTTCTTCTTCCAGAATCTGATTGGCCTTGCTGCGAATCTCTTCAATCTCGAATTGCAGCTTTAGGTTCAGCTCTAGTGCTTTTGCCAAATCACCATTCAATTTGGAATTGGTTTGGCGTTCGGATTCCAGTTGGGCGCTTAAGCGGCTGACCTCCACACTCAAGTCACTGTCTAGAATGGAAAGATTTTCCAAACTACCGATTCGGGTTTGCAGAGTTTCATGGGCGGATAGAAGTTCGTCCTGTGATTTTTTAATCTGACTTTGCATTCGTTCTAATTTTTCGGTCCATCCTGCTGTTGCCATTTCATCCTCCGGGGAGTGTTGCTGATGTTTGTGACTAAGCTCCGCCAGCTTTCCGCAAATTTCATCAAAGAGTCGTTCATGATCGGGGGTCGATTTCATCACAAGAGATGGTAAGGGTGGGCCCGACCAAAGTCATTAGGCGCTGGATTTTAGTCTAGGTGAGTGGTATTTGTGCAATCGATGAAAATCGACAAAGACAAACCGTGGACTTGGATCCGTTACAAAACTGGAATGTGTGAAAACTGCTACGGCAGTTGTTGCACGATGCCTGTCGAAGTTCGCGCCGAGGATTTGGTGCGGCTGGAGGTGGCCACTCAGGATGAGGTCGATCGCTCCGTGAAGAAAATGGCGAAACGTCTGATCAAAGACGGTGTCGTCGCTTCGTTTCGTGACAGCACGGGATTGTTCACTCTGACCTCACGCCCGAATGGGGATTGTCTTTTCCTTCACGAAAAAACCAGATTGTGCACGAAATATCAGCAGCGCCCGGATGTCTGCCGCAAATTCCCCGAGATCGGTCCGAAACCCGGTTTTTGCCCGAAGCTACCGAAGTTGACACAATGACCACCTCAGAAAGTTGCATACCTGCAGGTATGCAACTTTCTGAGGTGGTCTCCGAGTCGCCCTGCGCCTCTGTCTCATTCTGAGAAATCTCAAAATGAATGCCTATAGAGTAGTCATCCGTCAGCCGCTCAAGGTTATTCGCAGTTAAAATCAATTTGAAAATCAATAGGTTGTCCCCCATTCGGCACGCTCAGTGAAATAGCTTCTGGCAACAAGGAGTTTCTCATGGAGCAAACATTATCAAAAAACGGAATGGCCATCGTCTTGGGACTGGTTTTGATGTTTGGACTTCGCTGGGTGGGACAGCATTGGATGGGGCATGCAGAGGTTTTGAAGGCTTCATCATACTCGTATGAAATGCCGCGACCTAAATCCTACGTTGGAGGTTTTGATCTTTCTGGCCGCGAAATCGATCGTGAAGTTTTGAGTGACGAAGAGCTTTTGGCCAAGGCGGCAAAAAGCGGTAAGACTTTGGATGCTGTAAAAAAGGCGGCGGCTAAAAAGGCCATCGCTAAAAAAACGACGGCTGCGAACGCGAAATCTAAATTGGATAAATCCAAATTGACTGTTTCCACCACGGACACCTCTAGAAGTTTCGGATCTTTGACTGTTGAAGATGCTACCGTACAAAAATCGGAAACGACGGCTGCGGCAGGAAGTATAACGGCGGGCGTGGCTGCGGCTCCTGCGACGCCAAACAACAGCGATGATCAGAAAAAATCAGCCGCAGAGTGGATGGCGCTTTTAAGCAACCAGCCCACGGCTGCAGTGGTGGCAGCATTTGATGCCGCTCATGCTCAAGGAGATGTTTCCAATGCTGATTTTTATAATATCGCTTTTGAGCTTTTGAACAGCTCAAGCCAGCAGAGCCAGTTGGTGGGTGCCGAAGTGATTCAAGGTGATACTTCTCCGGCGGCGCTGTTGTTTCTTTCTGCGAAATACAACCAAGAGTCGGTCGCCGATCAAGCCATTCTTTGGAAGGTCATGATCACATTTGCGCAACCGACAAAATTTCGTGGGCTTGGTATGGCGCTATCAAGCTCTGACACCAATGTCATCCCTTTGGCCTTGAAAGTTTTGAGCATTGCGGTTCAGGCGGCACAACAAGGAGTCGGGATTTCCAGTGGCTCTGGCCGCGGAGTTGCCGGCTCAGTTCAGCCCCAGTCGTTGTTGCAGTTCGAAACGGATTTGGCGCAAATCGCCAAAGCTGGCGGTGCCAATGGACAGACGGCGCAAGCACTGTTGAACCAAATTCAGAATATGAATCAGGGCGCGTAAATCCTTGGATTTTTCGTCCGTTTCCTAGTTAAATCCTAAAAGTGAGTAAATCGGTATTCCACTCTCTAGTGATTTTTATCTTTGGCGGTCTATTGCTGGCGTCGGCGCAGGCCTCGGCGAGCTTGCGGATTCCGACAGCGATGACGGCCTCTGACCGAAATCGAGCATTGGATGTTCTGGGATACGGAAGTGCGACAAAAATTTTGGGAGATCCCTATCCTCTGGGAGGCTACGACGGCCTTGAGGTGGGAATCGCTACAGAGATCATGCAGACCGATCAAATTTCAGCCTTGGGAAATAAGGCCACGTTGCAAGGGCAGACGACCTATAACACGATCACCATAGGTAAAGGAATTTACGGCAACATCGACACGTTCGTCACCTTTTCGCTCATGGGACAAAATGAAAATGTCAGTGATGTGGGCGGGCAGCTTCGCTGGGGGTTTTATCAAGCCAGTTATCTTCCGATTTATCTGACGGCGATTTTTCATGGCAATTTTTTCAACTGCGAAAATCTGGTGGTCACCAACTCTTTCGGCATGGACATCATTGCCGGCTTCAAAGAAGGTGACGTCACACTTTATTTCGGTGGTGGGCCCATTCAAGCCTCTGGCAACTTCAGTGGCGGCAGCGGCGGAGTCACCAACACCGGCCAGAACAGCGGAAACTCCATCAGCGGCAGTCGCTTTTTAGGTGGCTTGAATATCAAAGTCGGACGGTATTTCATCGTCGGCGAAATCGACAACTATGATCAGCCGGCGTACGCCGGGAAGTTGGGATACAGATTCTAATTCTTCGAAAAAATGAAAGGATATGAGATTGTCACGTCACCTCCCTTAGGGGCTGGTGGGAAAACGATAGCTTTGAGTTTTTCTAGAACGCAGGATTGGACGCCAGTATCTTTCAGCGTGGTCTTGGGGGAATTGACTGAAATTTTTGTGACAGTTCCGGTGTCATCGACTTTCCAATCTATGACAATTTTGCCGTTCAATTCGGGATTGAGTGATAGTGAGGCATCGTAGCACGCTTTCACATCTTTGAGATGTTCTCGGAGCTTTGCGCGAATTTCTTCCCGGTCTACAGCTAGCGAGATCGTAGGTACAATAAGTAGGATAACTAAAAGTATGTTTACGGGTGCCTTCATCATTTTTTGCTTTTGGCAATTAAGTTCGTCGTAGATTTTCCTTCTACAAACTGCAATGAGAGAGTCTGGCCGCCGTAACCTTTTACTATGTCGCTTCCGACGATTTGTTCGGGCTTCCAGTCGCCGCCTTTGACGAGAATATTGGGGCGGACCACCTTGATCAACTCATACGGTGTGTCTTCGTCAAACAGGACCGAGTAGTCGACGCTGGTTAAGGCTGACAAAATTTCGGCGCGATCAGCTTCGGTTTGTACTGGTCTTGTGGGGCCCTTGAGTTTGCGGACACTGGCGTCGGTGTTGACTCCGACGACCAGTAAATCGCCGAGTGCGCGGGCTTCTGTTAAGTAGCGGACGTGGCCTACGTGCAACCAGTCGAAACAGCCGTTGGTGAAGACGATTTTTTTCTTTCCACGAAGTGGAGCCAATTTTGCTTCGAGTTCAGACCACGAACACACTTGGCCCATCGATGGCTAAACTTTCTTGAAGAGTTCGACACCCATGGCTCGGCCCAGCCAGTCCCGGCGAGAGATCATGGAGGTCAAAGGAATCAGTACAAAACCGGTGGCCAGAACTAGCACGGACCGTAGGGCCACCTTCAGACTGTAGTTCGCGGTTCCAAGTTGTTCGGGTTGACCCAGGCGTTGATCAAAAACCCACTCGCCCGGAGTGAAGCCTAGGAACATGCGATTGGCGACTAGGTAAACCCAAGTGATCATGGCGAACATTCCGAAAAGACCGAAGTAGACCATGCCCTCTTCATCGGCGTTCAAAAGATTTCCAAATAGATCTACTTTCGTCACCACTAGCAGAATGATCATCGCAGCCAAATAAGCGGCGATGATCAGCATTCCATCCAACAGCGCTGCGGAAAATTCGAAGCGGGATGCGACGAAAGTTTCTGTCATCGGTGCGCGGTAGATATCTTTTGCCGTGGTTTTTTCTTCGAAATCATATTTGCGACGCTCGCCCAGGGTTTTCAGTATTTCATCGACCGTGGAAGAGATCGCGGGCGGGTTCGCAGGAATTTTTGCCGTGTCAGTTCTTCCGGTCTCTTTTCTGGGCAAGGCCGGTTGGATCTGAGGATTGGTCAAGGTTTCCGCCGTGTCGGGCGCCATCATTTCCAAGGTGTAATCGAATTTCGCTTTTTGAGTGGGAGCGGCCGTGTTGCCACGCTGATGAAATCCAAGACCATCGGTGAGAGGCTTAAATTCAAACTCTTCGAATGGATCCATGGGGCCCTCCTCAGTGTGTACACCTACTATGGCGTAACAAGTTCATACTTTAGGATGGCGGTTAGGGTGATGCAAGCCGTTTCGACTCGCAAAACTTGGTCGCCAAGGGTCACGGGGTCCATTCCCAATTCTTGGAATTTTTGAACTTCCGAAGTTGAGAATCCGCCCTCACTGCCCACGAACACCCAGATTTCTTCCAACCCATTTCGAGGGATGGTTCGCAATTGCTCGCGAATGGATTTCTGAGTGCTCCCTTCATAAGCAAATAGACCCACACGGCCTTTGGTCCGGTTAAAATCAGCCCAGATATTTTCTAATGCAATAGGTTCGTTTACGCGTAGAAGTTCCCCGCGCCCACATTGCTGGGTGGCGGATACGACAATCCTTTGCCAGCGCTCCTTCTTGTTGTCGGGAACACTGGAGTTTTTGCGAACAAAACTGAAATCACTGAAGAAGGGATGGATGCTGTGGACTCCCATTTCCACCGCTTTTTCCACAACGGCCTCCATCACCGGAAAGCGCGGGATGGAAAGGGCCAAATGGATGTGCGGCCTTGGAAGCGGCGGGATTTGGCGTTTTTCCAGGACCTTAGCCTTGGCCGATTTTTTGCCGATCAAAAGCACTTCGACAAAATGGGCGATCGAATTTTCGGTGATGAGCTCAAACTTGCTGCCCACCTCTTGCCGACAGACATCGAAGATGTGGTGAAAGACTTCACCATCAATTTCAGCGATGTCATTTTGAATTTTATCCGCCGAGAGCCAATAGCGTCTCACGCTTGCACCCAGAATCCGACCCACTCATCCTCTTCGATGCGACGGATGATTTTCAGATCGCTTTTTTCTAGGAAACCTTTGAAGAAAGTTTCTTCGCGTTCGAGCAAAATTCCGGTGAGGAAAAGTTGGCCTCCGGGTTTGAGTACTTTCAGCAGATCGTTTTTGATCTGGATTAAAACTCCGTCGATGATGTTGGCCACGACGATGTCGTATTTTTCGCGGACCTCTTCTAGAAGTAGATCTGGAACTTCAATGGAATCTAGGCCGTTGAGTTTGATGTTTTCGCGCGCCACTCTGCGGGCCTCTGGGTCGATTTCGATTCCAATGACTTTGCCTACGCCTTGCTTTTTAGCCAGCATGGCAAGAATTCCGGTGCCAGTGCCCACATCGATCATCGTCGCGTCGGACGGTCTTTCCAATTTTGAACATAATTTTTGCACGAAGTAGGAGGCCATCTTCGTGGTTGCATGAGTACCGGTGCCGAAAGCCATACCTGGATCGATGGTGATGGCGTGTTCTTTCTGGACGGGGGAATCCATCCATGACGGAACCACCCAGTAAGGACCCGCCAGTTGAAATGGGACAAAGCCTTTTTTCCACTCGTGCAACCAGTCCCGGTGCTCTTCTTCTTTGGTTTCATGTTGCTGATTGGGCACTAGATTTTTTAGGCCCTCAAAGAACTCTCGCGGGGGAGCAGACTCGAAATAGACATCCAAATCATGCGCGCGTTTGTGAATGATATCGGGATCGTAAGTCAGGTCCGGTTGCGAATAAGCCAGCGCTTCGCTGATGCCGGTCGCACCGCTTTCCATGCAGTGGTAGGTGATGTCATCTTCTTTGTTCGATGGAACATTGAACAGCCGCACGCGGAAATAGGATTTTGGCTGGGACGTTTCGGACATGACTTGAGCTTTCTCCATTCAGAAAAAGCATCAAATAGCGGCGTCCTCGACAGCTTCCGCGGTCTTTTCGACTTCGCCTTCAGGAGACGGAATATTTTCCGTCGTCTTTTCCACCGCTTTTTGTTCCGTCGGAGCAGGTGCTGCGGGCTCGGGTTTAGCTGTAGCTATGGGCGAAGCTTTGGGCTCATTCACTCGTGCTTTTTCAGCGGATTTTTGACTGGGAACCTTGTGATTGTCAACGAAAGACGCCTTCAAATCCACTTTGTCACCGATCATGATTCCAGTTTGTTCGATCATAGGTTCATCTTCTCTGCCGATGAGTTTAACCTCGCGGGCCACTGCAAATTTTTCACCGACGAAAATCACTTTCAGCTGACCTACGGGAACCATCATATCACCATAGGTTTGTGTCCCAGTGGCATCACGCACAGTGATTTTACGAGTGGCAGTCACCACAAGGTGTTGTTTCAATCCCTGATTGCTGCCGGAGTTGATATAGTAGTCGTGAAAGACCTGGTCTTTTTCCGAGAGTGGAATATTGCTTCGCACTTCCACCACAGTCAGATCCTCAGCACATGCTTCCCAGGCGAAAAGCGCCAAAAGAAGAACAAGTCCTCCGAATAATAGAATTCGAGCAAATAATTTCTTGGTCATGACAATCCCTCGTCAGCAAGTGGGACCATCCTGGTACTCATTTAGGGCA
Source organism: Deltaproteobacteria bacterium (assembly GCA_013286585.1). Lineage (GTDB taxonomy): Bacteria > Bdellovibrionota > Bdellovibrionia > Bdellovibrionales > Bdellovibrionaceae > CAIYID01. The sequence goes on from JABDFK010000021.1 coordinate 9,921, forward strand.
GCCATCCTGGCTACTCATAGAATGTTTCGGAAAGAGACAGGGGAAACTTAAGGCGCTTCGCGCCTGTCTGAAGTCTGGTTTTCGGTCTGGTTTTTCGTTTCCGGCCGATAAAACGCGTCTAGTAAGACGCCAATGAGGACCAGGGCACCGCCCGCCAACTGCAATGGGCTAAGAATTTCATTCAACAGGAAATTCGCAGCTACAGCGGCGGTCACGGGTTCAATCATAACTATGACGGCAGCCTTGCCGCTCTTCATTTTCTGCAGGCCCGCTAGGAACAAAGTCAGCGGAGCAATCGTGGACACCACTGCAATTCCCGCCACCAGGGCCCAAGCTTTCCAGCCGAGTCCTATCACATGTATAATATTCGGTTGATTATAAAGATCTAGCACCAACGCTGTCGCCGTGATCACGTACAGACTGCTGGAGAGGGGCGCAACCTGAGCCTGCACGCGACCAGACACCAAGACATAGATGGAATAAGTCAGCCCTGAACCCAGCCCGAAAAAAATCGCTGATATTTTCTGCACCGAAAAATCACCCCAGAGCAGCAGAACCAAGCCCAGCGTGGCTAAGATCAGGCAGGCCACTTGCAACTTGGTCATGCGCTCTTTTAATACGAAATGCGCGCCCAGATTGACGAACAGTGGAAAAGTGAACAGCAACATCGCAGCCAGTGGCACCGAAATTCCTTCGATCGCTTTGAAATAAAATGTCGAAAAAACCGCGTAGCCAAAGGCGCCGAGGGACAGAGAAATTAGGATTTGTTTCACACTTAGGCGTATAAGTTTTGGTTGGAACAGATACAGTCCCAGCCACAGAAGCAATGCCGCTAAACTGAACCGCAGTGCCAAAAGCTCGCCGACGTCGAGGCCTTGTTGCTGGCCAAGGCGCGCGAAAATGCCTAGGAATCCGAAGCAGATTCCTGAGGCTAAGACTTGCAGCGCACCGACAAAGTACTTCATCGAGTGGCTGGCACAGCTCGCGTTTCGCGTTTGGTGGAGTTGGTTTTTGCGCTTTTGTAGCTCTTTTTGAATTTGACGGTTTCAGGCTCATCCGCCAAGAACACGCGCTGAGCGGCGACGTCGTTCAAGAAAACCAGTTCGCCGCGTTTGAGGGCCCCTAGGCGAAGGCGGCCAACGGCCACACGTTGAAGTTTCATTACATCTAAGCCCACTTTTTCAAACATCTGTCGAATCTGACGATTTTTTCCCTCAGAGATAATGATTTTGATCCAAGGGTGTTCTTCGCGTCCTCGTGGTACTTGTTCAACGTGTTTGGCTTTCACTCGGCCACCGACGATGGGAACTCCGCGCAGAAGCTTTTGCAGTTGTTCTTGGCGTGCTGGGCGGTTCAGTTTTACGAGATAAGTTTTGGTCACTTCATCTTTGGGATGCATGACTTGATTCGCATAATCACCATCGTTGGTGAGAAGTAGCAGACCTTCCGAATCCCAATCCAGGCGGCCGATGGGGAAAACTCGTGCCGGTAATTTGGCCATATAATCATTCACCGTCGGGCGATTTTCTGGATCACTCATCGTCGTCAGAACTCCGCGAGGTTTGTGAAACATGACATAGATGTGTTCGAACTTTCGGCGCAGAGGTTTGCCATCGACCACAACGCGATCATTTTGCGTGTCGATTTTGATGCCCATCTCGTAAACTTTTTTGCCATTCACTTGAACGCGACCTTCTTCAATCATGCGATCGGCTTTACGGCGTGAAACCAATCCGCTATCGGCGATCAGTTTGTTAAGTCGGGTTCGCGCGGGTGAGGCGCTAGCGGCGCCTGGGTCCATTGGCGGGGCTGCGCTTTGGCTAAGTTCTTCGCCGGGTTTACGGTGCGTTGATTTTGACGTGCGATTGTTATTGGTGTTGTTAACCATGTGTCTTCTTCCTTCTGCTTCACAGCAGTAGTTTTTGGTAAGTTCACCACTGGCGATCCCGCCATGGTGTATTGCAGATCTCTTACCAACAGAGACAAAAGTTTGTCACCGATAAAGACATGTTCCAGAGCATTTTGGGCCTGTGACAGCACATCGGGAGCTTTTTGCAAGAACTCGTCATCGCCGATTTTCAACATGCGGATGCAGTGCTCAGTGCCGTCAACGATGGCCTGGTAGAAAGGATCGCTTTCACGCTTGATAAAATGCTGCTCCAGACGGCGAATGGTGTAGAAAAGCTTCGGCGAAGAACTCAAATCGATGCCGCTGAAGGAGTTCAATTTTTGAAAAAAATACCCACGCGCCACAGTCCCGAAGAGCTGCCCATCCTGGGCCAAAAAGCGGGCGGTGGTGAAGGGGGCGGTTTCGATCTTCTGGGCAACTTCGTTTTTGAACTCCAAGCGGGAGTTGTAGTGAAGTTCTAGATCTTCGCGAAGTGGAGCCAGGGCTCCGTTGCGCACGGAAAATTTTCGTGAAAACTGGCGGATAGAAATCTCACCGTTGGTTTTCAGAACTACTGCAATCAGGCGCTGCGCGCCCTCGTCATGAATCAGGCGAAATTTTTCCTGAGAGTGATGTTGGGAAGTCAGGTAAGAACTGACCACATCCACCCAGTCCGGCAAGTGCTCAAGCTCAATGATTTGCATTTGTCCGGGCCACATGACGTCAGAAAAATCAAAGACCTCGTCTTGATGTAGGCAAATGGCCTCCAAAAAATGACGAACCTCTTCACCCAAGGATTTTTTCTTCTGCTGCCAGTGGGGATATTCCATGCACTCTTGGAAGAACTGACTTAAGAGCTCGGCGGTCATCAGATCTTGAGTGTCACAGGAATAGGACAACCAACTCAAAAAAGCCGCCACCGAACCGATGTCGGCAGGGTCCGTCGTCACCGATTCCGAGAATTCATACGAAGATGGTGAAATTGACTTTAAAATTCGTCCCGCATTGAGCATACTGTTTATGAGAACATACTTGCACCAGGAGGAGTCAATGCAAAAGGAGCTTAACCCAGAATTGTTCGGCACCGGAGCCACGGGTTCGACGCGATATCGCGAGGGCGATGGTCCTACCTCCCAGCGGCAAACTCTGCAACTAGAGGAAAAAATTGCCGAAATCCGCGCCCAGGTCAAGTTCACCATGGATCAGATGGCCAATCTGGCAGCGCAGGTGAATGAGTTCATCAAAAGCTCTAACAGTAAATTTGAGCGCCTGCAGGCGGGCCTCAAGGCCGTCGACACCTCGGGGAAGACCAATTATTCGGAAATAGGCCAGCGCATGTCGCATGTGCATCAGCGCTTGAACGAGCGCAAATCCTGGGACGCCAAGGTTCAAGAAATGATCGACCGGCAAAATGGCGTTCTTAAAAGCTACGAAGTTCGCATGAATCACTTGCAGAGGTTGATGTCAGAAAAAGATGCGCAGCTGGTTTCGGCCCAAGCTGCGCTCAACGAAGCTAAAATGGAAATCTCTAGGCTCAAACGATTATAAGTAGCGTGCGTTGGACGCTACTGGTGGGCGTTCAGCGGAGTGTACGCGATGTTGATGCTGGCTCCCGCTGGTGGAACCGCTGTGCCGTAAAATGCCACAGAGTTAGTGCTAGCCGTGTACTGCCAGCCATTGGTGGCATTCTGTGGAACGGTGACGCCATTCACTGTCACCACGATAGTGGCAGGATTCGCTTGAGAAGCCAAAACGAAAACGCTCGCCAGCTGAATCACCGATTGTGAAATCGTATTCAAAGTGGCTGCGAAATTGCTGCACAGACTGGCAGAGACTCCGCCGGTCAAGGAAACAATCTGTGGATAGCGCTGGCCCACGACACTGGTCGAAGACAGGCTGCGTGCACAAGCGGCAGTATCAGTATAAATGGCGTTCACTGAGTAGTGGGTATGGCCTCCGGCATAGGTGTCCAACCAGCTAACGTAGAACGAAGCGGGTTGCAATTCTGGAGCAGGGACATTGTAGTTATGGTCGCCAACAAAGTTCGCCGCACAACTGGACTGAAAGTGATCGCAGAAGGAAGCGTTGCCAGAGAAGTCGTCCTCGTCGCTCAATATAATGATCGACAGGAAAGCTCCTGGACGACGAAAGCCTGAAGTCGCATTCGTGGGATCGCTCAGCGCTTGCACGAAGCTAGAGAATGCTCTTTCATCACCGCTGCCGTCAGTTCCTTCTGACATGTTTTTTTGGAAGATGGAGGCCGTGGTGTTACCCGGATTCATCACTGTGACACCCGATAGACCTTGTCCATAGGTTCCGGTAGAGCCCTGACGAAACTGCGCCGCCGTTGGTGAGTAGGCTGAATAAGCATTGTTAAAATATGATCCCGCCAAGTACGCATCAGTGGTAGTGACGGCCATGTGGTAATCTAAACCCAAAGTTTGAAAATTTTGAATGAAGGCGGCGAAATTGGTGGCCAGATTGGCTTGCGAAGTTTGCATCGAACCCGAATTGTCCACCACCCATAGAATATCGACCTGTTTCTGTGCGAAAGTGTCGGCGCCTTGTTGGAATGATTGTTGAGTTCCAAGGATTGAGAATGACGGGCTTGATCCTGAGCAACCCGTCATCAGCCACGCTGTACTGGTAAGCAGGGCGATGAGAAATTTAGGGGTCTTCATAAACAATCCTCCGTGTTAGTAGACGCTGCTGAATCCGTTTATCAGCTCACTTACATAGTTTAAGTCGTTCCAATTAAGTTCGCTGAAAAGTGGCTAAGTATTTGGGAGAACTCAGGCTGTGGGCCGGAATTCTCAAAATGAGACTTATAAGCCTTTGAATGTCGGGGCATTCTCATTTTGAGCGCCCGCGAAAAATAATTTGGATGTGCAAAACATGGACGATTCGAATGGCATTTTCGGGGGTTTCATTTTTTTGTCCATTCTTTCGGCACCATCGTGCAGAACTCCTCGACAATCCTGTCCAACAACGTTAGATCCTTTGGATATGAAAATACAATTTCTGAAAATAGGCGTGTTGGCGATGGGATGTATTTCAGCGTTGGCCCAGGCTCACGAGCACGGCGCCCATGTGCACGGTTCGGCCAAAATGAACATCGCCTTTGATGGCCTTCAAGGCAAGGTAGAACTCCATGGCCCGGGAGATTCGTTGATCGGCTTTGAGTACAAAGCTAAGTCAGCGGCCGACAAGAAAAAACAAGCCGACGCACTCAATATTTTGGAGACCAAAATGGGCGAAATGGTCGTTTTTGATTCTGCTTCGGCTTGCTTTTGGCAAAAAGACAAAATTGAAGTGGCTTTCGAAGAGGGCGGTCACAGCGACGTGAACGCCAGCTGGCTGGTTCATTGCCAGAAATCGCTGATGAACACCAAAGTGATTTTCAACGTGCAGAAATTTTTCCCGCGAGTGAAGGATTTGGACGTTCAGCTTCTGGTGGATACGGCCCAAATCAGCGTCGAGGCTAACAAGGTCGGCATGGAAGTTCTAGTTAAATAGGATCATTAGATGACCTGCTTTTCATCTTCGGCCGTTGTCTCAGGTCGGGCGCGCACGATAAACTTTCTTGCCTTTTTCTCAATAGATTTAAGTTCTTTGGATTTTTTGAATTCTCCGTTGGGGTAAAGAAACACCGTTGGATGAAGTCCGAAAGTCACGGCAAAGACTTCGGCATAATGCTGGGTCATTTCGATTTTCCCGTTTTCGATAGCACTGAGATGAGACTCTCGAATTCCAGTCACTTCTTCAACTTCCTTTAGCGTCATGCCCAAACCTTTGCGAAAAATTCGCACTGCTTCATTTGGGGACGCGTCATTGGCTCCTAGCTCCCGCAGAAGTTTTTTGAATGAAGACATAATTAACCTCGCTTTCGATAATTATGATTGGCTGTGATGCGCACGACCATCACAATCAATCGCTCATTTTCGACTCTGTAAATGATTCGTCCTCGCAATGAAAAACTGGCCGAGCGTAGGCCCACCCATTCGGCCTCAAGCGCATGGTCATTCCAGTAGTCGGTCTGGACATGGTCAAGACCATAAGTCTCGATCTCGCTAACCCACTTTGCCAAAGCTTGCAGATCATCCTTGGTGAGGACTCCTTGGGTGAGCTGGTTTTTTATCTCAGTTTTTATATGAGACTCGTATCCAACCTTCCAACGCATACCTAATTCCCATCATGAATATAACTTACATAAATATGTAAGTCAAGGAAGATTGATCCGTAGTTAGATAAGGAGTGCAAAGTCCAGGAAAGTCCCAGATACCATAAAAAGAATATGGCGAATGTGAAGGTGCGAAACACGGACAGAAGGTCAGTGGGTCTGATCCATCTTCTTGACCAATTCCGGTGCTTCCAGGAACTCAGTGGTGGTCAGCTCTTTCCGCCATTCACCTTTGCCGTCATAAAAAATCAAAGTAGGAAGGCCCACGATGGAGTATTTCTGACGAAGAGCCTGCAGCTCATCCGTTTCATTGGTGGCGTCGAATTTCAGCAACACGAAACTTTTCGCTGCCTGCTTGAAGCTGTCTTTGCTGAATGAGTACTGTTCCAGTTCTTTGCAGGCTCCGCACCAGTCGGCCCAGAAATCGATCAACACAGGTTTGCCTTCTTGCTTGGCTCGGGCCAGTTCGGACTCTGAATAGTTCAGCCAATGTGCTTCCTGAGAAAAATCAGCCTGCACGGTCGCCGTGTTTTGAATTTGTAAATAGGGACGCAAATCGAAAATTCCGATAGTGACGAATGCAGCCCCGATAAAAATCAAAGTCTGGCAAAGACCTTTGCGAATTTTTCCTAAGGTGGAAAGATTTTGCAGGGACTCGAAGGCGCCGAAGTAGCTGCCACCCAGCACTAGGGCCGCTCCCAAAGCTCCGTCCCACCAGCGCTGAGTCACTAACAGGCCCAAGTAGTAAAAGCTGGTGGCTAGCATCAGCACTCCGAAAAAATGCTTGATCGTGTCCATCCATGCGCCGGATTTCGGCAACGCTTTGGTGATTTGGCTGGAATAGCCGATAGCGATGAATAGCACTCCCATGCCCACAGCGAAATCAAAGAGCAGCCAAAATCCCAGCCAAAGATTTTGCGACTTCGCCACGAAAGTAAGAATGCCGACCAAAACGGGGCCGACGCACGGGCCAGCCACGACTCCGGCGATGACTCCGTAGATGAAGGCGCTGTGATAGCCCTGCAGTTGCAGATCCCCGGAAAACCTTTGGCGAATGAAAAGCGGGGCCTGCAGTTCAAAGAGCCCAAACATACTGAGCGCCATGGCGGTAAAAATCACACAAATCGCCGACAGAACCAACGGGTGGTTCATGAACGAGCCAAACAATGCGCCGGTTCCTGCCGCGAAAACTCCCAGTGCCGCATAGGTGATCGCTATCCCCAAGACATAAAATAGCGACAGCACCAAATTCTTTTTGTGCGAGTGCAGATGCGCATGCCTGCCCAGCACCGCAATGGTGATCGGAATGATGGGAAAGATACACGGAGTTAGGCTGGTTAAAAAACCCGCTAAGAAAACCACCAGAAAAGTCCAAAACAATCCCTTTTGCATGGCTTGCTCAAACGAGAGTCCCATGGGCAACGCCGCTGAAGCCGTGCCCTCCATATTTTTCACTTCTTCTAAGAAGGTGAAGGGAATTTCCAAATGCAGCTTGGACGGAAAAAGACAGTAGGATTTTGTGCAGGCCTGATAATTAATGGCAATCCTGAGCTTGTGTTCGCCGTTGGGTAAATGCGCCGGTGCCTCCATCGGAATGATCAAATTCGCAGATCCAATGATGCCCATTTTTTTCATTTTGGTGTTCTCGTCAAAAAATGGCTGTTGTGGTTCAATTTTTAGAGAGTTGTAAGCAAAGCCGTCGGGCTCTTCGATCTCTAAATTGATTTTGTCAGAGTAAGCACGATATCCGCTGGGAAGTGAAAGTTGCACGCTGAGAGTGAATGGCTTTTGTGGTGCCAGTTGATACGTCGAAAGCGTCGCAGTCCCGCTCAGTGGATTCTCGCGCGCTTGGGGGGAGTCCGCTCGACTGAAGTCCAGCCGCAGAAGCGTGAAGGATAGAAATAGACCAAGGGCCAAGGAATTCCTCATTCTCAATTTCTACTCTTCGTCGACAGTCGGATCAACCAGATTTTGGTCCAGGACCAGCGTCAGGCACAGCGAAATGACTCAAAAAGATTAAGTCTTTGAGGCCTCTTGCCGATGGTGTGACTGAAGAGGTGCAATCATGGGATTTATCGGAGTGGTGATGGTATTCGTGCTGGTGTTTGGGGGCTTCCTTTGGGAGGGCGGCCATATGCGCGCGATTCTGGGATCATTAGCGCCAGAGATGATGATCATTATGGGTGCCGCGTTTGGTGCTTATGTCATAGCAAACCCAATGAAAACCATCAAAATGGGAATCAAGATGGCGCTGCACGCGATGAGCGCGAAGGGACCGCAAAAACAAGAATACATTGAGCTCTGCCAAATGATGTTCCAGTTGTTTCAGTTGCTACGAAAAGACGGACCTCAAGCTGTGGAAAAACACATTGAGACTCCGGACAAGAGCGAAATTTTTACTGCGTATCCAAGCTTCATGAAAAATCATCACGCCGTGCATTTCATCTGTGACACGATGAAGATCACTTTGTCGGCGGATCTTTCTCCTTATGATGTGGACGATCTTTTGGATGGGGACATCAAGGCCATTCACTCGGAAGAGCATTTGGCCCAGCACGCGATCCAGAGTATGGCTGACGGTATTCCGGGGCTGGGAATCGTGGCGGCGGTTCTAGGTATCGTTATCACCATGGGAGTTTTGAGTGAAGGAACTGAAACCATCGGGGAACACGTTGGTAGCGCCCTCGTCGGAACGATGTTGGGAGTGTTCTTTGCCTACGGCCTAATTGGTCCGACGGCGACAAAAATGGCTGCCGACATCGAAGCTGAAGGAAGATATCTGAGTGTGATTAAAGCCGGAATGGTGGCTCTGCAAAGAGGCGCGCCGCCGATCGTTTGTATCGAGTATGCTCGACGAAGCATTCAGCCCGCTGAACGTCCAAGTTTTGAAGAGATGGACAAAGCGACTAAAGAAGCCAAAAAAGCCGCATAAGCTTAAGGAAGTAAAATGGCAGCAGAGAAAAAAGGTCAGACCATCGTTATCAAAAAGATCACCATCGTGGCCGGCGGTCATGGTGGATCTTGGAAGGTGGCACTGGCGGATTTCATGACAGCCTTGATGTGTTTCTTCCTTTGTATGTGGCTGACGAATCAATCGGCAGAGACCAAAAAAGGCGTGTCTGACTATTTCTCTTCTCCGAGCATCATCGAATACAGCTTCAGCAACTTCGGCGTAGAAATCACTCTTGAAAAATTATTTTTAGATTTAGTTAGTGAACCTTTGAAGGCCTTTCAATCCTTTATGGAGCCTATGGACAAGACACCGAATGTTTTGGATTTCGGTTCCGAAGCCATGGCGACGAAATTCACTGCGGATAAATTAGGTGATAGCGCTACTAATTTCAAAGTCAGCACTGACGGCATTGAGTTCGACATGGTGGACAGCACACTATTTATTCCTGGGACAGCGAACCCCAACGATCAATACATCACGGTCATGGAGCGGGTCAAAACGGTCACCACCGGTCTGAAAGACTCCAAGCTTGAAATCAAATCAGAGCTATTCAACCAATCCGTGCGCGACAGCAGTCCGACGGAAGCCACCAATGTGGCGCAAAAACGCTTGGATCTAGTCAAGAACTTCGTGGATGCCTCGTTCACCCACTCATCGAATGAGTTGCACGGTTCTATTGACGTCAAGGATCAGAAGAGTTTCGTTGAGGGGCAGTCGAAGCGTCCACCGGGATTTTTGCATTTCAGCATTCGCCAAAAATTAGATCCGAAAGAACGCTCGGATGGCAAAATACCACGCAAATTGGAGCATGTTTCCTTCGGTGGCAGCGATGCTTCAATGTCGGTTTACGACAGCTTTGTTAAACAAGCTGTCGACAGTCGTGGCGGCAAGTCCAAGCACTAAGCTGCGGATTTAAAGGCAGCGAAATCTAGGTGAGTATTGGCCGTGGTCGAAAACAATCGCACTACCAGAACCTTGGATGCGCAGATAAATTTTGCCATTCACTTCATCAGCCTTTAGTGCCACCGGGTGAAAGTTTCTGCAGATTGGTCCGCCGCAGGATTCGCCCGTCATGGTAATTCCTTGAGTGTTCCAACCCTTCGCGACCGTGATTAAACCACAAGATCCCTCAATTTGAGCGGAATCACCAGAAATACTAAGACCCATTGTACTGCTGTTCCACTCAGATGCCTCTTGAGCAAAGGCTGACAATCCTGCCATAACCACAGCGACAAAAATCATTTTCTTCATACTATTCTCCCTTTATATATTGTTGTTGATCGAACAAGCAGCTGTTTGCATGTGTTGGACCAAGTTCACGAACAATACAATTGGGATCGAGGCTGGACGGATGTAATAGTAACACGATTGTTGGGACTAACACCCATTTTGGAACTTAGTTTAGGGATTGATTTGGGCTGCCTTTGCCACGAAAGCAACATCTAGCTTTGCGATTCTTAGATAATAGGACATCGTCAGGGTCTCCAGAGTGTCCCCACGAGCATCTTTAAAGGGATTCTGCTGGTTATCTTTTTCAGAAGGGCAGACGCCACCGTCAACGCCTGTCATGACGTTAGCGTCATCGCCAATATTACCATAGAAATACTTGGGCCGCAGATCTGAATAAGACTTGATAGTGTCATCCAGCACATCCGTCATCTCACTTTTCTGCTCGGCACCATCAACGTAGACGTCAATTTGGTTGCCGTCATTGGTAGGACTGAGCCATCCCGACTGATCGAAATCGATGGTCCCGGCAATTTTAAAGCCCTCCCACCTAGCAATTCTGGTGATGTAAGATCCATATTCTCGATCTCCACTTCCCGTGTCCTCTTCATGATCTGCAACGACAAACCGGATGGTTCGGGACAATTTTGATTGATAGGGCGCCAAGAGTTTTGCGGTCTCCATCATAATTGCTATCCCACTGGCTGCGTCGTCAACAGCAGGATTGTTCGCGACCCCGGTGCTGTCGTAGTGGGAAACAACGATGATGCTGTCTTTACTTCTGCCTTGCAGAACAGCTTCGACATTTGTGCCGATGGTACCGGCGGTGTCTGTGCCATAGGGCTGCTCTTGGACTGGAATGCCCAAGGCTTGAAAGTAATTCACAAAGAATTTTCGAAACAGTTTTTTATTTTTATCGTTGTCCCGTGTGGGAATTGCGAATGTTTGACCGTCGATCGTGACGGGGTCGTATCCCGTCATCATCCGCAGATTTTTCACCATTGGATCTAACTGAACGGCATCGAAAAGATCTTTGTAGAGGTCAGAGCTTGCGTGTGCGGCAAAACTCATCAGCAAAACTGAAAGACCGAGAATGCCAAAGTTCATAGAACCCCCTAGGGGGAACATCAGACTATGCTCGGCCGTCCGAGTTCAACAAAATAATTCAGTGAAGAGCGTCAAAACTTAGTGGTGAGGGTGAGCCAGAACGCCATGGCCGCAGTTCCGGCGAATTGGCCGGCATTGGAATTGAAGTTGGTGAGAAGTTCGTAATTGAAATCTTGATATTTGTAACCCAGTCCCGTTTGTACTCCGAAGTAGCTGGTGTAAGTGGAGGCGTTAGAAAGCAAATATCCGGCTTCCAATTTGTACTCGAGGCTCCAGGGAATCTGCCAACTGCGTTGATAAGCCAACCAATAGCCACTTTGACCAGTGCCATACCAATTGGCGTTTTGCTCGATGATGCCATGCTGACCGTGCACATTCATATCCAGGCGAAAAATATTTCCGTTGCGCTGGTTGGAGGCAAAATACATGTCCAAATTGTACTGCGCTTTGAGTTCAACGCCAGATCCGAAGACAAACATGTACCAGGCGAACGGGCGGACATTTAAACTTTCACCGTTGTCGGGATACTGCACGTTGGAAGTAAAGATTCCAATCTGTGCGTGAGGCCACACATATCCCAACGTCGGTTGAACCGCGAAAGAATTATTGGTTTGGGAAATGGCTTCATTCATGTAGTTGGAGGTCACCTCAAACGTACCGAAGAATCTGGCAGCACTCAGCGCCGTGGTGTTGGCGCTGTCCTTGGATTCCTGCGCGCTGACGGACATGGCCATCGCGGTGACGAGAATGAAAAAAATTCTATGAAGTCGCATCTCTTCATCATACTGACAATCCATTGGAAATGGTAAATGCCCGTTGCTGAATGAAGATGCTCTCTGGACTTTCATCTTGTCCGATGTTAATTCCAGGTCATGAACACAGATCTGCCTTGGTCCAATTTCACCTTCGTGGCATTCGACACTGAAACCAGCGGTGCCTATCCTCTAGGCGCTGATGTGGTCGAATTCGGTGCCGTCAAATGGCAGGCTGGCCAAGTGATCGGAGAGATTCAGACTCTTTTAAAGCCCAAAGAAAAAATGTCCGATTTCATCATCGGCATTCATGGCATCACCAATGAAATGGTGGAAACCGCTCCGCTGATGAAAGATAAAATTCAAGGCATCGCCGATTTTTTTAAGGACAGTGTGGTCATGGCTCACCATGCTCCATTTGATCTTGGCTTCATGGCTGTAGAGTTTGAAAAATATCGGGTTCCCCTTCCGACAGAGCCTCCTCTGTGCACCAGTTTGCTGGCGCGGCAGTTGATTCCGGAAAGTGCGAATCACAAATTGCAGACGCTGATCAAAACTCTGAATTTGCATCAAGGGACTGCGCATCGGGCGTTGGATGATGCCAAGGCTTGCCTTGAAGTGGGATTGGAATGCATGCGACGAATGGGCGCACTGACACCGCTTTCAGAAATTATTTCGAAAATGGGAAAGAGCTTAGATTGGAAAAAATACGAGCTGCTGTCCCATCATCAGCCCAAATATCAAATGGTCGTAGAGGCTCTTTCCACGCGCAAAGACCTGGATTTGGTGTATGAAGGTGGCTCGGTGAGGGGAAAATCCCGCCGCATCACGCCCCTGGGAATCGTGCGCAATCCTGATGGTGATTTCGTTATGGGTGTTTGCCATTTGGATCGGGCCCAAAAGCGCTTTTACTTCGAAAAAATTACGGATATTTCAATCGTTTTTTAGGCGTTCGATGGGTAGGACTTCGCCACCACCGGATTCATCGACATCCGGAGCCAGCTTTAATTTCACCGCGTGAGCCAGAGTTTCTAGCTCCATAAATTCATCCCGTGATCGCAATTTGAAAGGGCGAAGGCTCGATTTCTTCTCTTTGGCTTCTACAAGATCGGACATGTACTTTTCAAAGGCATAAATGGGCCCAGCGATTTTGTGAGAGATAATTTTTCCGACGGTGAATAGCCCCACGCAAAAACCCACGCTCACCACGCCGAAGGTGATCAGATAGGGCACTAAAAACTTATCGACGATTTGCGGGTTGGGTCCCACTAGGTCCACCATTGCCACCTGAAAATAGGTGTAAGAGAAAACTGTGGAAATTAGACTGATGCTAAGGCCCACTCCGGTCAGTAAATAGCAGTACTTAAGCTGGAACGTGGGGTTGATCCAAAATTGTCGTCGGCTGTTTTTTTCGGGCCAAATTTTTTCGCCCTCTTTAGCGATGGCAAAAACCACCATGGCATAGCCCACCCATTGGACCGCATCGGCAACATTGAATGCCGGTGATAGGTGCGAGCCCGCACTCATAATAATAAAGTCAGTGACCTGACCGGAAAGAATTCGATCTGTGACGTTGCCCAAAATGCCGCCCAAGAGGATCGACATCCCACAACGCAGAGTCATCGAGCGAATGGGTAACAAATATTGAATTAGAATATAGATCACCACCAAAAAAGCGCCGCCGGTGGAAAGGCTCACCACACGGAGTATCGAGGGTAGATTGGCGAAGAGCCCCAGCATGGCGCCCGGGTTGTAGTGCAACGAAAAATTGATAAAGCCGAAAGAGTGATAGCCCTGAAGCGTGCCGGCCCAGGATTTAGTGATTCGGTCTAAATACCAAACCACGATGAGAGGCAAAAAAATGATGATCCAGTCCTGTCGTTTCATAGAGTTTCAGCTTAGGGGATCTTTGTAGGCTGGGCAACGATCGTCTGATTTTTACCGTTTCTTTTGGCCTGGTAAAGCGCCTGATCCGCTGAATCGATCAACTGCCTAGACCCGACATTCTTACCACCAAGACTTTTTAGAAGTGAAAGTGCAGAAACACCAAGACTTAAGGTGATCTCACCCACTAGTGTAGCCTTGGATTTGTTGCATTCGTTGCGAATTCTTTCCGCAACTTCGCGGGCCCCGGCAAAATCCGTTTGTGGCAGGATGACGGCGAATTCGTCACCCCCGTGGCGGCAGACGATGTCGATCGTGCGCACTCCATTTCTGATGATCTGGGAAACCTGCTTCAGCAGCTGATCTCCCAGGGAGTGCCCCTTGCTGTCGTTGACGTTTTTAAAAAAATCCACGTCAATCAGAGCCAAAGACAGCGGCTGCGAGTAGCGCAAGGCGCGGTCCAGTTCAATTTGCAGGCTGTTTTGAAAATGCCGATGATTGAAAAGTCCGGTCACGGGGTCTGTGATCGCCAGTGTTTCCAGTCGATGCTTCTCTTTGTAAATTTCTTGAAGTTTTAATACTTCCTGCATTTGAAACAATAATAAATCATTTTCCCAAGGCTTCATCAGCACTCGATGCAGAACATTTTCTTGCATCGCCCTGGTCAATTCCTCGGTGGCCAAATGTCCAGTGAGGATGATGCGCATGGAAGTGGGGGATAGCAGCATGGCCTCTTTCAGGAACTGAAGACCTGTCATCTCTGGCATAATGTAATCGCTGAAGATGATTTCTGGTGTTGCTCCGCCGCGCAGGATATCTAGTGCTTTCAGCGGAGAACTTGTTTCGGTCACTTCAAATTGAGAACGAAACAGTCGGGCCAGCGCTGCTTGGGTGGACGGGTTGTCCTCGACCAGTAAAAGTAAGGGTTTTCGTTCAGACCACATTTACAATTAATATTGTGACGTGTGGCGGGTTCTTTGCACAAGGGTTTGCCTGTTAAATCATGGAGTGTCATCATTGAATGATGAAAAATTTCGGTGTTTTTTTACTTTTCTGTTCTTTGCTCACGATACCTCTTGGCTCAAAGGCTAGTACTGACGCGGCTCTGTGGAAGAAGCGGATGAGCAAAATTCTGCAGAATTCGAAAATTTCGAAAGGCCATATGGGGATTTTCGTCAGCGCTGATCCCAGCGGCAAGAATCCGATTTTTGCTTTGAACGAAAGTTTAAAGGTGATGCCGGCTTCGGTCACCAAGCTGGTCACTTCGGCGATGGTGTTAGAGCAGATTCCTCCGGGCTCAAAGTTCAAAACTGAACTGTGGTCGTCTGGAAAAGTGGAGGGCTCTCATCTCAAAGGTGATTTGTATTTGAAGGGCGGCGGCGATCCGTCTTTTGTGTCAGAGAATATGTGGGTTTTGGTGAACACATTTCTGCGCTCTCAAATCAAATTCATCGATGGCGATATTGTCGTCGATGATAGTCTTTTTGATCAAAGTCGCTTCGATTCCAGTCGTCAGGATGTTCGCGTGGACCGGGCTTATGATGCACCGACTGGAGCCATGTCCTTCAACTGGAATTCCGTGAATGTTTTTGTTCGTCCAGGGAAATCCCCCGGCGAGTCCGCCTTGGTTTTTGCCGATCCAGAAAATGACTACATCGAATTGAGAGCTGAGGTCAAAACTTCCGCGCCGGGGACGGGCAACTCAGTGGTCGTAGAGCGCGATTCCCGCACCGGCAAACAGGGTGATGTGGTGATCGTGAAGGGAAGAATTGCCGTGGATTCAAAAGAAGTCACGGTTTACAAAAATATCACCCAACCTGATCTCTGGTCGGGAGCCAACTTGAAAAGTTTTCTGCGACAGCGTGGCATTGAGACCACTGGAAAAGTGAAGACAGGAGTGACCCCCGCTGAGGCCAAGCTGCTGGCGGATGTGGACAGCAAGCCCATCGAACTGATCTTAAGCGACATGAATAAATTTTCGAATAATTACATCGCCGAGATGTTATCTAAAAATGCGGCCGCCAAAATTTCAAAACCGGGTACGATCGCCAAAGCGATGGGGCTCAGCCGTGATTACTTGAAAAGTATCGGTGTTAAGGAATCTGACTTTGAACTGAAGAATCCATCGGGTCTTACGCGTGACAATCGACTGACTGCGTTTGGACTTTGGAAAGTGCTCAATGATTTGAAAAATCGATTTCAGGTGCAGCCGGAGCTGACTATGTCCCTGCCCATCGCTGGAGTCGACGGCACTCTGAAAAAGCGTTTCAAAAATGGACCTGGTCAGAGACAAGTGCGGGCCAAAACCGGATCGCTGGATGGAGTCGTTTCGTTGGCGGGATATTTAGCTGGACCTGATGGTTCGCCGATTCCCTTTGTCATGATGTACAATGGCGGCGATGATGAAACCAATGTCCGCTCGCTGTTTGATCAACTTTGTTTAGCTGTGATCGACGAGGAAAAATAAACGCGATGAAATTGATCTCTGGCCTATTCATTT
This sequence comes from Deltaproteobacteria bacterium, assembly GCA_013286585.1. Taxonomy (GTDB): domain Bacteria; phylum Bdellovibrionota; class Bdellovibrionia; order Bdellovibrionales; family Bdellovibrionaceae; genus CAIYID01. The sequence goes on from JABDFK010000021.1 coordinate 26,412, forward strand.
GTTTTCAACTGTTATCGTTGGCTGCTCGGTGTGAGGAAGAGGCCGGAACCACCGAAGACACCCCGGTCGTTCTAGAGGAAATCGCCGGAGAGCGAAACCTCACCGGGGCAAGGAATTGGCGACCGCCGGACTATGTCAACGAGCAGGGCGCGCTCGGCTGGACACCGGGGGCTTTTGATGTCCCGAAAGGATTGGAAATTAATTTTCAGTTTTGGCTGGATATCTATACCAAATATACTACCGATCAGGGACTTTTGCATGACTCCGAAAACATAGATTTGGTTTACGAAATTTTGGATTTCACCCATATTTCATCGCGAACCGATTTGTCCGAGGGGAAAAAGAGCAGCTTGCGAAGTAAAGCCGTCAAAGAGGCCAAAAAGCGCATCGTAGCTTTGCTCAAGAAGTTTCAAGGCTACAAGGCAGAGCCCCCGGATCTGCCGCAGGAAGAAAAAAGAATTTGGGATTATTTTCAAAAGGTATCGGGCAAGAAAAAATTTATCGAGGCTTCTTCCAAAAATCGACTTCGATTTCAGTTGGGCCAACGTGACCGAATCGTGCAGGGAATATTTTTCTCTGGCCGGTATCTAGAAGATTTTGAGAATATTTTTCGCGAGGCGGGTCTACCCATTGAGCTCACGCGTTTGCCGTTTGTGGAAAGCTCTTTCAACGTTTTGGCTAGATCTAAAGTGGGTGCCAGTGGGCTTTGGCAAATCATGAGATACACCGGCCGTCCCTACATGATGATCAACAATACCATCGACAAACGAAACTATCCGAACGATGCGGCCCGCTTGGCAGCAAAGCTCTTTCGCATGAACTACAATATGCTGGAATCCTGGCCCCTGGCGGTCACGGGTTATAACCACGGCCCTGCGGGAGTTCTAAAGTTAACCAAACTTTACAAAACGCGAGAGCTCGGCGAGCTAGTACAAAATATTGGGCGAAAAAAACACCTGGGTTTTGCCTCTAGAAATTTTTATGCCAGTTTTTTAGCAGCACTTGAAGCCGAACGGAATGCACCCAAATATTTCGGACCCGTTTTTTGGTCGAAGCCCTTGGATGGATCTGAAGTGAAGCTGCCTAAACCCGTGCGCTGGAAAGATGTGCTGCGCTGGTTTGATGGCAATGATCAAATCGCGCAGATTTACAATCCCCAGGTGACAGCCATGGCACGAAAATTCGGCAACCCAATTCCAAAAAATGGCGTGATCTATATTCCGAAAAATAAGAAGGATCTGGTAGAGAATGAATTTTCGCCGCCACCGGCGCATTTGCCTCCACCCAAAAGCGAAGACGGTGATTTGGAGCATCCAGCAGAGACTATCGCTAAAGTGGAGGGACCGCATGTCTACACGGTTAATCGAGGTGATACACTCTATTCCATCGCCAGAGACTTCGGTGTCAGCTTGAAAGAACTTATGGAAGCTAATAAAATGGATTCGCCCGGTGAATTGAAAGCCGGCCAAGAACTTAAAGTTCCTTAACGGACGACCTCAGGAGAAAAACCGATGAAACTTCGTCGATCTAAAGAGCGTGGATATTTTGAAAATCAGTGGCTAAAGTCCTATCACAGTTTTTCCTTCGGTGAATATATGGATCCTGCTCACATGCAGTTTTCTGATTTGCGTGTGATCAATCATGATTTCATTGCCGCTGCCACGGGATTCCCGCAGCACCCGCACAAAAGCATGGAAATCATCACTTATATTCTGCGCGGGACCGTCGAGCACCAGGACAGCATGGGCAACAAGGCACAAATTCAGCAAGGTGAAATTCAAGTGATGGGCGCTGGCACCGGGGTTTTTCATTCCGAATACAATCCCTCTGCGAACAGTGAGCTGGAACTGTTACAGATCTGGATCATCCCGGCAAAACCCGGTGGCGATCCGCATTACTCCCAGAAGAAGTTTGCCAAGAGTGAAAAAAATGGAAAATTGCTGAAAATTATTTCCGGAGACAAAGACGCGACGGCACTTCCGATCCATCAAAATGCGAACATCTATGCCTGCGTGCTCGATGAGGGCGGCCAGCTTTCGACGCCTCTGGATTCGACAAAGTCTTATTGGCTGCAAGTGGCCAGCGGTAACCTAGAAATTTTTGATCAAACGTTAGAGAAGGGTGACGCCCTCAATTGGACTCCTGGAGAGAAGGCGCAGCTCACGGCGAAGGGTTTGCAAGAATCTGAATTTTTACTTTTCGAGATGCGATGATTCAAGAACTTTGGGATTATTTCACGACCTCTTCGACTTCCAAGGCCCGCGCCAATGGCTATCTTTATCACAGCATCGCCTTAGCGCATCGGGCCCGACGTTGCCGGCAGCATTGGTCAGAGCATTTAAGAAATTGCCACCAGCTGCTGAATTCGAAACTTCCCAAGGCTTCAACACTAGCAGTTCTGGGAAGCGGCTTGTTGCTAGAAACTCCCCCACAGATTTTGGCTCAGTCTTTTGAGAAAATTGATCTGATCGACGTGGTTCACACAAAAACGGTGCGTGAGCTTGTCGGCAGATCGGAACATAGGGAACGTTTTCGCTTTGTAGAGCTAGATCTGAATCAAGACGATCTAGGAAATCATTTTGATTTCATCATATCGGCCAACCTGCTTTCCCAGCTGTCCTACGTGCCGGGAAATCGCCTGCGAAAACAAGGGCAGGATGAGGCTCAGATCTCAAAGCTTTCAATGGAACTGCAGGACAGGCACTTGAGGCAAATCCGGCAGGCGGCGACGCGATATCTTTTGTTCTCAGATTTTCAAATCAATATTCGTGATTTGAAAGGCGAAATCTTAGACAGCAGCAGCACTGTGTCCGAGCAGCTAGAAATACCATGGCAGCAGAAATGGAGTTGGAACTTAGCCCCAGCACCGGAATTTTCCAGGCTGCACTCGGTGGAGCTGATCGTTGGTTGTACCACCAACTACTAATTGAGCGACTGAACTTGCGCGATATAAGGTAGATTGCGGTACAATCCCTGATAATCCAGACCGTATCCGACGACAAAATCATTCGGAATTTTAAAACCCACGTAGTCCACTTCGCAGGGAACCTTCAAGGCATCTGGTTTTTCCAGCAGAGCCACAGTCACCAACGACTTTGGTTTACGAGAGAGCATCGCCGATTTCAAATAGTTCATGGTGATGCCAGTGTCGACAATGTCTTCCACTAAAACCACATCTTTGCCCTGTATCGGATGGGCTAAATCCAAAGTGACCTTGACCTCTCCAGAAGAAGTCATGCCACCATGATAACTAGAAACGCCAAAAAATTCGCACTGCACATCGTTACTGATACTGCGAATAAGATCAGAGAAAAAAACAAAAGAGCCTTTAAGAACGCACACAGCCACCAAGTCCTTGCCTTTGTATTTGGCACTGATGGCCTGACCGATTTCCGTGACCTTTTTTTGAATTTGCTCTTCAGAAATATAGGTCGAGAGTTTGAGGTTGCTCATTGTGTTCTCCTGGTCCTGTCCTAAACAAAAGAATTATTCATGATTTCGCCGAAACCACCGCCGCCGGGAACGATGTACTGTTTTTCATTCAGACCTTTTTCCTGATCCCAATGAGTTCCTGGCGGAGTCTTAATTACTGCCTCAGAGGAAAGTCCCCGGTCAAGTCTCAAAGCATAGATGACCACATCTGGATGCGCGGCCAGCACGGCCTTGAGGTATTCCGGCGTGATGATCAAATGTAAGGCCAGCATCTTTTGAGCCCGGCCCGCTACTTTGGATTTATAATGTTCGATGGCAGAAATGATCGTGTTGCCAGTGGCTCCCATGGGATCAGGGAACAGTACAATGGCCCTGTCCTTGTCGCCGCCAATTTTTGTGGCTCCTAGTTCTGTGCCGGTCACATTGTTTTTCCCATCCACGGTGCGCGCTGCAAAAACGTGATCTTGGCGCATCACCTCGTAGTGAAGCGCATAGTGAAGTGTGTCGAAGCAGACGTGGGAGGGGTAGGTTCCGGCTCGGGCCAAGTTGACGACAATGGCGCGCTGGTCATGGGCTAGCCGCTCGCCGCGCAATTTTTGATTGGGATGCATGGCCGTCATGCGCGTGGCGGTTTCAAAAGTCTCCCGCGGGAATTCTTGATTCATTGCCGTGATCAAAAGTTGGTTATAAAGTATCTGCACCAGATGGTTGATCTCTGGTTGAAAAGTTTCCGGGGCACACAGTCGAGCCAACAACCCTGTCAGAAAATGATTGTTCAGAATGTGAACTTGCGGGCCATACTTGTGTTCAACTTCGGAATTTGCCGCGACTTTATTCATTGAGAGTTTTTTCCAGCGTTTTGGTTGCTGGAAGTTTTATCAAAGTCGAAGAATAAAGTAAACTCTGTCTGTCTGGATTTGTACTGGGGCGACTGAAATATTCGCATCACGCCCTCGGCAGAGGTGCTTTCGGGATCTTCTTGTGCCGCCGTTGGCAAGTTCAGAGTCACCATCCAGCCTTGTCCCGGTGTCAATTCGAAGGTGGTGGACGGGTACGTGCGACGCACAGGTGGATCATTCAAGTCTTGGGACTCATGAAAATTTTGCAAGACTTCGATCTCTCCAGAGATAGATCCCGGTTCGATGTGGGTGAGGTTCACGCTGTAAGTGATCCCCAGAAACACTCCGTCGGATTTGGACTCTCCGGCGTTGGCGGAAAAACTCATGTGTTCGTGATCTAATTTTTCGCTGGTCTTGAATAGCACTCGGACGCCGCGCTCGTTGGCAGCGCGGCGGTGGGCGGGAAGAGCGCCGGCTTTGAAATCTCCGAACTCGGTGAATTGCCCAGTGGCGCGACTGTCTTGGCGAAGAAGTTCCATAGTTTGGTGATCGACTTCGGCGAAGGACAAGCGCATTTGCACGGCATCGCTAAAGGCTTTTGCATTTTCGTCTGGAGTTGTGGCTTCAAAAGCATGGACGGCATTCACCGTCGGTGCAGCCGTGGGGGGAGGCGGTGGTGCCGCAGGCATACTCTGAGTATTGTTCTTCATCAGCACTCCAGGACGGGCCACCATCATCGGTCCACCCTTGAGAAACTGCATGCGATTGGCCATTTCCTCTTTCGAATGGCGTCGCACAAAGACGATAATCACGCAAAAAAGTAGAAAGGCCAGGACGATGTAAATAACCGGATTGGAAAAGATGCGCTGACCCACAGAGGGCGCGCTCTTTTTAAAATTTTCCATGTCAACACCACAGTTCGCACAATAGCGATCCTGCGGCTGTGAAAACCCACACCTGGGGCACTCGAGCATCATTCGAAAATTCTAACATGTGGAATTCTTGAATGTTGATGCTAATGTTTAAAAGTCCTCGACCTAGGTCCTTGGTGGTAAAAAAAGACGGATCAGTTGATGTCAGTCCAACAAATTTTCGTTTCAATGAGTGGATGGCACAAGCACCCCTACATATTCCAGTGATGAAGGATCAGATTCTGGAGCTTTTGGCTCCGGTATTAGAAGGTGTGACTGGTGCCAGATATTTTGATGGAACCTTTGGGCGTGGTGGCCATCTGCGGGCGGTTCTTGAGCGCTTTCCGAATGTCAGCGCGCTAACGATGGATCAGGATCCTGAGGCCATTGAATTTGCTCGGCAGGAGTTCCATTCAGAGATTCAGCAAAATCGACTTCAGATTGTGCACGCCAATTTTAAAAAATTTGATTTCAAGCAGTATGGAAACTTTCAGGCGATGCTGATTGATCTTGGCGTCAGTTCTCCGCAACTTGACGAAGGTCGTAGGGGATTTAGTTTTTATCACGATGGCCCGTTGGATATGCGCATGAACACCAGCGAGGGAGTGACTGCCGCCGAATTGATTGCTACGGCCACGGAGGATCAGCTCAATCAAATTTTTCATCTGCTAGGGGAAATTCAAAAACCCTACCGTGTGGTGCGCGCCATAGTGAACGATCGTGAGTCCGAGCCCTTCACCACCACTCGGCAGCTGGCGGCATTAGTGGAGCGCGTTGAGGGTTGGCGCAGAAAAGGTTTTCACCCGGCCACTCAGTATTTCATGGCGCTGCGTCTGCAAGTGAACCG